>DAOMWT010000074.1:0-12409 GCA_035436705.1 Thiobacillus sp. | reverse complement strand
CCTGGCGCGCGCTCGCGGGATGGCTGGCGGCGCTGGCGTTTCTGGGCGCCAGCGGCCATCTGCTGGTGGTCGATGCGCTACGCGACAGCTTCGCCGCCATGCCGGCCGCCGTCCTGCTCGCTGCGGCCGACCTGCGTCAGCTGGCCGAAGCCGCCGGCTGGCTGTTCGCCACCGGCGTGCAGCTGGCCTTGCCGCTGCTGGCGCTGGCGCTGCTGATCCAGTTGGCGTTTGGCATCGTCGCGCGCACCACGCCGGGACTCGACATGTTCTCGGCCGGGCTGGGAATAGCCGCGCTGGGGCTGATGGCGGTCTGGATATGGGCGGTGCCGCTGGTCGCGCACAGCGTCGGGCTGGGCATCGAACAGCTGGCCGGCTGGCTTGGCCGGCTCGTTCCGAGATAAAGCCAGGCGTGGCCAGATGGATTAGAATGTTGCGATTTATCGTTAACCCGTCCAGACAACGGTGCGGGTCTGAAATTTAAGCGGCGGAAACAACATGGCAGAAATGAATAGGGCCGGAGGAAGCCTGGTCGCGATCGTCACCCCCATGACGGACGACGGCGCACTCGACCTTGATGCACTGCGCAGGCTGATTGATTGGCACATCGCAGCGGGAACGGATGGCATTGTCATCGTCGGCACCACCGGCGAATCGCCGACGGTCAGCTATGACGAGCACTGCCTGCTGATCCGCACCACCGTCGAGCAGGCCGCCGGGCGGGTGCCGGTCATTGCCGGGACCGGCGCGAACTCGACCAGCGAGGCGATCGAACTCACCGAATGTGCCAAACGCGCCGGTGCGCAGGCTGGCCTGTCGGTGGTGCCGTACTACAACAAGCCGACGCAGGAAGGCCTCTACCAGCATTACCGGAAGATTGCCGAAGCGGTCGACCTGCCGCTGATCCTGTACAACGTGCCGGGCCGCACCATCGCGGATCTTTCCAACGACACCGTGCTGCGGCTGGCCCAGGTGCCGGGCATCGTCGGCATCAAGGATGCCACCGGCAGCATGGAACGCGCGGCCGATCTGCTGCGTCGCGCGCCAAAGGATTTTGCGCTGTACACCGGCGACGATGCCTCGGCGCTGCCCTTTATGCTGCTGGGCGGGCACGGGGTGATCTCGGTCACCGCCAATGTGGCGCCGCAACTGATGCACGAGATGTGCGTGGCGGCGTTCGAAGGCAATTTGCCGCGCGCGCGCGAACTCAACAATAGACTGCTGCCGCTGCACAGCAAACTGTTCGTCGAGGCCAACCCGATTCCGGTCAAGTGGGTCTGCGCCGAATTGGGATTGATCCGGCCTGCCCTGCGCCTGCCGCTGACCCCGCTGTCTGCCGGTCTGCACGACACCCTGCGTGATGCGATGCGCCACGCCGGTTTGATGTAAGCCCCTTGATTCAGGATCCCTGCCGATATGCGTTTATTCCCCCTGTTTTTGATGCTTGCCCTGACGGCCTCGGGTTGCGGCATCGTGGAATCCAAAAAGATCGATTACAAGTCGGCCAACAAGCTGCCGACGCTGGAAGTGCCGCCCGACCTCACCGCGCCGACAGGGGATAACCGCTACGCGATTCCCGATGCCCAGGGCAGCGGCACGGCCACCCTGTCGACCTACAGCCAGGAGCGCAAGGCCGCCCCGAGCGGCACGCAAACCCTGCTGCCCGCGCAGGACAAGGCACGCATCGAGCGCGCCGGCTCCCAGCGCTGGCTGGTGGTGCAGGCGACGCCGCAGCAGGTGTGGCCGGTGATCAAGGATTTCTGGCAGGAGACCGGTTTCATCGTCAACCTGGAATCACCGGAAACCGGCGTGATCGAAACCGACTGGGCGGAGAACCGCGCCAACATTCCGCAGGATGCGATTCGCCGTACGCTGGGCAAGGTGCTCGACGGCCTGTATTCCACTCCCGAGCGCGACAAGTTCCGCACCCGCATCGAAGCCGGCAAGGACGGCACCGAGATCTATATCAGCCACCGCGGCATGATGGAAGTCTATGCCACCGAGGGCAAGGACAAGACCGTGTGGCAGCCGCGCCCGGCCGACCCCGAACTCGAGGCCGAGATGCTGCGCCGCCTGATGCTGCGTTTCGGGGTGGAGGAGAATCGCGCCCAGACCCTGCTGGCCAAGCAGCAGACGCCGGAACAGGCGCGTATCGTCCGCGAAGCCGGGGCCCCGGTGCTGGAAATGGACGAGAATTTCGACCGCGCCTGGCGCCGCGTCGGCCTGGCGCTGGATCGTGTCGGCTTTGCGGTGGAAGACCGCGACCGTTCCAAGGGCGTGTATTTCGTTCGCTACATCGATCCCGATGTCGACAACGCCAGCAAGCGCGACGACGGCATACTGGCCAAATTCGCGTTCTGGCGCAGCAAGAAGGCGCAGACTTCGCCGCAACTGCAGATCGTGGTGAGCGAGGCGGGCGACAAGAGCCGGGTCAACGTCAGCGGCGTCGACGGCAAGCCGGTCGATGCCAATACGCAGAACCGCATCATCAATCTGCTGCATAAAGAATTGAAGTGACGCGGGAAGGCGCGTAATGCGGTTTGCCTGCCTCGGCAGCGGCAGCGAAGGCAACGGCCTGGTGGTCGAGGCCGGCTCCACCCGGGTGCTGCTGGACTGCGGTTTCGGTCTGGCCGACAGCATTGCACGGCTGGCGCGGCTCGATCTGCAGGCGTCCGATCTGGCCGGCATCGTCGTCACGCACGAACACAGCGACCATATCGGCGGGGTGGGGCGGCTGGCCCGCAGGCATAAGCTGCCGGTGTGGCTGACCGCAGGCACCCTGGCGATGGCGCAGGACCTCGACGGTGTGGCGGTGCAGGTGATCGACAGCCACGCGGCGTTCGCGGTGGACGGCCTGGAAGTCCGGCCGTTTCCGGTACCGCACGATGCGCGCGAGCCGGTGCAGTACGTGTTCGGTGACGGTGATCGCCGGCTGGGCGTGCTGACCGATGCGGGGTGCAGCACGCCGCATATCGAGGCCATGCTTTGCGGTGTCGACGCGCTGGTGCTGGAGTGCAACCACGATGCGGAGATGCTGGAGAGCGGGCCCTATCCGGCGAGTCTCAAGCGCCGGGTGGGCGGGCGTTTCGGCCACCTGGAAAATGGCCAGTCGGCGGCCTTGCTGGACAAGCTGAAACATGAAAAATTGCGGTGCGTGATGGCCGCGCACGTATCAAAAAAGAACAACACGTCCGCCCTGGCGCAGCGCGCCCTGGCCCAGGTGCTGGACTGTGCGGATGAGGACGTGCGCGTGGCCTGCCAGACGACAGGCTTCGGCTGGATCCGGATCTAGCCGGCCGGGCGCCTGATCGAACCTAACCGGACCAGAAATTTTACTGGACAGACTTTGACGACTTTTGCTGAACTCGGGCTGGCGCCCGACATCCTGCGTGCCCTCGATGAAATGGGCTATGTCTCGCCGACGCCGATACAGGAACAGGTGATCCCCCTGGCCCTGCGGGGAGGCGACATCCTCGGTGCGGCGCAAACCGGCACCGGCAAGACCGCCGCATTCGCGCTGCCGCTGATCCAGCGCCTGCTGCCGTTCGCCAACACCGGCACCTCGCCGGCCAAGCATCCGATCCGTGCGCTGATCCTCACCCCCACGCGCGAACTGGCGATCCAGGTCGAGGAAAGCATCAAGACCTATTGCAAGCACGTGCCGCTACGCTCGCTGGTGGTGTACGGCGGCGTCAGCATCAACACCCAGATTCCGATCCTGAAGGCAGGTGTCGAAATCCTGGTGGCGACCCCCGGCCGCCTGCTCGACCACGTGCAGAACAAGACACTGATGTTGACCCAGGTCAATACCCTGGTGCTCGACGAGGCCGACCGCATGCTCGACATGGGCTTCATGCCCGATCTCAAGCGCATCGTCGCCCTGTTGCCGGCGCAGCGGGTGAACATGATGTTCTCGGCCACCTTCCCGGAAGAAATCCGCAAGCTCGCCGACAGCATCCTCAACAACCCCACCTTCATCGAAGTGGCGCGCAACGCCACGGCCGTCACCATCACCCAGGTAATGCACCCGGTGCACCACGAACGCAAGCGGCAGCTGCTGGCGCATCTGATCAAGAGCCGCGACCTGCGGCAGGTGCTGGTGTTCACCGGCACCAAGCTCGGCTGCAACCGGCTTGCCAACGAACTCAACAAACTGGGACTGCATGCCGACGCCATCCACGGCGACAAGACCCAGCAGGAACGCATCAAGGCGCTGGACGCATTCAAGGCCGGCACCCTGCGCGTGCTGGTCGCCACCGACGTCGCCGCGCGCGGCATCGACATCGAGGCGCTGCCCTTCGTCGTCAACTACGACCTGCCGCACAACGCCGAGGACTACGTGCACCGCATTGGCCGCACCGGCCGCGCGGGCGCCCAGGGCGAGGCGATTTCGCTGGTGAGCGAATCCGAAACGCGCTATCTCAGGGACATCGAGAAACTCATCGGCAGCACTCTTGAGCCGGTGATCGTTCCCGGCTTCGAGCCGGGTGCGGCGGATGTGCCCGCGTATCAGTCGCGTGCGCCGCGCGCGACTGAGCGTCACGGCGAACGCAGCGCCCCGCGCGGCAGGCCCGCCGTTGCGCGTGATGCATTGTTCGATGCCCCCTATGTGCCGAGCGATGCGCCGCGGCCCGACACCGCGCCGGTTCCGCTGCGCCAGCCTCCCAAGAAGCAGGTGGCGGCGCTGTTCCGCAGCCCGGTCAAGCCCGACCCGGCAGGGCAGTGAGCTGGGAAATCATCCTGCTGGGATTGTTCGGCGTGGCCGGCTGGTACTGGTATGCCGGCATGCGGACGCGTGAACAGGCTGTCGCCGTCGGGCGGCGCGCCTGCGCCGACGCCGGGCTGCAGTTTCTGGACGAGAGCGTGGCCTTGAGCAAGACCCGCTTCACCCGCAACGGCAGCGGCCAGCTGCAGTTCCAGCGTGATTACCGTTTCGAGTTTTCCGATACCGGCGACAACCGTCGCCCGGGCATGATTCGCATGCTAGGCGAGCGGGTCGAATGGGTGAGCCTCGACGGGGAATGGCAGCCCGGCCGTGCCGCCAGCGTGACCCGTCTGCACTGATTGTTCCAGCACCACAGCCCGGGGGCTGCGGCGTCCGGCTTTATTCCTGTTCGATTTCGAGGATCGCCAGGCTGATCTGCTGCCCCAGGTTGGTGTCCCACTCCGCCCAGCCCTGGTAGGCCTTGAGCTTGCCGGCGATGACCGGCTTCATTTCGTAGTCGCTCTTGCCTTCGTCGTACATACGCCGCACTTCCGCCATCAGGATGTCGAAATAGGCCTTTTGCTCGGCGACGAACTTGCGGTCCCCGGTCTTGCCGTGCCCGGGAACGTAGAGTTTGGCGTTGAGCGCAAGCGCCTGGTCGGTCGCTTTCATCACGCCCTTGAAGGTGCCGTCGCGCATGTTCATCACCTGACGGTTCAGCACGTTGTCGCCGGTGAACAGGGTGCGGTCTTCCACCATTTCGATCATTAGGTCGGTCTTGCTGTGGGCGTCGGTCGAGGAATGGATGCGGAAGGTCTTGCCGCCGATCCTGAATTCCTGGCCGTCGGCCGCCTCGACCGTGGGGATTTCCGCGCGGGTGCCGTCGGTGTAGCCGCCGCTCATGTCCGACATCAGCTTGAGCCAGAACTCGGCGGCGCCGTCCTTGGCCTGCTTGATCATGTCGGGGTGGGCGATGATCGTGGCTTGCGGCCATGCTTCCAGAACCGCCTGGTTGCCGAGCCAGTGGTCGCCGTGGACGTGGGTGTTGAACACGTGGGTGACCGGTTTTTTGGTTGTCTTGCGCAGCTGCGCCACCATCATGCGGCCGGCCTGCACGCTGGAACCGGGATCGATCACCACGACGCCATCGGCGGTGACGACCCAGGCCGGGTTGTTCATGAAGCCCTGGTTTGCCTTGGACGGCAGGCCTTGCGGGCCGTGGATGACGTAAGTGCCGGCGGCGACCTGCTGCGCCGGGTAGGGGCGGACGACGTCCTTGGGGCCCGCCAACACCGGGGTGCAGAAAGCCAGGGCGGCGAGGAGGGGGATGATACGCATGAGGTGTCTCCGTTCAGGTTGAGGGGTTAAACATACACAGGCCGGGTGATTTCTTTAATAGTCGAATCGGGCCATCTCCGGCGGCTACCACCACTTCTCGAAAATGATGCGGTTCATCGGCACGCCCAGATCGTGCAGCAGGGCGCTCATGTCCTCGACCATGCCCTTGGGGCCGCACAGGTAATACAGCGTGTCGTCCGGCACGTCGAGCGCATGCAGCTTGACCGGATCAATGCGGCCGGTGAGGCCGTGCCAGCGGGGATCGGACTGAGTGACGGTGATGCTCGCATGCAGGTTGGAATGCGCCTGAATCGCGGCATCGAGTTCGTCACGGAACAGGATTTCGCGACTGTCCGATACGCTGTAGACCAGGTGTACCTGGGTCGAAAGACGGGCATCGCGCACATGGCGGAAGATGGACAGCAGCGGCGTGACACCCACGCCGCCGCCGATCAGCACCACGTTGTCGCTCATCTCGGGAAGATAGACAAACGGCCCCTGGCCCTGCGATACGCGAACGGTGTCGCCTGCCCGTGCACGCTCGTGCACCCAGCGTGCCACCGGATGCCGTGCGCTGGCCTTGATCGCCAATTCGATTCCGCCCTGATGGAAGGGCGAGGTGATGATGGAATAGCCCGCAGTGTGCGTCATCCCGTCAGCCTCGATGCTGAGGTCCACCCATTGGCCCGGCAAAAAACGGAAGGCAGCATCGGGGATGGCAAGGCGCAGGACGCGGATGCTGGGCGTGGCGGGCGTGATTGCCGTGATCTGCGCATCGAAGATATGCAAGATTCAGTCCTGTTTTTTCTGGAAGTTCAGCGAGGCCGAATTGATGCAATAGCGCAGGCCGGTAGGCGCGGGGCCGTCCGTGAAGACGTGCCCGAGATGCGAACCGCAGCGGCGGCAGAGGGCCTCGACGCGCGTCATGCCGTGGCTGGTGTCGGTCTTTTCCGCCACCGCGTCGGCGTTCAGCGGCTGGTAAAAGCTCGGCCAGCCGCTGCCTGAATCGTACTTGGCGGCCGAGGAAAACAGCGGTTCGCCACAGGCGGCGCAGCGGTATTCACCGGTTTCGTGGTGGTCCCAGTATTGCCCGGTGAACGCCCGTTCGGTACCGTGTTCACGCAGGATGCGGTATTGCTCGGGCGGCAGTTCGGCACGCCATTCGGCGTCGGTTTTGGTTTCGTTGGAACGCATGACAGTCCTCCATTCAACCGGAAGTGTACCTGCTAGAGGCAGGCCATTGCTGTATAGACACTGAAGCCCTGAAGGACTCCTATCCGTTATGAGCCAAAGAGCCGGCTCGTGCGGAATCGCATGCCGGGACAGTCCGATGCCAGGCGAGGTTGACAGCGTCATCGCCGCGGGTTTAATCTTCGTTCAGTTATTAGACTTAGTCTAAAAACAGGATTTCATCCGCACACAGGTCTGCTATAAATGGACAGGTGGAGAGGGATGGAGTGTCAGTGCTGCAAGGCATGTCTATGTAAATCAAGGAGATCAGGTTATGCAACTCAAAGGCTCGAAAACCGAAGGAAATCTGAAGGACGCCTTCTCTGGCGAATCGCAGGCCAATCGCCGCTACCTCTACTTCGCAGGCAAAGCCGACGTGGAAGGCTATAACGATGTTGCCGCGGTGTTCCGCTCGACCGCCGAAGGCGAAACCGGCCACGCTCATGGCCATCTGGAATACCTGGAAACCTGTGGCGATCCGGCTACCGGCATGGCTTTCGGACCCACCGCCGACAACCTGAAAACCGCAATCGCCGGCGAAACCCACGAGTACACCGACATGTACCCGGGCATGGCCAAGGAAGCGCGCGCCGAAGGTTTCGACGAAATCGCCGACTGGTTCGAGACGCTGGCCAAGGCCGAGCGCTCACACGCCAACAAATTCCAGAAGACCCTGGATAGCCTGGGCGCGTAAATCGCCCGTGAACGGGGCGGGCTGTGCCCGCCCCGTTCAAAGCTTTATCCGCGAAGGACGCGAAGAAACGCGAAGCGAGGCAAACGGCGATCGATCAAATGTCGCCTCCATAGCTTCTGGTTTTCTTCGCGTCTCTTCGCGTCCTTCGCGGACAAATTTTTTCAGTTTTCACAAGCAAGGATCGCCATGAGCACCCGTGAAGGCAACCTCGAAGCCCCCACCCGTCATCCGCTCGACTGGAAAAACCCGGATTTCTACAACGAGGGCAAGCTCATGCACGAGCTTGAGCGCATTTTCGACATCTGTCACGGCTGCCGCCGCTGCGTGTCGCTGTGCACCGCGTTTCCGACCCTGTTCGATCTGGTCGACGAATCGTCGACGCTGGAAGTGGACGGCGTCGCCAAGGCCGACTACTGGAAGGTGGTCGACGAGTGCTACCTCTGCGATCTCTGCTACATGACCAAGTGTCCCTACGTGCCGCCGCATCCGTGGAATCTGGATTTTCCGCACACCATGCTGCGCGCCAAAGCGATCAAGTTCCGGCAGAGCGGCGCCAGTTTCCGCGACAGGCTGCTGTCATCGACCGACGCAATGGGCAAGCTCGCCTCGATTCCGGTGGTGGCGCAAACGGTCAACGCCAGCCTGAAGAACAAGCCGATCCGCAAGCTGGTCGACGGCGTGCTGAAGATTCACGCCGACCGCAAGCTGCCCGAATACGATAGCGCCAGGTTCCGCTCCACCGCCAGGCCGCGCAGCGACTTCGCGGTGAAGGCCGGCGAGAAAACCCCCGGCAAGGTGGCGATTTATGCCACCTGCTACGTCAATTACAACGAGCCCGGCATCGGCCACGATCTGCTGAAGCTCTTGGCGCACAATGAGATTCCCGCCGTGTTGGTGGAGAAGGAGGCCTGTTGCGGCATGCCCAAGCTGGAACTGGGCGACCTCGACGCCGTGGCGCGGCTGAAGGAAACCAACATCCCGCATCTGGCCAAGCTGGCGCGCGAAGGTTATGCGATCCTCACCGCGGTGCCTTCGTGCACCCTGATGTACAAGAAGGAGCTGCCGCTGATGTTCCCCCACGACGCCGACGTTCAGGCGGTCAAGGAAGCGATGTGGGATCCGTTTGAGTACTTGATGGCGCGCAACGTCGACGGTCTGCTGAAGACCGACTTCAAGCGTCCGCTCGGCAAGGTGTCCTATCACGTTCCCTGCCACCAGCGCGTGCAGAACATCGGCAACAAGACGCGCGACGCGCTGCAACTGGCCGGCGCGACAGTGAATATGGTCGAGCGCTGCTCGGGCCACGACGGCACCTGGGGCGTGAAGAGCGAACATTTCGCCAAGTCGATGAAGATCGGCAGGCCGGTGTTCCGCCAGATGGCCGAGCCGCAGCCCGATTACGTGAGTTCCGACTGCGCGATCGCCGCGCGTCACATCCTGCAGGGCATGGGCGAAACGGCCACCGCGCAGAAGCAGCACCCGATCACGCTGCTGCGCATCGCCTACGGCCTGGAATGAATCGTTGAACAAGGAGAATACTTATATGCCGCAGATCACTCGTGACAGCCTACTGACCCTGGAGGGCTACGCCAAGGTGCGTCCGCAAATGCGTGCCGAAGTGATGGCGCACAAGAAAAACCGCATGGTCGAGCTGGGCGCCCACGTCACGCTGATTTTCGAGGACGAGCAAACCATGCGCTACCAGATCCAGGAAATGCTGCGAGCCGAGCGCACCTTCGAGGACGCCGGCATCCAGGACGAGCTCGACGCCTACAATCCGCTGATTCCGGACGGCACCAACTGGAAGGCGACGATGATGATCCAGTATCCCGACCCGGACGAGCGCAAGATCGCGCTGGCGAAACTCAAGGGGATCGAGGACCGCGTGTGGGTGCAGGTGGCCGATCAGGCGAAAACGTTCGCCATCGCCGACGAAGACCTGAAACGCGAGAACGAGGAGAAAACCTCGGCGGTGCATTTCCTGCGTTTCGAGCTCGACCCGGCCTCGATCGCGGCCGCCAAGGCCGGCGGCCCGGTTCGCATGGGCATCGATCTCGCTGCCTATGCGGTGGAAGCGACGACGCTGGCGGAAAAGACCCGCGCCGCACTGGTGGTGGATTTGGCCTAAAGTCATTAGTCAGGCGGTAAAACCACGACAACAACGTGCCGCCGTCTTTGAGAGGAAGGCGCGATGCTGAATCAATTTCTGGTTCATCAGTTGCGGCGGCGGGTGGAGGCCTCGGGTCTGCCGTTCGCCGTCGAATTGTGGAATGGCGAGCAGGTGGGCGCTGTCGCCGAAGCCGTGGTGCGGGTGCGGCTGCATCAGCCATCCAGCCTCAAGGCCATGGCTGACCCCAGTCTGGGCACGCTGGCGCGGGCCTATGTGGAAGGAGGGCTGGATCTCATCGGCGACGCTCGCGACATCCTGGCGCTCGGCGACCGTCTGTGCAACGCCGGCGACTGCGCACCGAAAATCGGCTCGGAGGGTTGGAAGTGGTGGCGCCACACGCGGGCCAGGGACCGCAGGAACATCCAGTATCACTACGACGTTTCCAACGATTTCTATGGCCTGTGGCTAGACCGCCGGCGGATCTATTCGTGCGCCTACTTCAGGCAGCCGGACATGAGCCTGGACGCCGCGCAGGAAGCCAAGCTCGATCACATCTGCCGCAAGCTCGACCTGCATCACGGCGAGCGCTTTCTCGATATCGGCTGCGGCTGGGGCGGCCTGATCCTGCACGCGGCGGAACGCTATGACGTGCGGGCAGTGGGCATCACCCTGTCGGACGACCAGCATGCCTACGTCAGTGAGCAGATTGCCGGGCGCGGCCTGGGCGGCCGGGTCGAGGTGCGCAAGATGGACTACCGCGACATGGACGAACCGGGCGGCTACGACAAGATTGCCAGCGTCGGCATGTTCGAGCATGTCGGACGTGTAAATCTCGCTGCGTACTTCAACAAGATCATGGATCTGCTCAAGCCAGGCGGACTGTTGCTCAATCATGGCATCACCGCTGCCGCAACCGAATCCGGCGGACTTGGCAGCGGCATCTCCGAATTCATCGACGATTATGTTTTTCCCGGCGGCGAACTGGTGCACGCCGCCGACGTGCTGCGCGCCGCTGCAGGCAGCGGCCTCGAATGCCTCGACGCCGAAAACCTGCGCCCCCATTACGGCACAACCCTGTGGCACTGGGTCACCCGGCTGGAGCAGCATGCCGACGAAGCCCGCCGCCTGATCGGCGAACAGAAATACCGCATCTGGCGCATCTACATGGCGGGTTCGGCCCACGCCTTCGACCATGGCTGGCTGGAACTGTGGCAGGTGCTGGCGGGCAAGGGCGTCGGCGGCGGCCAGCCCAATTATCCGTTCAGGCGGGATTACATCTATCGCGGCGAATGAGTCGCCGGCCATGCGCGGTGGGCCGGTCGGGCGTGTTTTCAGGCTGGGCCGGCGCGGTCCCAATAGGGTTCGCCTGCCAGACGCGCTGCCACGAAGTCGATGAAAGCCCGCACCCGGCTGGAAAGATGGCGCGTCGGCGGATAGACCGCGTAGGCTGAGAGTTCCGGCCAGCTGTGGTCGGCCAGCACCTGAACCAGCTGGCCGGTGCTCAGGGCCGCGTGCAGGTAGAAGGTGGGGTGCATGATCAGCCCTTCGCCGGCAATGGCGGCACGCAGCAGAAAATCGCCGCTGCTGGACGCCAGGCGGACCGGCACCCGCACGCTGCCGGGCTGGCCGTCCGGCGCGTGGTACGACCACAGACCGGGATGCTCCAGATTGCTGTAGGCCAGGCAGACGTGATGCGCCAGTTCGGCCGCTGTCCTTGGGATGCCGTGCCGTGCCAGGTAGTCCGGGCTGGCCGATACCGCATGGCGGATCGGCGCCAGGCGGCGGGCGATCAGGCTGGAATCGGCCAGCGTGGCGATGCGAATGGCCAGATCGAAGCCTTCCTGCATCAGATCGATCTGGCGGTCGTTGAAATCGAGTTCGAAGCGCACCTGGGGATGCTGCGCCATGAATTCCTGGATGAGCGGGGCCAGGTGCAGCAGGCCGAATGCATGCGGCAGCGCCACCTTGAGCCGTCCCTTGAGTGCCTGGTGGGCCAGGGATACGGCGGCTTCCGCCTCGTCCAGGTCGGCCAGGATGACGACGCAGCGATCGTAATAGGCGCGGCCGCTGTCGGTCAGGTTGAGCCTGCGCGTGGTGCGATGGATGAGGGAGGCGCCGAGACGCGATTCGAGTTCCGCCAGGCGGCGGCTGACGGCCGATTTGGCCACGCCCAGGCGCTCGGCCGCGGCGCTGATGCTGCCGGTTTCCACCACGCTCACGAACATTTGCATATCGGCGAATCGATTCATTTGTTGCCTAATAAAGAACAATTATTTCTTACCTGAATCCGTGTTGTCTTCAGCGCGTACCCGCTCCGCGAGCCCCAGCGTATGAT
>DAOMWT010000073.1:0-12555 GCA_035436705.1 Thiobacillus sp. | reverse complement strand
CAGGCCGGCCGCGCCGACGATCGCCGCCATCAGGGTATCGATCTCGGGCGCGGTCGCCACCTCGGTCAACGCCGCGGTGCCCTCGAGCACCTCGACCGCCAGGCCTTCTTCGGCAATCCGCGCGCGCAGCACCGCTGCCGCCGCCGGCTCGCTCATCACCGCAAAGCGCGGACGATGGATGCGGCACTGCTCGACCATGCGCTCGACTTGCGTTGCACCGGTCAGGGCAAAAATCTCGAACCGCCCGGGGTGGCGCGCCACCACATCGAGCGTATTGACGCCGATGGTGCCGGTAGCGCCCAGAATGGTGAGAACGCGCGGCTTCATGCGGTGCGCTCCAGCCAGATCAGGATGCCCGATGCGAGCGGCAGCGTGGAGGTCAGTGCATCGATACGGTCGAGCATCCCGCCATGGCCGGGCAGCAAATCGCCGCTGTCCTTCATCCCGGAGACACGCTTGATCCAGGATTCGAACAGGTCGCCCAGCACCGACAGGTACAGCAGGCCCGCCACCGCGGCGAACAACGGCAGCAGCGGCAGGCCGATGGTGCCGCTCAATATACCGGCATACAGCGCCAGCGCGACAATCGCCCCCATCACCCCCTCCCAGGTTTTGCCGGGGCTGATGGCGGGGGTGAGTTTATGCCGGCCGAAGCGGCGCCCCGCAAAATAGGCCGCGCTGTCGGCAATCCAGACAATCGCCATCACCGCCAGCAGCACGCCGGGGCCGCGCGCATGCAGATACAGCAGCGCGGCCCAGGTAGGCAACAGCAGCACGACGCCGACTGCAGCGCGCAGAAACGCCTGTTCGGCATGCCAGCGCCCCAGCAGCCACAATGGGGCGACTCCCAGCCAGAACGCAGCCGCCAGCAGGATGAGGGCATTCTGGAAAATCGACCATTGCGTCCCAAGAACGTAGGGCAGAGCCAGTGCGCACGCGGTCAGCAGCGCGGCATAGAGGCGCGCCGGCAAAGCGGGGAAATGGCTCAGGCGCGCCCATTCGTGAGCCGCCACGCCGACCACGCCGGCGATCAGGATCATCCACAACCATGTCGGCGCCCACAGCACTGCCGGCACGAACACCGCCAGCAGGGACGCGGCGGTCAGCACCCGGCTGCGAAGCGGCGTCATCGATGCGGTGCCCGGAAATAATTCATGATGCCGCGCTCACCTGTTCACTGGTGCGGCCAAAGCGGCGTTCGCGGGTGCGATAGGAAGCGATTGCCGCATCCAGCGCCATGGCGTCGAAATCCGGCCACAGCACGTTGGTGAAATGGAGTTCGGTGTAGGCCAGTTGCCACAGCAGGAAATTGCTGATGCGCTGCTCGCCGCCGGTGCGGATGAACAGGTCAGGTTCCGGCAGATCGGCCATGCTCAGGTGTTGCGCCAGCGCGGCTTCGCTCACCGCTTCCGGCGCCACACCGGAAGCCATCAGTTTCTTGACCGCCTGCACGATGTCCCAGCGTCCGCCGTAATTGGCCGCCACGGTGAAAGCGAGGCGGGCATTGTTGCGCGTCAGCGCCTCGGCATCGCGGATCAGGCTCTGGATGCGCTCGGAAAAGCCAGACAGGTCGCCAATGACGCGAAAGCGGATGTCGTTTTCATGAAGCCGCGCGACTTCATTTTCCAGTGCACGCATGAACAGTTCCATCAGCAGGCTGACTTCTTCCTGCGGGCGTCGCCAGTTTTCGGAGCTGAAGGCAAACACCGTGAGATGCGACACGCCGCGTTCGGCGCAGGCGCGGATCACCCCGCGCAAGGCCTCGACGCCCTTGCGATGGCCGGCGACGCGCGGCATCAGCCGGCGCTTCGCCCAGCGGCCATTGCCGTCCATGATGATGGCGATGTGCCGCGGCACATCGGCGCTTGCCGGAATCGCTTGCTTGCTGCGGATAGCCACGCCGGATATGCTCAGACTGCGAGCAGGTCTTTCTCTTTGTCGGCCAGCATCTTGTCGATTTCGCCGATGAACTTGTCGGTCAACTTCTGCACCTCGTCCTGGGTCCGGCGCTCCTCGTCTTCGGTCGCGGTCTTGGCCTTGACCATGTCCTTCAGCGTGCCGTTGGCGTCGCGGCGGATGTTGCGCACGGCGACGCGCGCGCCTTCGGCTTCGTTGCGCACCACTTTGATCAGGTCGCGGCGGCGCTCCTCGGTCAGCGAGGGCATCGGCACGCGGATGATATCGCCGTGCGTCGCCGGATTCAGGCCCAGATCGCCATCGCGAATCGCTTTCTCGATCTTGCCAACCATGTTCTTTTCGTACGGCTGGACGCCGAGGGTACGGCTGTCGACCAGCGACACGTTGGCCACCTGCGGAACCGGCGTCGGGTTGCCGTAGTAGTCGACCATGACGTGGTCGAGGATGCCGGTATGGGCACGCCCCGTGCGCACCTTGGCCAGATCGTTTTTCAACGCTTCCAGGGTCTTGCCCATTTTCTGTTCGGCGGATTGCTTGATCTCGACAATGCTGGTTTCAGCCATTTCAACTCCTTACAAAGTCACCCGCGTGCCTTCGTCCTCGCCCATCACCACGCGTTTCAGCGCGCCGGGCTTGAAGACATTGAACACGACCAGGGACAATTTCTGTTCGCGGCACAAGGCAAAGGCAGCGGTATCGAGCACGCCCAGATTGCCGGCAATCGCCTGGTCGAAGCTCAGCGTCTCGTAACGCTCGGCATTTGCGTCCTTCTTGGGGTCGGCAGTGTAGACGCCATCGACCTTGGTCGCCTTCAACAACAAATCGGCGCCGATTTCAGCCGCACGCAGCGCCGCCGCCGTATCCGTGGTGAAGAACGGGTTGCCGGTGCCGCCGCCAAAGATCACCACCCGCCCGGCCTCCAGATGACGCACCGCCGCATCGCGCTCGAAACCCTCGCCGACATGGGCGATGCTGACCGCGGTCTGCACCCGCGCCTCGACCCCCGCCTGCTGCAGGGCATCCTTCAGTGCCAGCGCGTTCATCACGGTGGCCAGCATGCCCATCGAATCCGCGCTGGCACGGTTCATCCCCGACAGCGCACCGGTGGCGCCGCGGAACAGGTTGCCGCCGCCAACCACGATACCGACCTGCACGCCTGCCGCCACCACTTCGCGGATCTGGCCGACAAAACCGGCCATGGTGCCGGCGTGATAGCCAAAGCTATCCGGCCCCATCAGGGCCTCGCCGGACAGCTTCAGCAGGATGCGACGGACCGGCGCCATGCCCGATCAGACCTGGGAAGCCGCCGCCACTTCGGCGGCGAAGTCGTTCACTTTCTTCTCGATGCCCTCGCCCACCACGTACATCACGAAGCCGTGGCACTGCGAGCTCTTCGCTTTGAGCACCTGCTCGACGGTCTGCTTGTCGTCCTTGACGAAGGGCTGCGACAGCAAGGTGACTTCCTTGAGGAATTTCTGCACCGTGCCTTCGGCGATCTTCTCCAGCATGGCTTCCGGTTTGCCGGCTTCCTTGGCCTTCTCGATCGCGACGCGGCGTTCCGTATCAATCAGCTCCTGCGACACGCCCGACGCATCCAGCGACTTCGGCTTGGACGCCGCGATATGCATGGCGACATCGCGCGCCAGCGCTTCGTCGCCGGTCACGTCGACCAGCACGCCGATCTTGCCGCCGTGGATGTAGCTGGCGAACTTGCCCTGGCCGTCCAGACGCACGAAACGGCGTACCGCCATGTTCTCGCCGATTTTGCCGACCAGCTCGGTGCGGAAATCCTCCACCGTGGCACCCTTGTAAGGCAGTGCGGACAGCGCGGCAACGTCGGCCGGATTCTGCTTCAGCACCATCTCGGCCAGCGCGTTCGAAAGCGCCAGGAAATCGTCGTTCTTCGCCACAAAGTCAGTCTCGCAGTTGACTTCGACCATGGCGGCCGACTTGCCGTCGGCGCCGATGGCAATCGTCACCACACCTTCGGCTGCGACACGGCTGGCGCTCTTGGCCGCCTTGTTGCCGAAGCGCACGCGCAGGATCTCTTCCGCCTTCTGCATGTCACCGCCAGCTTCCGACAGCGCTTTTTTACAGTCCATCATCGGCGCATCGGTTTTTTCGCGCAGCTCCTTGACCATGCTTGCAGTGATTTCAGCCATTTCGAATTCCCCATCCAGTTTCAAACAATTCAATACAGAAAGAGGGGCAGACGCCCCTCCTCTAAACACACACGCCGGAAAGCCCTCCCGGCGATGTTGCAGTGCGCCGCGCTTTATTCGGCAGCGGGCGCCCCCTCTTCCTCGATCTCGACGAACTCTTCGCCGCCGACAAGTTCGCTGATGACCTGGGCGCGGCCTTCCAGCGCCGCATCAGCCATGCCGCGCGCGTACAGCCTGATCGCACGGGCCGAGTCATCGTTGCCGGGGACAATGTAGTCCACGCCTTCCGGGCTGTTGTTGGTGTCGACCACGCCGATCACCGGGATGCCCAGTTTCCTGGCCTCGACCACGGCACCCTTCTGGTAGCCGACATCGATGATGAACAGCGCGTCGGGCAGGCCGCCCATTTCGCGGATGCCGCCCAGGCTGCGGTTCAACTTGTCGACCTCGCGCTGCACGGTGAGGATTTCCTTCTTCGACAGGCGCCCCGGCTCGGCGATCTGGGCCTCCAGGTCGTTCAGGCGCTTGATCGACTGCTTGACCGTCTTGAAGTTGGTCAGCATGCCGCCCAGCCAGCGCTGGTCGACGTAGGGCATGCCGGCGCGCTGCGCTTCTTCGCGAACGATGTCGCGCGCAGCACGCTTGGTGCCGACGAACAGCACGTTGCCTTTGTTGGACGCCAGCTTACGCACGAATTTCTGCGCCTCCTGGAACATCGGCAGCGACTTTTCCAGGTTGACGATATGAATCTTGTTGCGATGACCGAAAATGAACGGAGCCATCTTGGGGTTCCAGAAGCGGGTCTGGTGGCCGAAGTGGACACCGGCTTCCAGCATTTGACGCATGGTGACAGACATTTGAATCTCCTAAAGGGTTGAGCCTCCACCCGCCAGCAGCCGCGCATCGCTTGCCCGGATGCGCCGCCACCCTTTAATGACAGGTGTGCGAATTTGTCCGAACCATTTCGGACAGCCCGCAATTCTAATTCGTCGAGGCCTTCATTTCAAGGAGGGAGTCTGCCGGCGCACGGCCGCACCGATTGGCGGACCATGCGGACGGCCCGTGCCCGGGCAGCCGGCACGTCAGGGTTTCTCTGGCGTACACCGGGCACGCTGGCTAGAATGTGGCTTTAAAATTCCCGCCTGCCCGTTACATGACTGTCACCATCAAAACCGGCGCCGAGATCGAAGGCATGCGCATTGCCTGCCGTCTCGCCTCGGAAGTACTCGATTACATCACGCCTTTCATCAAACCCGGCGTCACCACCGGCGAACTCGACCGGCTGTGCCACGACTACATGGTGAACGTGCAGGGCACCATCCCCGCGCCCCTGAACTATGCGCCGTCTGGTCACACGCCCTACCCCAAGTCGATCTGCACCTCGATCAACAACCAGGTATGCCACGGCGTGCCGAGCGACAAGGCGCTGAAAAACGGCGACATCGTGAACCTCGACATCACCGTGATCAAGGACGGCTGGCACGGCGACACCAGTCGCATGTTCGCGGTGGGCGAAGCGTCGATCCAGGCCAAACGGCTGATCCAGGTGACCTACGAAGCGATGTGGATCGGCATCGTCCAGGTGAAACCCGGCGCGCGGCTCGGCGACGTCGGCCATGCGATCCAGCGTTTTTCCGAAAACCACGGCTACAGCGTGGTGCGCGAATTCTGCGGCCACGGCATCGGCCTCGATTTCCATGAAGAACCGCAGGTGCTGCATTACGGCAAGCCCGGCACCGGCCTCGTGCTGGAGCCCGGCATGACCTTCACCATCGAACCGATGATCAACGCCGGCCGCCGCGACATCCGCCAGATGCCGGACGGCTGGACCATCGTCACCAAGGACCGCAGCCTGTCGGCGCAATGGGAACACACGGTGCTGGTCACCGACAGCGGTTACGAAGTGCTGACCGTCTCGGCCGGCACCCCGGCGATTCCCGATCGCGTTCGTCACGCTGCGTGAGCGCCCCGCCGTTCGCCGATCTGCGCGAGCGGCTCAAATCCGGCCGCGCGGCATTGGCGGCGGCCTATCTTGAAAAACCGGTCGTCTCCACCTACCTGGCGCGCCATGCCGCTCTGGTGGACGGCGTGCTGGCGGAAATCGGCACCCGGCTCGCGCTGCCCGCCAGCTTCTGCCTTGCCGCCGTCGGCGGCTACGGGCGCGGCGAACTGTTCCCCGGTTCGGACGTGGACGTGCTGCTGCTGCTGCCGCACGAGCCTGCAAGCGGGCAGCGGGCCACGCTGGAAAGCTGGGTGCAGGCATGCTGGGACGTCGGGCTGGAAATCGGCCACAGCGTGCGCACCGTCGAGGCCTGCATCAGCGAGGCCGACGCCGACATCACGGTCGAGACCAATCTGCTTGAAGCACGCTTCCTGTGGGGCAGCCGTTTGCTGTTCGAGGAACTCGAACACCGTTTCCAGGCACGCTTCAGCCCGCAGCACTTTTTCGACGGCAAGCTCGCCGAGCAGCAGGCGCGCCACGCCCGCTTCGACGACAGCGCCTACAAGCTCGAACCCAACCTCAAGGACAGCCCGGGCGGCCTGCGCGATCTGCACATGATTCACTGGCTGGCGCAGGCCTGCGGCATCGCCGGCGGCTGGAACGGTATCGCACGCGCCGGGCTGCTGACCCAAGCGGAGGCGCGGCGCATCGCGCGCGAGGAACGCGCCCTGTCGGCGCTGCGCATCCATCTGCATCTGCTGGCAAGGCGGCGCGACGACCGCCTCGCCTTCGATTACCAGACCGGACTCGCCGCCCGCCTGGGGCTCGCCGCCACCGCGCACAAGCGCGCAGGCGAGCGCCTGATGCAGGGCTATTACCGCGCCGCCAAGCTGATCCAGCGCACCAACGACATCCTCATCCAGTCATTGCGGGTACGGCTGTTTCCGGTGACGGCACCGCCCAGCCCGATCGACGCCGACTTCCAGCTGCGCGCCAACCTGCTCGAAGCGCGCGCCGCCGACTTGTTCGAACGCAAGCCCGATGCCCTGCTGCGCGCCTTCATCCTGTATGCCCAGCATCCGGCGCTGGCCGGGTTCGAGCCGGCCACGCTACGCGCGCTGTGGCGCGGCAGCATCCGCATCGATGCCGCCTTCCGCGCCAATCCGGCGCACCATGCACTGTTCATGACGCTGCTGCGCCAGCCGCTGGGCATCACCCGGGCGCTGCGCGCCATGCATCGCTATGGCCTGCTGGGACGCTACATTCCGGCGTTCGGCCGCATCGTCGGGCAGATGCAGCACGACCTGTTTCACGTCTACACCGTCGACGAGCACATCCTCACCGTGCTGCGCAACATGCGGCGCTTCACCGTGCCGGCACTGGCGCACGAACTTCCGCTCGCCAGCCGCCTGATCGCCGGTTTCGACAAACCCGAACTGCTCTACCTGGCCGCCCTGTTTCACGATATCGCCAAAGGCCGCGGCGGCGACCACTCCGAACTGGGAGCGGCCGATGCGCGGAGATTTTGCCGCCGGCACGGCCTCGACAAGGCCGATACCGAACTGGTCGCCTGGCTGGTGGAAATGCACTTGGCGATGTCGCGCACCTCGCAAAAGGAAGACACCAGCGACCCCGGGGTGATTGCCGCGTTTGCCGCCAGGATCGGCAACCTGCGCCGGCTGACGGCCCTCTATCTGCTGACCGTGGCCGATATCCGCGGCACCAGTCCCACAGTATGGAATGCCTGGAAAGGCAAGCTGCTGGAAGATCTCTACCATGCCACGCGGGCGCAGCTGCTTGGCGGCGATGAAGCCGTCGCCAACATCGCCGCCAAGCAGAACGAAGCGCGCGTCAACCTCGCCCTGTATGGCCTGCCCACCGGCGCCGCCGACGCACTGTGGCAGCACCTCGACGCGCGTTATTTTGCCCGTTTCGATGCCCACGACATGGCCTGGCAGGCACGCATGCTGTGGCGCCGTACCGACAGCGCCGACGCCATCGTGAGGGCGCGCCTGTCGCCGGTCGGCGAGGGCATCCAGGTGCTGGTCTACACCCCCGACCGGCCCGATCTGTTCGCCCGCATCTGCGGCTTCTTTGCGCGCATCCAGTACACCATTCTCGAAGCCAAGATCCACACCACCCGGCATGGTTATGCGCTCGACAGCTTTCAGGTGATGGACCTGGCCAATCGCGGCATTCATTACCGCGATTTTCTGAACTTCGTGGAGCACGAGCTGGCGCGCGACCTCGACCCGGCGCAGCCGATGCAGCCGGCACCGCGCGGCCGTCTGTCACGCCACCAGCGGCACCATCCCTATCCCACCACGGTACAGCTGGAAGCCGATGCGCAGGGGCACGGCCATATGCTGTCGATTATCTGTGCGGATCGCGCGGGCTTGCTGTTTGCGGTAGCCGAGGTATTGATGCGGCATGGGGTAAACGTCTATGCCGCCAAAATCGACACGCTGGGCGAGCGTGTCGAGGACACCTTTCTGATCCGCGGAGGCGCTTTGCATGCGCCGGCCGGAAGGCAGGCACTGGAAACCGACGTGCACGAGGTACTGAAGTGATTCAGCGCGCCGGCTGCGCGTATTCGTCCACGTAGCGCCCGCGCGCGGGGGCCTTGCGTGCCGGCGGCGACTTCTTGCGCACGCTGCCGGCCGGTTTCTTGACCTTTTCGTCCAGCTCGGTCTTGCCGCGGTTGCGGACACGGCCGGGACGCACCGAGGTGGTGGTGCCCGCCGCGCCGACTGCAGCATCGGCCAGACTGATATCCGGATCCAGCACCGCACACAGCGAAGCCTTCATGCCGCCTCCCGCCATTCCTTGAGGCTGCCCGCCAGTGTATGGGTCAGCGCGATCAGGCTGCCCAGCGTGTCGGCGCTGGGCGCAAGCTCGCATGCGCTGATCTTGCTGTCGGCATACACCGACAGAATCAGCAGGTTCTGCCGCACTTCCAGCGGAAAAACCAGTGCGTCCTCGGCCAGCGCGATCTGAATGCCGTGCCACACCGCACGGCTGGTCGCCAGCACCGCGGCCAGGTGGGCTTCGCGGCCGGGATCGTTCCACTGCCGCTGCACTGCCATCAACTGGGCCGCAATGGCGTCGAGCTGGGCCGCCTCCCCCATCATCACGTCGGCGTGATGGATGCGGTACCGGGCCTGCCGGATCTGTTGTTCGGGATTCATGGTCGTCCTTGCAGCTTGTGCCGGGGCACCTCGCCCACGGTTACGCTTCAAGTTAGCGGCGCGGACAGGGACAACTTTAGGCAAGCTAAATGCATGCCCGAAAGCGTCGAAAACCCGTCAATCGTCCTGCAGGTTCTGTCCCGGAAACAGGGTGTCGGTGAAACCGAAATGGCGCAGGTCGCGGATACGCATCGGATACAGGATGCCGCGCAGATGATCGACTTCGTGCTGCACCACACGGGCGTGGACACCGCTCACGCTGCGATCGATCGGCTGCCCCGTCGCGTCGAAGCCCTGGTAGCGCAAGTCGGCATGGCGCGGCACCAACCCGCGCATCCCGGGAACCGACAGGCACCCCTCCCAGGCTTCCTCCATCGCATCGGACAGCGGGGTCAGCAGGGGATTGATGAGGACGGTGAACGGTACGCTTTCGGCGTCCGGATAACGCGGGTTGGCATTGACCTCGAAGATCGCCACCTGCAGGCCGATGCCGATTTGCGGCGCCGCCAAGCCGGCGCCGTTCAATGCGCGCATGGTGTCGCGCATGTCGACGATCAGCTGCGCCAGCTCGGGCGAGGCAAACTCCTCCACCGGACGCGCCGCTTCCAGCAGGCGCGGGTCGCCCATTTTCAGGACATCGCGGATGGCCATGGCTGCTCCAGTCGGGTGAGATCGTCGGCTTCCAGCCAGCGCCATGCGCCGGCGGGCAAGTTTGCGGGCAGGGCATGGCCGCCGATGGCTTCGCGATGCAGCGACTCGACCCGGTTGCCGGCCGCAGCGATCATGCGTTTGACCTGATGGTATTTGCCCTCGGCCAGGGTCAGCCGCAAGCTGCGTCCGTCGAGCGCCTCGCACGCCAGCGCGGCAATCGGCGCCGGCTCGTCGTTGAGCTGCACGCCGCTGCGCAAAGCGTCCAGCATGGCGTCGTCGAGTTGCTCGGCGCAGCCCGCACGGTACACCTTGGCGACGCCCTTCTTCGGCGAGGTCATGCGGTGGATGAACTGGCCGTCGTCGGAAAACAGCAGCAGCCCGGTGGTGTCCTGATCGAGACGCCCCACGCATTGCACCCCGCGCTGCACCAGTGGCGGCGGCAACAGGGCAAACACGCTGGGATGGTGACGGGGATGATGCGAGCATTCATACCCGGCCGGCTTGTGCATCAGCACATAGGCTTTCTCGCGGTAACGCCAGCTGACGCCGTCGAGTGTCAGTTCCAGCTGCGCCGGGTCGACCTCGGCCTCGGGGTCGTCGCAGACCACGCCGTTGACCGCCACCTCGCCCATGCGCACCCGCGCCAGGCAGGCTTTGCGGCTGCCGAATCCCTGCGACTGCAGGGCACGGTAGAGTTTCATGCGACCCGCTTCATCGCGCGTTCAGAACGTGCACAACCCGGCAGCGTCGTTGGTCACCAGCTGCTCAAGCAGATGCCGCACCTGCAGCATCACCTCACCCAGTACGGACTGGATCTCTCCCATCTGGATGCCGTCGCTCGACAGGCCACGGCCGGCAGCGTAGTTCACCACCACGCCCACCGCCGCGTAGCAGAGCGCCAGTTCGCGCGCCAGATAGGCTTCCGGCATGCCGGTCATCCCCACCATATCGGCACCGTCGCGCTCCATCCGGTTGATTTCGGCTGCGGTTTCCAGGCGCGGTCCCTGCACCGCGCCATACACGCCGCCATCGCGCAGATTGATGCCTGCGCTGATCGCAGCCTGAAGCAGCGCCTTGCGCATCCGGTCGCAATAGGGGAACGTGAAATCGAGATGGGTGACCGGCTTGTCGCTTTCGACACTACAGGTGGCCGCCCGGCCATGGGTGTAGTCGATGATCTGGTCCGGGATGACCAGCATGCCGGGAATCAGCGCCGGATGAATGCCCCCGACCGTGGCCACCGACACCACGCGGTCGACGCCATGGTCTTTCAGCGCCCACAGGTTGGCGCGATAGTTCACCTCGTGCGGCGGAATGGTGTGGCCATAGCCATGGCGCGCCAGAAAGATCACTTCCTGGTCGCAGATATGGCCAAAGGTAAGCGCACCGGACGGCTCGCCAAAGGGCGTGCGCGCCACCTTGCGATGGGTGATTTCCAGGTTGGCGAGCTGGGTCAGCCCCGTACCGCCGATAATGCCCAACATACTATTTGTCCTTCAAAGCGTAGATAGCGGGCAGATTGCGCCACAGTCCGTAAGCGTCCATGCCGCAGCCGAACACATAGCGGTCGGGCACATCCAGCCCCACGAAATCGGCCCGGACCGGTTTGTCCAGCCCGTTATCCTTGTTGGTCAGCACCGCCGACCATACCCGTGCCGCACCCATGTGCAGGAGCTTGTCGCGGATCGCGGCCAGGGTCTCGCCCTCGTCGAGAATATCGTCCAGCACCAGCACGTTGCGGCCCACCACGTTCTGCCCCGGCAGGACCCGCCATTCCACTTCGCCGCCGCTGGTTTTGCCGCGATAGCGCGTCACGTGCAGGTAATCGAACTCCAGCGGAAAACCCAGCCGCGGCAGCAACTGGCCGGCAAACACCACCGCACCGCCCATCACCGCCAGAACCAGCGGAAAGTCCCCCGCCAGCACGCGGACAATCTCCTGGCCCAGACGGTCGAGCACGGCCTGGACGCTGTCCGCAGACGCAATGCACTCGGCATTGTCCAGCAACTGTTGCGCTTCAAGCGGTGTCATGATGCGGGGAAGGATTCGGCAAAAGCCGGCAGTCTAAGCCCTCGACGCCGATGTTTCCAGACTTTGTGCGGGTCGAGTAAGCTTGCGCCATGCCGCTCTCCGCCCCCCATCCCCGCGTCCTCGATGCAGCTGGCTGGCTGTCCGCTTCGCGCCGGCTGGCCTCGCCCAATTGCGATGCGCGTCCGGAAGGGACGGCGATCGAACTCATCGTCATTCACAATATTTCGCTGCCGCCGGGCGTGTTCGACGGCGATGCGGTGATCGACCTCTTCACCAACCGGCTCGACTGGGATGCGCATCCGTATTACCAGGGCATCCGTGGGCTCAGGGTATCGGCGCATTTTTTCATTCGCCGCGACGGCACCCTGATCCAGTTCGTGCCGTGCACGCTGCGCGCCTGGCATGCGGGGATGTCGGCCTGGCAAGGACGCGAGCGCTGCAACGATTTTTCCATCGGGATCGAACTCGAAGGCACGGACGACCAGCCTTTCACCGAGGCCCAGTACGCCGCCCTGGCTCCGCTGGTGCGCTTGCTGAAACAGGCCTATCCCATCCAGGCCGTGGTGGGGCACAGCGACATCGCCGCGGGACGCAAGACCGACCCCGGCCCTAGATCGGCACTTGAAGTCGACTGTGACTTTGATCGACTCCAAGGACGCCCGAT
>DAOMWT010000072.1:0-12872 GCA_035436705.1 Thiobacillus sp. | reverse complement strand
CGCTGACCTCTTGCATGCCATGCAAGCGCTCTCCCAGCTGAGCTATACCCCCAACGAAGCCGCGCATTCTATAGATGCCTTTTGCGCTTGTAAAGCCTTTGTGCCCATCTTAATCAGGAAAAAGTTTGCCGGGGTTGAGCAGGCCGTGCGGGTCGAATTGCTGCTTGATCGCGCGCATCAGATCCAGCGTCACAGGGTCGATTTCCTGCGGCACGAAACGGCGCTTTTCAGTGCCGATGCCGTGTTCGCCCGAGAGCGTGCCGTCCAGCGCCAGCACACGCAGCATGATGGCTTCGAGGGCCAGGTGGGCACGCCTCATTTCGTCCGCGTCGTCGGGATGCACCATGAGGTTGACGTGCAGGTTGCCGTTGCCGGCATGGCCGAACGAGACGATCGGCAGGCGCTGTGCCTGCGCGGTGTGGTCGATGAAGTCGACGAAGTCGGCCAGCTGCGATACCGGCACCACCACATCTTCGTTGATCTTCAGCGGTGCGATGCGCTTGACCGCGTGCGACAGCGATTTGCGCGCTGCCCACAACCGCGCGATGTCGTCGCGCTTGAAGCCGCTGCGCATGTCGAGCAGGCCTTCGCCGGCGAGCGTCTGTTCCAGCGCGGCGATCTGCCGCGGCAAATCCTGCGCGGCGCCGTCGGCTTCGACCATCAGCAATGCCCGGGTGCCTGACGGCAGATCGCCTGCCGCGCCGGTCGGGCGGATGGCATCGATGGCATGGTGATCCATGAATTCGAGCGCGCAGGGCAGGACGGCCTGATGCATGACGCGGCCGACCGCGTCGAGTGCAGCGCGGTTGCTGGCGAAACATGCGCGCAGGGTGGCGACGGCCGCCGGTGCGGGCAGCAGTTTCAGCGTGGCTTCGGTGATGAGTGCGAGGGTGCCGCCGGAACCGACCAGCAGGCGGGTCAGGTCGTAGCCGGTGACGCCCTTGGTGGTGCGGCAGCCGGTGCGGATTTCCTGTCCGCTGCCGGTGACGGCGCGCAACCCCAGCACATAGTCGCGGGTGACGCCGTACTTGACGGCACGCGGCCCAGCGGCGTTCATCGCAAGATTGCCGCCGATGCGGCAATAGGCGCTGCTGCCGGGGTCGGGCGGGTAAAACAGGCCGGCGCCGCGCGCGATGCGGTCGATGTCTTCGGTGACCACGCCGGGCTCGACGACAATCAGGCGGTTGTCGGGGTCGAATTCGAGCACCCGCCGCATGCACTCGAAACTGACGACGACGCTGCCGGGCGCCGGCAGGGCGCCGCCGACGTTGCCGGAGCCGGCGCCGCGCGGTGTCAGGGCGATGCCGTGTTCGAACGCGATGCGCACCAGTGCGGCCACGTCGGCGTGCGAGGCCGGGAACAGCACGGCCTCGGGTTCGACATGGCGCGGAGTCTCGTCGTGGGCATACAGGGTACGCGTGATGGCATCGTCGAAGACGCGATCCGCCCCGAGGGCGGAACGGAAAGCAGCAAGTACGGATTTGGACAGCATGAGGGGCGTGGGCGGGGCGCGTCAGGCCGGATGTTCGGGGGGAAGGTGCGCGACCAGCTGCGCGATCATGTCGGCATCGAAGTCCATGCCGATGTCCCAGCCCGGGTTGAGCGCAATCGGTACCCCGCCGCCGATGCGGCGCAACAGCCAGGAAAACTCGGTCAGCAGACCGCCCGAAAATTCGGGGAAGTGCTCGACGAAGGGCTTGGCCCGTTCGGGACTGGTGAACACCACCAGTACGCGTTCGCCGTCATCGGTTTCGATGATCAGCGGCTCTGCCTGGACCGATCGCTGGAATCCCTGGATGGGATTCTTTTCATCGCGTACCGGCATGAATAGCTGCTGGTCGACCAGTTGCAACACGAATGTTTCGGGATCGAGCGTGCCGGCATGAACAGCAGCCAGCTGTTCTTCAAGTGCGTTGTGGGGGATGAACTTCATGATATCGGGCCGTTGCGCAGTGACAGGACCCAGTGTACCCGATGGCGTGGACTGCGAGCGCTTCCTGGAACACGCAAGCCCGGTCCGGATCAGAGGGTGGCCTTCAGGGCAACGATCCCACGCGGGCTTCGATACATAGTGGATCGGAGTCCTTCAGGGCTGCCAGCGTTCGGGATGTGCCCAGTAACGGGAATTGAGCCAGTCCGGCACGGTTTTGTAGGTGTCGAGATCGTAATAATGGATGCGCCTGTCTTGCGTTGTGTCGGCTGCCGACAGCGTGAAACCGAGGGCACGAAACGTCGCCTCGTCCAGCACGCAGTCCGATTGCACGGCGAGCAGGATGCGCGGGGCGATATAGAGGCGTGTCTGGTTGATCAGGTGTTGGGCTTGCTGCAGGTTCAGCCCGTTCAGCGCATCGATCCCCAATGCCAGTGCGCAGAGCGAATCCGGCGGGTTGCCGGGCGCGCAGACCGGCGTGTCTTGCAACACGCGGCGGGCCATCTGGCGGGCCGCTTCATCCAGTGCGTACACGCTGGCGGGCCGCATTTCCAGCAGGCGTGATTGCAGATGATCGTGCCAGCTCATCCCTTCACACCTTGCGCGGCACGCGTACCAGCCGGGTGCCGGCGATACGGTCGTGAAGAAACAGCCGGTCGCGGTCGATCAAGGCCCACCAAAAGCCGCTTCCCGCCAGCAGCAAGCCGAAAAATGCGAGGACGAATCGCAGCACGGCCTGCTTGAAACGCAGGCGGTCTCCGTTCCGGCTGACCAGGCGGATACGCCAGGTTTTCATCGCCAGCGTTTGCCCGCTGCGCAGCCAGAATGCGCTGAAATAGGCGAACAGGATGCCTGCAATATAAGCTTGAAACACATGCCGCTGCCACGGCGCCTGCATTTCGCCGACAACCGGGATTATGATGAAGGACGCGACGAACACCACCGCCACGACGAGCAGTGACTCGTAGATCATGGCGGCGATGCGCACCAGGAAAGGCGCAGGGGCGAGGTCTATTGCATTGTCTTGCATGGTGGCTCTATATTGCAGCTGGGCGCGATACTTTGCCACAACGTGCCGCAAGCATAATCAAAAAAGCAGGAGGGAACTCGATGCATATCGTAAAGCAACTCATGGCCATTCCCGGTGTCATCGCTGCGGGCGAATATGCATATCGCGGCGACCGTTTCTCGTACGAGGGCGCACTCACCGAGGAATTTGCGCGCATGGCGTCGATCGTGTGTCGTGCCAATACGCTGTCGGTCAACATGCAGGCCGAAATTTTCGACTCCTTTGCCGAAAATTGCGGGTACCGTCCGATACAGGGCTGGATCGCGCGCGGCAGCCAAATCACTGTTTGCGCAGTGGGCAATTATTTCTCCTTCATCGAAAACCGTGACGAATTGCTGAATGACGTCATGACCATCATGCGTGCCAAGGTGGGGGATGTGCAGGACGATCTGCTGGTCAATCTGTATGCCAGGCTGGGGGGCGATACCAAGGAAGCGTTGTACTGACAAAGGGGGAGCGGATATGGATCTGGAAAAAATGATGGAGCTGCCGGGCGCGCTGGCAGCGTTCACATACAGCGACAAGGGCGAGCTGCAATCGCATGTGCTGCGCGAAGGGACCGAATTGACCCCGCTGGTACTGGATCTGCTGGCGCGCTCGTGCGTCGCCAATCTGGCCATAGCCAGTATGGAAGGACACGGTTGGGAAGTCCTCACCGGGCAGAGCGGATTTCAGCCATTCAAGGGTTTTTCGGTCGTGGGGCTGGAATGGTCGGTGGTGGTGAATGGCAACTGCGGCGTCGTCGTCAAGAATCGCGATGCCGATTACGAAGCCACGTTCAATGCCGTGCAGGCAACCTGAGGAGCGCGTATGTCGCTGAACAAAGTCCTGGTGCTGGATGGCGTGACCGCCGTGTGCCGCTTTCGCGACGATGGCGTGATCATGGAGGCCGAAGGCATGCTGTCTCCCGAGCTGATGGAACGGATGGCGCAGTTTGCCCAGTGGTATCGCCGCCTGGTGTCGAGCAATATCGATCTGCTGTCCCTGTTTTCGCAGATGCGCGGCTGGTCGCCGTCGCGGGGCTGGATCGCGCAGGGCGCAGAGCTGACCGTATGCAGCACCGGAAACGTGGTCTGCCTGGTTGAAAATGCGCAGGGTTCGCTGAACGAAATCATGCGCGCGCTCGGCGAAGCCGCACACGAATAGGCGCCAGCATCGTCCATCTTCCCGCGCGGCCGTGCAATGCGGCCAAGCTGTGCGGCAGGGGTGCCGCACGATTTTCGGACATTTGCCTTGTGTATTCGGCCTGAGTTGATGGGATGGATGCATTGGTGGGCTAACCGGAGTAAGACGCCGGTCAAGGCGCGGAGCATTCCTCCCCGTTAAACACGTTTTTCGGCTTGAAACCCTATCTGCCCGCAGAAGGTTTTTTTGTTTTTGGCGGGCGGTTGTTAGCGTTGCGCAAAATGGCGCTACCGCATGATTTCTTGACCGAATCATGGCAAAACGATTACCCTCACGGGTTCACCAACGAATTAGTTTTTTGCCATTTATATGGAAGCCACGGGCGCCGAGATCGTTGTACGTTGTCTGGCTGAAGAGGGGGTCGAGTTCGTGTTCGGCTATCCCGGCGGGGCCGTGCTCAACATCTACGACGAGATCTTCAAGCAGAACAAGTTCAAGCATGTGCTGGTGCGCCACGAACAGGCCGCGGTGCATGCGGCCGACGCCTACGCGCGCGCGACCGGCCGGGTCGGCGTGGCGCTGGTGACCTCGGGGCCGGGCGTGACCAACGCGGTCACCGGGATCGCCACCGCCTACATGGATTCCATCCCCATCGTGGTTGTCACCGGCCAGGTGCCGACCGCGGCGATCGGACTGGATGCGTTCCAGGAAGTCGACACCGTCGGCATCACGCGACCCTGCGTCAAGCACAACTTCCTGGTCAAGGACGTGAAGGATCTGGCCGTGACGATGAAGAAGGCCTTCATCATCGCGTCCACCGGCCGCCCCGGCCCGGTGGTGGTCGACGTGCCCAAGGATGTGACTGCGCATCTCGCCGAATTCGAATATCCGGCCACGCTCGAGATGCGCTCGTACAGCCCGGTGGCCAAGGGTCACAGCGGGCAAATGAAGCGTGCGGTACAGATGCTGCTTGAAGCCAAGCGGCCGATGATCTACACCGGCGGCGGCGTGGTGCTGGGCGATGCCTCGGAACAACTGGCCGAGTTCACCCGGTTATTGGGCTTTCCCATCACCAACACGCTGATGGGTCTCGGCGGCTATCCCGCCACCGACAGGCAGAACCTCGGCATGCCAGGCATGCACGGTACCTACGAAGCCAACATGGCGATGCAGCACTGCGACGTACTGCTCGCCGTCGGCGCGCGCTTCGACGACCGCGTGATCGGCAATCCCGCGCACTTTGCGCGCGAGCAGCGTCGCATCATCCATATCGACATCGACCCTTCGTCGATTTCCAAGCGCGTCAGGGTCGACGTACCCATCGTCGGCGACGTGCAAAACGTGCTGGCCGACATGCTGGTTCTGCTGAAGCAGGCCAAGGAAAAACCCGATGCCGCCGCGCTGAATGCCTGGTGGACACAGATCGAGCTGTGGCGCTCGAAGGACTGTCTCAAGTACAACCGCAACGGCTCCATCATCAAGCCGCAATATGTGGTGGAAAAATTGTGGGAAGTGACCAGGGGCGATGCCTTCATCACCTCCGACGTTGGTCAGCATCAGATGTGGGCGGCGCAGTATTACAAGTTCGACAAGCCGCGTCGCTGGATCAATTCCGGCGGGCTCGGCACCATGGGTGTCGGCCTGCCCTACGCCATGGGCGTACAACTCGCCTTCCCTGAGGCGCAGGTCGCCTGCATCACCGGCGAATCGAGCATCCAGATGAACATCCAGGAGCTTTCGACCTGCAAACAGTACCGCATCCCGGTCAAGGTCGTCATGCTCAACAACCGCTACATGGGCATGGTGCGGCAGTGGCAGGAATTCTTCTACGGCAGCCGCTACGCCGAGTCGTACATGGAATCGCTGCCTGATTTCGTCAAGCTGGCCGAATCCTACGGCCACGTCGGCATGCGCATCGACAAACCCGAGGACGTCGAGGCCGCGCTGAAGGAGGCCTTCTCGCCCGCGCTGAAGGACAGAATGGTGTTCATGGACTTCCAGACCGACCAGACCGAGAACGTCTTCCCCATGGTCGAAGGCGGCAAGGGCCTGTCCGAAATGATCCTGGCGGAGGAGCTTTGATATGCGCCACATCATTTCGCTCCTGATGGAAAACGAGGCCGGCGCGCTGTCGCGCGTCGCCGGCCTGTTTTCGGCCCGCGGCTATAACATCGAGTCGCTCACCGTGGCGCCGACCGAAGATGCCACCCTGTCGCGCATGACCATCGTCACCACCGGCTCGGAAGAAATCATCGAGCAGATCACCAAGCAGCTGAACAAGCTGGTCGACGTGATCAAGGTGATGGACCTGACCGAAGGCCGCCACATCGAGCGCGAGCTGATGCTGGTCAAGGTCAAGGCGGTGGGCGCGGGGCGTGAGGAGATGAAGCGCACTGCCGACATTTTCCGTGGCCGCATCATCGACGTCACCGACGCCACTTATACTATTGAGCTGACCGGCACCGGCTCCAAGCTGGATGCCTTTCTGGAGGCGATCGATTCCGCCTTCATCATCGAAACCGTGCGCACCGGCGCGTCCGGTATCGGACGCGGCGAGCGCAGCCTGAAAGCCTGATTTTCAATCCGTTTTTATTTATTTGCCCGGGAATTCACATGAAAGTTTTTTACGACAAGGACGCCGACCTTTCCCTTATCAAGAAGCGCAAGGTTGCCATCGTCGGCTACGGCTCGCAGGGTCACGCCCACGCCAACAACCTGAAGGATTCCGGCGTGAAAGTCACCGTCGGCCTGCGCAAGGGTGGCGCGTCGTGGGACAAGGCCAGGAAGGCCAAGCTTGACGTCAAGGAAATCGCCGACGCCGTGAAGGCCGCCGACTTCGTGATGATCCTGATTCCCGACGAGTTGATGGCAGCTACGTATTACAGCGATATCGAACCCAACCTGAAGCAGGGCGCGACGCTCGCATTCGCCCACGGCTTCAACGTGCACTACAACCAGATCACCCCGCGCGCCGACCTCGACGTCGTGATGGTGGCGCCCAAGGGCCCCGGCCACCTGGTGCGCTCGACCTACACCCAGGGCGGCGGCGTGCCGTCGCTGATCGCGGTGTACCAGGACAAGTCCGGCAAGGCACGCGATCTCGCCCTGTCCTATGCCTGCGCCAACGGCGGCACCAGGGGCGGCGTGATCGAAACCTCCTTCCGCGAAGAAACCGAGACCGACTTGTTCGGCGAACAGGCTGTGCTGTGCGGCGGCTGCGTCGATCTGGTCAAGGCCGGCTTCGAAACCCTGACCGAAGCGGGTTACGCGCCGGAGATGGCCTATTTCGAGTGCCTGCACGAGCTGAAGCTGATCGTCGATCTGATGTACGAAGGCGGCATCGCCAACATGAACTACTCGATTTCCAACAATGCGGAATACGGCGAATACGTGACCGGCCCCAAGGTCATCAACGCGCAATCGAAAGCCGCGATGAAGGAATGCCTGGACAACATCCAGAACGGCAACTACGCCAAGCAGTTCATCCTCGAAGGCCGCACCAATTACCCCGAGATGACCGCCCGCCGCCGCCTCAACGCCGAACACCCGATCGAAGTCGTCGGCGCCAAGCTGCGTGCCATGATGCCGTGGATCAGCAAGAACAAGCTGGTCGATCAATCGAAAAACTGAAATGCGTGAGGTGTGAGGTGGCAGGCGTGAAGCGAGTGTCGCTCCATGGCTTTTCCACCTCACGCCTCACCCTTCACGCCTCACTCCCATGACACATCCCCTCATTGCCCGCGAGGGCTGGCTGGTATTGCTGGCCGCGTTTGCTGCTGCCTTGATCGCGACCTGGCTGCTCGGCTGGTGGTCGATTCCGTTCTGGATCTGGGCGGTGTTCGCGCTGCAGTTCTTCCGCGATCCGGCGCGGGTGCCGCCGGCCGATGCCGATGCGGTGATCGCGCCGGCCGACGGCCGCATCGTCGTGGTGGAAAAGGTCAACGACCCCTACCTGGAACGCGAGGCGCTAAAGATCAGCGTGTTCATGAACGTGTTCAACGTGCATTCCAACAAGAGCCCGGTCGATGGCGAGATCAAGGGACACTGGTACACGCCGGGCAGCTTCGTCAATGCCGACCTCGACAAGGCCTCCACCGAAAACGAACGCAACGCGGTGTGGATACGGTCTGCGCGCGGCGATGTGACGAGTGTGCAGATCGCCGGGCTGATCGCGCGGCGCATCCTGTGCTACGTGCGCATTGGCGACAAGCTGGCGCGCGGCCAGCGCTACGGCTTCATCCGCTTCGGTTCGCGGGTCGACGTCTATCTGCCGACGACGGCGCGCGCCGAGGTCTCGATTGGCCAAAAAGTGACCGGCGGGCGTACCATACTGGCTCGCTGGTAACCCGGCTTCGCCATGCTCGAATTCCACCACCGCAAGACCGAATCGAAGCGACCGCGGATGCGTGACCGCGGCATCTACCTGCTGCCCAACCTGTTTACCACCGGGGCGCTGTTCGCCGGCTTCTACGCCGTGGTGCAGGCGATGAACGGGCGCTTCGAGCATGCCGCGGTGGCCATCTTCATCGCCATGGTGCTCGACGGCCTCGACGGCCGCGTCGCCCGCATGACGCACACGCAAAGCGCCTTCGGCGCCGAGTACGACAGCCTGTCGGACATGGTGTCGTTCGGCGTCGCGCCCGCGCTGGTGATCTACGAGTTCGCCCTGCAGGGCATGGGCAAGCTCGGCTGGATCGCCGCCTTCGTCTATTGCGCCGGCGCTGCCCTGCGCCTGGCGCGCTTCAACACCCAGCTCGACACCGTCACCGACAAGCGCTTCTTCCAGGGCCTGCCCAGCCCGTCTGCCGCGGCGTTGATCGCAGGCTTCGTCTGGGTGATGGTCGAATACGGCGTGCCCGGACAGGATGTGCGCTGGCTCGCCACCGCGCTGGCCCTGTTTGGCGGGCTGTCCATGGTCAGCAACTTCCGCTATTACAGCGGCAAGGAAATCAACCTCAGGAAGAGCGTGCCCTTCTTCGCCATCCTGCTGATCGTGCTGGCCTTCATCCTGGTGTCGACCAGCCCGCCGGAAGTGCTGTTCGGCGTGTTCGTGCTGTATGGCCTGTCGGGCTACGGCGATGCGCTGTGGAAGCTGCTGCATCGCAAAAAACCGTCCCCCTTGCAGGGCGGCGAAAAATAGATAGAATTTAGACCATGTCTAATCAGACGCACCCGTCCCTCCTCCTCTGCCTGCCGAACCTTCTGTTCAGCGGCCTGCTGCTGCGCGTCGCGCGCACACATTGAACCCCCTCCCCCCGAGCTGTATCCCCGCGCCGCGAGCTGCATGCGGCAGACTTATATAATGCGTCGGCATCCCGTACCTGAACGCGACACCGACCCTCCATGGAGCCAGCCATGAACGACCGTTTGTTTATTTTCGACACCACCTTGCGCGACGGCGAGCAAAGCCCCGGCGCGTCGATGACCCGGGAGGAAAAGCTGCGCATCGCGCGCCAGTTGGAAAAGCTCGGCGTCGATGTGATCGAGGCCGGCTTCGCAGCCGCCAGCCCGGGCGATGCCGATGCCATCCGCGCGATTGCCGAAGCAATCCAGGATTCGACCGTCTGTTCGCTGGCGCGCGCCAACGAGCGCGACATCCACGCGGCGGGCGGCGCGATCAAGCCGGCCAGGTCGGGGCGCATCCACACCTTCATCGCCACCAGCCCGATCCACATGGAAAAGAAGCTGCGCATGCAGCCGGACCAGGTGGTCGAAGCGGCGGTAAAGGCGGTCAGGCTCGCGCGCGAATACACCGACGACGTCGAGTTCTCGGCCGAGGACGCAGTGCGCTCCGACATGGATTTCCTCGTCCGCATCTTCGCCGAGGTGATCAAGGCCGGCGCCACGACCATCAACGTACCCGACACCGTCGGCTACAGCATTCCAGCGCTGTGGGGCGAGCGCATGAAGCAGCTGATCGAGCGCGTGCCCGGCTCCGACAAGGTCATCTGGTCGACCCACTGCCACAACGACCTCGGCATGGCGGTCGCCAACTCGCTCGCCGCGGTGATGAACGGCGCGCGCCAGGTCGAGTGCACCATCAACGGGCTGGGCGAGCGCGCAGGCAATGCCTCGCTGGAGGAGATCGTGATGGCGGTGCGCACCCGCAAGGACGTGTTCAACTGCGACACGCGCATCGACGCCACCCAGATCGTGCCGGCATCCAAGCTCGTCTCCACCATCACCGGCTATCCGGTGCAGCCGAACAAGGCCATCGTCGGCGCCAACGCCTTCGCCCACGAGTCCGGCATCCACCAGGACGGCGTGCTGAAGCATCGCGAGACCTACGAAATCATGCGCGCCGAAGACGTGGGCTGGCACGCCAACCGGCTGACGCTCGGCAAGCTGTCGGGCCGCAACGCGTTCAAGACTAAGCTTTCCGAACTCGGCATCGTGCTCGACAGCGAGGAAGCGCTCAACGCCGCGTTTGCCCGCTTCAAGGATCTGGCCGACAAGAAGCGCGAGATTTTCGACGAAGACCTACAGGCGCTGGTTTCCGACGAAGGCTACGCCGCCGGGCAGGAACGCTACAAGCTGGTATCGATGAAAGTGTGCTCCGAGACCGGAGAAATTCCGCACGCGCAACTGGTGTTCACCGACGACGGCGCCGAGAAGCAGGCCGCGGGAGATGGCTCGGGCCCGGTCGATGCGACGTTCAGGGCGCTCGAATCGGTGGTCAACAGCGGCGCCGACCTGCTGCTGTATTCGGTCAACAACATCACCAGCGGCACCGATGCACAGGGCGAGGTGACGGTGCGGCTGGCGCAGAACGGGCGCGTGGTCAACGGCCAGGGCGCCGACACCGACATCGTGGTGGCCTCGGCCAAGGCCTACCTGCACGCGCTCAACAAGCTGCACAGCAAACGCGAGCGCGCGCATCCGCAGGTGTAGTAGCGTGATGCGGCAATAAAAAAACACCCCGACAGGGGTGTTTTTCATGATCGTCCGGAAAGCGTGCCGGCAATGTTTCCGGGCTGCAGAGGCGGCTTTCTAAAGGCTGTTGACGATACAGTTTCGGCCATGCTGCTTCGCGAGATAGAGCCGTTTGTCCACATCCTCGACGAAGCGGAGCGGTTCATCCTGGCGTGTCGGGACAATGGCGCCGACCCCGATGCTGACGGTCAGGATCTGGCTGAGCGGAGATTTTTCGTGCGGGATTTGTTCCTTGAAAAGTAGGTTGCGGCATCGTTCGGCAATTTTGATCGCCGCTTTTTCATCTGTTTCGGGCAGCACCAGAACGAACTCCTCGCCGCCAAAGCGGGCAAGAAAATCCCGTGATCGGGTCGCCGCCGAACTCAGGACCTGCGCCACGCGCTTCAGGCAGTTGTCTCCCTGGATGTGTCCATAGTGGTCGTTGTATTGCTTGAAATAATCGATATCGAACATGATCAGCGCAAGGGGCCGGCTGTTGCGCCGCGCATCGGTCCATTCCACGTCCAGGATGGCGTCGAACATGCGGCGATTCGCAACGCCGGTCAAGCCGTCCTTGAACGACAGCTCTTCCAGTTCTTTCTGGAGGATGGCCAGTTCCTCCTCGGTTTTCTTCCGCTCGCTGATGTCGAACATGAATCCGACCAGCGAATCGACTTCGCCGTTTTCGTTACGCACCACATGCACCACATCGCGGATCCACACATATCCGCCATCCCGCATCAGGGCGCGATAGTCGGCCTCGTGATCGGTTCCGGCCCTGGACTGGGTAACGCAAAAATCGACCACTCGTTCCCTGTCCTCTGGATGCATCCTTGCCGCCCAGTCCTCCACACTCTCCCAACTCGAGGGCGACCAGCCAAGCAGATTTTCAATTTGAGGGCCGATGTAAGCGAACCGCATGGTCGACCAGTCTATTTTCCAGGGGATGGCCTTCGTGGATTCCAGCAGGGTCCTGTAGACCGTGCTGTCGATTTCCGCGTCTTTCGCGTTGTGGGTCATCGTCGGCCTGGATTCAGTCTGCCAGCCGCGACGGCGCGCTGAGCCTGGCGTAGTAGATCGCGGCGAAGAAGAATGCCACCGATAACACCACCTCGGCGCCGGCCAGCCGCGCCGACAGGCCGGTATCCGACCAGGCGCGCACCACGCCTTCGGTGAAGTAGGCCAGCACCAGCATCGGCGCCCATTGATAGGTATAGCGGCGGCCCTTGAGGATGCCCATCAGCGGCAGCAACAGCGGCAGCGCCTTGAGCGCCAGCGAGGAGCCGCCAGGACGGATCGGCGCCAGCCACAGTTCCCACGCCAGGCACAGGAAGATCAGCGCGATCAGGCTCGCGCTCGCGATGTGTTGCAGGTGCTTCATCTGGAAAGTTTGCTTGCGGTTTCAGCCAGCCGCTTGCCGAGCGCGATGCACAGCGCGCGCTCGTCGTCGGTGAGCGGCTTGTCGTCGGCGGGGCCGGCCCAGTGGCTGGCGCCGTAGGGGGTGCCGCCGCTGGCGGTGTGGTTCACCTCGGCGAGGGTGTAGGGCAGGCCGACGATCAGCATGCCGTGGTGCAAGAGCGGCAGCATCATGCTGGTGAGCGTGGTTTCCTGGCCGCCGTGCAGGCTGGCGGTGGAGGTGAACACGGCGGCGGGCTTGCCGACCAGGCTGCCTTTCGCCCACAGCGCGCCGGTGCTGTCGAGAAAATACTTCAGCGGCGCCGCCATGTTGCCGAAGCGGGTGGGCGAACCGAGCGCGAGGCCGGCGCACTGTTCGAGGTCGGCCAGCTCGACGTAGGGCGCGCCCTCATCCGGCACTGGCGGCTCGGCCACCTGGGT
>DAOMWT010000071.1:0-12934 GCA_035436705.1 Thiobacillus sp. | reverse complement strand
GCTGCAGAACCAGCTGGCGGGCTTTGCCTGGGGATCGGCACGGCGGCGCGATCCGGCGCGGGTGGCCGTGATGCAGACCCTGTTCGCCGCCGGCTTCGGCAGCACGCTCGCCCGCACCCTGGCCGCGCGTCTGCCGCGCGGGCTCGATACCGATGCCGCCTTGCGCTGGCTGCGCCAGGTGCTGATCCGCAATCTGCCGCTACAGGGGCGCGAAGCCGATCTGCTGGCCAGAGGAGGATGCTACGCGCTGGTGGGCTCCACCGGTTCCGGCAAAACCACCACGCTGGCCAAGCTCGCCGCCCGCGCGGCGGATGCGCACGGGGCGGCAAAGGTGGCGCTGGTGGCGGCCGACGCCTACCGTATCGGCGCGGCGGCGCAATTGACGGTGTATGCCGACCTGCTGGGCGTGTCGCTGCATGTGGCGGAAGACCAGGCCCGGCTGGCGCGGCTGTTGCCTGAACTTGCCGCCAAGAAGCTGGTGCTGGTCGATACCGCCGGTTTTTCGCCGTCCGACCCGCGCACCCGCGAGGGGCGGGCGCTCGACGCCCTCGGCGTGCGCCGCCTTGCAGTGATCTCTGCCGGCCAACAGGGCGCGGCGATCGAGCAGGCGATGACGCATTTCGGCCAGGGCGCGGCCGCCTGCATCCTCACCAAACTCGACGAAGCCCCGCAACCCGGGGCGGCGCTCGACAGCCTGATCCGCCATCGCCTGCCGCTGGCATACATCAGCGGCGGCCAGCGCGTGCCGGAAGACCTGCACGCACCCAGCGCCCCCTACCTTGTCGACCGCGCTCTGAAAGGCGGCCAGCTTGCCACGCCCTATGCGCTGCAGGCCGAAGACTGGCCGCTGTTTGCCGGCGTCGAGGCCGAGCGCGAGGAGCGCCTTGCCCTGAAGGGCATGCATGCCGGCTGACCAGGCCGCCGGGCTGCGGCGGCGCAGCGCCCGGCAGCCGCTACGCTGCATCCAGTGTTTTTTCGACTCCGCCCAATCCACCTCCCGGCTGGCGCTGGCGCTGCACCAGCGCGGCTGGACTGCGCTGCTGGTCGATGCCCGGGGACGGCTGCTGGCCGATGCGCCCGCCCGCAGCCTGTTCGGCTGGCGCCAGCAGCTTGAACGCGGACAGTTGCACACGCTGCCGCTGCCGCATGGCGACGGCTGGCATGCGCCCGGCGCGAGGGCGGACGACCCTGCCCTGGTGGGCATCGCCCAGGGCTACGATGCCGTGGTGTTCGACGCCGGCCCGACCCGCGACGGTCTGGCGCTGATGCCCGGCGCAGCCCACGCCGTGGTCATCGAGGTGAACGCTGCGCACGAATCGATGCTGCGCGCTTACGCCCTGCTCAAGACCCTGTCCCGGGCCGACGGGGTGCGCAGCATCGGCTTGCTGGGCGCCGCCGCTGCCTGCGATCGCGTGTGCGCTGCCTGCGGCCATTTTCTCGACCGGCGCTTCGCGCACGCCATTTACAGTGCGGCCCACGAAGATGGCGTATTTGCCGCGCTTGCCGTTAGAATGGCAAACGAGGAGGCGAGTCCGACGGCTCGTTGATAAAACAGGAAAAATCTAGAATATGGTCCTGAAGCATGGCTGAAAAAGCCTCGTCAAAAGACGAACAAGTCACGAAACATGCGCCGCTGGTCAAGCGCATTGCGTATCACATGATGGCGCGCCTGCCCGCCAGCGTGGAAGTCGACGACCTCATCCAGGTCGGGCTGATCGGCTTGATGGACGCGGTGTCGCGCTTCGACGGCACCCAGGGGGCGCAATTCGAATCCTATGCCACTCAGCGCATCCGTGGCGCCATGCTCGACGAGCTGCGCGAGGCCGACTGGCTGCCGCGCCACGTGCGGCAGAAATCACGGCAGATCGAGGCCGCCATCCACCGGCTGGAGCAGCGCAACGGCAAGGCGCCGTCGGAGCAGGAGATCTCCGCCGAGCTGGGCATGCCGATCGATCAGTACCAGTCCATGCTGGGCGACGTGAAGTGTTCGCAGCTGCTGTATTACGAGGATTTTTCCGATGAGGACAGCGCCAGTTTCCTGGAACGCTACCTGGTCGACGGCAGCAGCGATCCGCTCGCGGTGCTGGAAGACGAAGGTTTCCGCGACAGCCTGATTGCCGCGATTCATCATCTGCCCGAGCGCGAGCGCAGCATGATGGGCATGTATTACGAACAGGACATGAACCTGAAGGAAATCGGCGCCGTGCTCGGCGTCTCCGAATCGCGCGTGTGCCAACTGCATTCGCAGGCGGTGGCGCGCCTGCGTGCCCAGCTCAAGATCTGGAAAGATTGAGGCAAGCCCGGTCGCGCGCCTCAATGCGCGGCGTAACACGAATAAATCCGCGATAATGACGGCTTGTTTATTCAGCCAGTTTTTTTGCCGTCATGAGTCAAGCCGACCTCAAGAAAAAAGCCCTCGACTACCATCGCCTGCCCAAGCCCGGCAAGCTCTCGGTCGAATCCTCCAAACCGTGTTCCACCCAGGAGGATCTGTCGCTCGCCTACACGCCCGGTGTAGCGCAGCCGGTGCTGGAAATCGCGAAAGATCCCGCGAAAGCCTATGACTACACCAACAAGGGCAATCTGGTCGCGGTGATCACCGACGGTACCGCGATCCTCGGACTGGGCAACCTCGGCCCGCTCGCCGCCAAACCGGTGATGGAAGGCAAGGGTGTGCTGTTCAAGCAGTTCGCCGGCATCGACGTCTACGACATCGAGGTCAACGCCGAGACCCCGCAGGATTTCATCAAGGTGGTGGAAGCCATCGCGCCGACCTTCGGCGGAATCAACCTCGAAGACATCGCTGCACCGCACTGCTTCGAAATCGAGCAGGTCCTGACCGAGCGGCTCGACATTCCGGTGTTTCACGACGACCAGCACGGCACTGCCACCATCATCTGCGCCGGCCTCATCAATTCGCTGCACCTGCAAGGCAAGAAACTGGAACTGGCGCGCATCGTCTGTCTCGGCGCGGGCGCAGCCGGCATCGCTTCCATGCGGCTCCTGGTGGCGATGGGCGCCAAGCCGGAAAATATCCTGATGGTGGACCGCCAGGGCGTTATCCACGCAGGACGCAGCGATCTCAATGTCTACAAGCAGCTTTTCGCCCATACCACGGACCGCCGGACGCTGAGCGACGCCATGCGCGGGGCGGATGTTCTCGTCGGTGTTTCGGGACCGGACCTGGTGACCCGGGACATGGTAGGAAGCATGGCGGACAGACCGGTGATCTTCGCCCTGTCCAACCCCGATCCCGAAATTCATCCCGACATTGCGAAATCCGTGCGCCAGGATCTCATCATGGCGACCGGGCGTTCGGACTTTCCAAACCAAGTCAACAACGTGCTGGGATTTCCGTTTATTTTCCGTGGCGTCCTCGATGCACGTGCCCGCCACATCACCCGCGACATGCTGATTGCCGCGGTGCATGCGCTGGCCGCGCTTGCGCGCGAGCCGGTCCCGCGCGACGTGCTCGCCGCCTACGGGCTCGAGCATCTGGAGTTCGGGCCAGACTACATTCTGCCCAAGCCTTTCGATACGCGCCTGATCGAGCGCATTCCGCCCGCCGTGGCGGCGGCCTGGCACGACAGCTAGAACCGGATTGGACTATGATGGAGACGAGTCTGGACTCATTCCCATCATGGCCCATCCCGCATATCAGGTTGCCATCATCGGCGGTGGCGTTTCCGGGGCCGCGCTGGCCTATGTGCTGACGCGCTACACCGGGGTCTCCTCGCTTGTTCTGGTGGAAAAATCGCACCACCCCGCGGCGATCAATTCCGCCGCAAGCCAGAACAGCCAGACCCTACACTACGGGGACATCGAAACCAACTACAGCCTGGAAAAAGCCGCCGAGGTGAAACATGCGGCGGACATGCTCGTGCGTTGCGTGACCGCAGAGGCGGCGGAAGGGATTCTGCACCGCATGCCGAAGATGGTGCTGGGAGTGGGCGAAACGGAGTGCGCAGCGCTGCGCGAACGCCATGGTCGGTTTCAGGCCCTGTATCCCGATTTGCATCTACTGGACCAGGCAGGCATCGCCGGAGTCGAGCCGGACGTGGCCGGCGGCCGGCGCGAGGAACTGGCTGCGCTGGCTTCCCCGGATTCTTGGTGCGCGGTGGATTTCGGCCGCCTCACGCGCTTCTTTCTGCAACACGCGCAGGCGCAGCACGGTGGACTGGAGGTGCATCTCTCCTGCCGCGTGCGGGATATTGCGCGCACGGCGGAAGGCTATGTGCTGCACACTTCGAGAGGTGCGCTGCACGCGCAGTTCGTGGCGGTATGCGCGGGCGCGCACAGCCTGGGCTTCGCGCAGAACATGGGCTATGGGTGGCAGTATTCGATCCTGCCGGTAGCGGGCAGTTTTTTTCATGCGCGATGCCGGGTGCGCGGCAAGGTCTATACGGTGCAAAGCGAGCATCTGCCGTTTGCCGCCCTTCATGCTGATCCGGACATCGAGCATCGGCAGTGGATGCGGCTGGGTCCCACCGCGCTGCTTGTGCCCTTCCTCGAACGCAGGCGCTGGTCGAGCGTGCCCGGGTTCTTGCGTACGATGCGGCTCGATGCCGGCACGCTCGACACGTTTACTGGTATCCTCGGTGTGGCGGAAATACGTCGCTACATGGCACGTAATCTGCTGTACGAAATCCCGCTGCTGCGGGCTGCGCTATTTGCACAGGCAGCGCGAAAAATACTGCCGGCATTGCGCATGACGGATTTGCGTTATGCGCGCGGCGTCGGCGGCCTGCGGCCACAGCTGATCGACCGCGCCCAGCATCGCCTGGTGCTGGGCGCGGCAGCGATCGACAGCGACGAAGGTTTGCTGTTCAATATCACCCCGTCGCCCGGCGCGACGATGTGCCTTGCCAACGCGATCCGTGATGCCAGCAAGATCGCCGGGTTTCTCGGCTGCGTATTCAACGGGGAGAAGGTGAATGAAACGCTTTGAAACCAGCCGCAGCCAGGGTGCTCCCAGGCGGCCCGTCCATAAGAGATGCACGCCAGACTCACTTGCCTGAATGCGTTCCGCGTGCACTTGACGTTGTTTAGGTGGCGATCCCGGCAATCATTGTCCGGACTGAAACCCGGTGCCCTGTCGTGAAGCCGGTCGCGCGTCCCGTCTACCTGAACCTGTTCCGCATCCATTTGCCGCTCGCCGGCTGGGTGTCGATCCTGCATCGCGTTTCGGGCGCACTGCTGTTCCTGGCTTTTCCGTTCGGGGTGTGGGCGCTATCGGTCTCACTGTCGAGTGAAGCTGGCTTCCAGCGCATGGCCGATTGGCTGATGCATCCGCTGGCCAGGCTGGTGCTGCTGTTTCTGGTATGGGCGTTTGCGCATCATTTCTTCGCCGGCTTGCGGCACCTGGCGCTGGATGTGCACTGGGGCCTTGGCCTGCGCCAGGCGCGGCATAGCAGCATCGTGGTTTTGCTGGCAAGCGGGCTGACCACGTTGCTTGCCGCCTGGAAGCTGTTCGCATGAGAGCCACCACCGGCGCGCATACCGGCACCGGCACCTGGCTTGTGCAGCGCGCCACTGCCATGATGCTGGCGCTGGCTTTGCCGGTGCTGGCAGCGTATTTTCTTGCTGCCTTGCCGCTTGATTTCGCCGGCTGGCAGGCTTTGTTCGCGCCACCGTGGCTGCGCGTGCTGATGCTGCTCACGGCCGCGGCGCTGGCACTGCACGCCTGGGTGGGGGTACGCGACATCTGCATGGACTACGTTCACCCAACCGGCCTGCGGCTGGCGCTGTATCTGGTGGCGATCGCCATGCTGGCGGGCAGCGTGGCGTGGCTGGCCGTGATCCTGTTTGATGCGGCGCTGGGACGTACGGCATGAACACGCGTCGTTTCGATGCACTCATCATCGGCGGCGGCGGCGCCGGCCTGCGCGCGGCGCTGCAACTGGCGCGTTCCGACTACACGGTCGCGGTGGTGTCGAAGGTCTTTCCCACGCGTTCGCACACGGTATCGGCGCAGGGCGGCATTACCGCCGCGCTCGCCAACGTCGACGACGACCGCTGGGAATGGCACATGTACGATACGGTCAAGGGCGGCGACTGGCTGGGCGACCAGGACGCGATCGAGTTCATGTGCCGCGAGGCTGCCAGCGCTGTCTACGAACTCGAGCACATGGGGCTGCCATTCTCCCGCCTCGACAACGGCAAGATCTACCAGCGGCCGTTCGGCGGCCAGTCGAAGCATTTCGGCGGCGACCAGGCCACCCGTACCTGTGCCGCTGCCGACCGCACCGGCCATGCGCTGCTGCACACGCTGTATCAGCAGAACATCCAGCATCGCACGCAGTTCTTCGACGAATACTTTGCCCTCGACCTGCTGCGCGACGCCGACGGCTACTGTCTGGGTGTCAGCGCGTTTTCGATCGAAACCGGCGAACCGCTGCTGATCGAGGCGCGCACCACCCTGCTTGCCACCGGCGGGGCCGGCCGGGCGTTCTGGAACAGCAGCAATGCCATGATCAATACCGGCGACGGTCTCGGCATGGTGCTGCGCGCCGGGCTGCCGCTGCAAGACATGGAGTTCTGGCAGTTCCATCCCACCGGCATCGCCGGCGTCGGCTGTCTCATCACCGAAGGCGTACGCGGCGAGGGCGGCTATCTCCTGAACAAGCACGGCGAACGTTTCATGGAACGTTATGCGCCGCACGCCCGGGATCTCGCCGGACGCGACGTGGTGGCGCGCGCGATTGCCGTCGAAATTGCCGAGGGGCGCGGTTGCGGGCCGCGTGCGGACTACGTCGATCTCAAGCTCGACCACCTGGGCGAGCAGACCATCGTCGAAAAACTTCCCGGCATCCGTGAGCTGTCGATCCGCTTCGCCGGCGTCGACCCGATCAAGGCGCCGATTCCGGTCGCTCCCACCGCGCACTACATGATGGGCGGCATCCCCACCAACCTGCACGGCCAGGTCGTCGCTCCCGCGCGCTTCGGCCCGGAAGAGCCGGTGCCGGGACTGTATGCCGTCGGCGAATGCGCCTGTGTATCGGTGCATGGCGCCAACCGGCTGGGCGGCAATTCGCTGCTCGACCTTGTCGTGTTCGGCCGCGCCGCAGGCAAGCATATGCTGGAGTATCTGCGTGACAACCCGTATCCGCGCCCCTTGCCGGGTGACGCTGCCGATGCCGGCCGCGCGCGGCTGGCGCGCTGGGAGCAGCCCGGCAACGAGCGCATCGCCGCGATCACTGACGATCTCCGTCGTACCATGCAGACCCGGTGTGGCGTGTTCCGCACCGACGCCGTCTTGCGTGAAGGCCTCACGCAGCTGGACGAGCTGGAAGCACGCCTGGCGCATGCGGGCTTGCAGGACACCAGCCGCGTGTTCAACACCGCGCGCATCGAGGCACTGGAGCTGGAAAACCTGATCGGCGTGGCGCGCGCGACGCTGGTGTCGGCGATTTCCCGAACCGAAAGCCGCGGCGCGCATACCCGGGAGGATTTTCCGCAGCGCGACGACGAGCACTGGCTCAAGCACACGCTCTATTCGCGTGAAGGAGACCAGGTGGATGCCAAGCCGGTGCGGTTGAAGCCATTGACGGTAGAGTCGATTCGGCCGAAGGAGAGGGTGTACTGATGAAATTCCGCCTCTACCGCTACTCCCCCGAATCCGGCGAAAGACCCTTCATGCAGGACGTCGACCTCGACATCGACCCGGCCGGCAAGATGCTGCTCGACGCCCTGCTGGCGATCAAGGCGCAGGACGAAACCCTGAGCCTGCGCCGCTCATGTCGCGAAGGTGTGTGCGGATCGGATGCGGTGAACGTCAACGGCCGCAACCGGCTGGCGTGCATCACGCCGCTGTCCGAGCTGACGCAGCCGATCGAAGTGCGGCCGCTGCCGGGTTTGCCGGTGATCCGCGACCTGATCGTCGACATGGAGCCGTTCTACAGGCAGTACCGCTCGATCAAGCCCTGGCTCATCAACGACGACCCCGAACCCGAGGTGGAACGTTTGCAGAGTCCGGAGGATCGCGCGCTGCTCGACGGCGCCTACGAATGCATCCTGTGCGCCTGCTGTACCACGGCGTGTCCTTCGTTCTGGTGGAACCCGGAAAAATTCGTCGGCCCGGCGGGGTTGCTGCAGGCGTACCGTTTCATTGCCGACAGCCGTGACGAAGCAACGCCCGCGCGGCTCGACAACCTGGAAGACCCGTACCGGCTGTATCGCTGCCGCGGCATCATGAATTGCGTCGATGCCTGCCCCAAGGGGCTGAACCCGACGGCGGCAATCGGGCGCATCAAATCCTTGCTGGTGAAACGGCGTGTCTGACGTGCTGGCCTGGCGCTGCCGCCGCGGATTGCTCGAACTCGATCTCTGGCTGGGTGGCTTTCTGCAGGCGCACCGCGCTACACTTCAGCCTTGCGAGACAGCCGCGCTGGAGCGGCTGCTGGCCTTGTCCGACATGGAAATTGTCGACCGGCTGCAAGGCAGGTCGCCTGCGGGCGATGCCGCTCTCGAAGCGCTTGTTGAACGTCTACAGCATTATCGGGCTGCACTATTTTTGGAATTGCAATGAAAAAAACCGTCACCCTCACTTTCAGCGACGGCAGTCCGTCCATCGAACTGCCCATCGAGCAGGGTACCTATGGCAAGCCGGTGATCGACATCCGCGAGCTCGGTCCGCATGGCTACTTTACCCACGACCCGGGGTTCACCGCCACCTCCAGCTGCAATTCCGCCATTACCTACATCGACGGCGACGAAGGGCTGCTGTATTACCGCGGCTACCCGATCGAAGAACTGGCCTACCAGTCGGATTACATGGAGGTCTGCTATCTGCTGAACCACGGTGAATTGCCTACGGCCGGGCAGAAAATGGCGTTCGAAAACTCGATCCGTCATCACAGCCTGTTGCACGACCAGATGGAGAACGTGTTCCGCGGATTCCGCCGCAGCGCGCATCCGATGGCGGTGATGATCGGCGTTACCGGCGCGATGTCGGCTTTCTACCATGAAGGGACCGATCTGTTCGATCCACACCACCGCGAAATCGTCGCGCATCGCCTGATCGCCAAGATCCCCACGGTGGCGGCCTGGGCCTACAAGTTCAACGAAGGTCAGCCCTTCGTCTACCCGCAGAACCACCTGTCGTATGCCGAGAACTTCATGCACATGATGTTTTCCACCCCGTGCGAGCCCTACCAACTCAAGCCGGTGCTGGCGCGCGCGCTCGACCGTATTTTCATCCTGCACGCCGACCATGAGCAGAATGCCTCGACCTCGACCGTGCGGCTGGCCGGCTCCAGCGGCGCCAATCCCTATGCCTGCGTCGCGGCCGGCATGGCCTCGCTGTGGGGGCCGCTGCATGGCGGCGCCAATGAGGCGGTGCTGAAAATGCTCGACGAAATGGGCGACGTCTCGCGCATTCCCGAATACATCAAGCGTGCCAAGGACAAGACCGACACTTTCCGACTGATGGGTTTCGGTCACCGCGTCTACAAGAACATGGACCCGCGCGCCCGCATCATTCGCCAGACCTGCTACGAAGTCCTGGACGAACTCGACCTGCGCGACGATCCGCAGTTCAAGATAGCGATGGAACTTGAGCGCATCGCGCTGGAGGACGACTATTTCATTTCGCGCAAGCTTTATCCCAACGTCGATTTTTATTCCGGCATCATCTTCCGTGCCATGGGTATTCCACCCAGCATGTTCACCGTGATGTTCGCCCTCGCGCGGACATCAGGCTGGGTGGCGCAGTGGAACGAAATGCTGTCCGATCCGGCCCACAAGATCGGCCGCCCGCGCCAGCTCTATACCGGTGCGACACGTCGCGAATACGTGCCGCTGGAGCAGCGCGGTGCTTGATCCGGCAGCACGTTGGCCGACCGCTTCGACATGAACGCTCCCGACTGGCGCCTGACGTCACCGCTTTATGCCGGCAATGCGGCGTATCTGGAGCAGTTCGGCGACGATGCGCTGGCGCCCTGGCTGAACCGGCCGTTGCCGGGTGCGGCAGCCGCATCGGATGCCGCCCAGGTCGCGGTGCTGCGGCTGATCAATGCCTACCGCTATCTGGGCGCGCGGCAGGCCGAGCTGGATCCCCTGCGGCGTTTCGAGCCGCCGCCGGATCCCGAACTCGACCCGGCACACTACGGCCTGACCGAGGCGGATCTGACCCGCGAATTCGAGACCGGATCGCTGTTCGGAGTTGGGCGCACCACTCTGGCCGATATTCTGCAGCGCGTGAACAGTGCCTATTGCGGCCATGTCGGCGTCGAGTACATGTACCTCGCCGACGTGGCACGCAAACGCTGGCTGCAGGAACGCATCGAAAGTGCGCAGGGGCGTTTTGGCGTGTCCACCCAACTCAAGATGCAGTTGCTGAAGCGGCTGACCGATGCCGAGACGCTGGAAAAATTCCTGCATACGCGCCATGTCGGGCAGAAGCGCTTCTCGCTGGAAGGCGGCGAGAGTCTGATCCCGCTGCTCGACCAGGTGATCGCGCGCTGCGCGCGCCACGGTGCCAAGGAAATCGTCATGGGCATGGCGCATCGCGGGCGCATCAACGTGCTGGCCAACATCATGGGGCGTCCGCTCGAAAGCCTGTACGAAGAACCACGCAATGGTGACGCGGATTCGCCGCTATCGGGCGACGTCAAATATCACCAGGGCTTTTCCACCGATATTGCCACGCCGTATGGACCGGTGCACCTGGCGCTGGCGTTCAATCCCTCGCATCTCGAGATCGTACATCCAGTGGTGCGCGGCTCGGTACGCGCGCGCCAGGACCGGCGCGGCGACGTGCTCGGCTACGAGGTGGTGCCGGTGATCTTGCATGGCGACGCCGCGCTGTCGGGGCAGGGCGTGGTGATGGAAAGCCTCAACATGTCGCAGACGCGCGGTTTCAGGAACGGCGGCGCAATCCACGTGGTGATCAACAACCAGATCGGCTTCACCACCTCCGATCCGCGCGACGTGCGCTCGACGCTGTATTGCACCGATGTGGCGAAAATGGTCGAGGCGCCGGTGCTGCACGTCAACGGCGACGATCCCGAGGCGGTGGCGTTCGCGGTGCAGACCGCGGTCGATTACCGCTACACCTTCCACAAGAACGTCTTCATCGATCTGGTGTGCTACCGCCGCCACGGCCACAACGAGCAGGACGAGCCGCTCGCCACCCAGCCGCTGATGTATCGCCGCATCCAGGCGCATCCCAGCACGCGCACCCTGTATGCGCAGCGGCTGGTGGACGAGGGGCTGCTCGACCAGGCGCAGGCCGACGACCTGGTCGATGCCTGCCGTGCGCGGCTGGAACACGGCGAGTCGCTGAGCGCGCCGGCGCTATCCGATTTCAAGCAGACCTATGCCACCCACTGGGAGCGCTTCAGAGGCAGTCCCGGCGACGTGCCGACTGCCGTGCCAGCTGCGCGGCTGGATTTTCTGGGCGATCGCATCACCATGCTGCAGCACGAGATCGAGCTGCATTCACGGGTGCAGAAAGTACTGGACGACCGCCGCCGGATGCGCGCGGGCGAACTGCCGGTGGACTGGGGTTACGCCGAGCATCTGGCCTATGCCAGCCTGCTCGACGCCGGCCACAATGTGCGGGTGTCAGGCCAGGATTCGGCGCGCGGCACGTTTTTCCATCGCCATGCGGTATGGCATGACCAGAAGCGCGAGCGCCGCCAGAGCGGCGTCTACATTCCGCTTGAGCATATCCACAACCAGCAGGGCAACTTCACCATCATCGATTCGCTGCTGTCGGAAGAAGCCGTGCTGGCGTTCGAATACGGCTACGCCACTGCCGACCCCGACACGCTGGTGGTATGGGAAGCGCAATTTGGTGATTTCGCCAACGGCGCGCAGGTGGTGATCGACCAGTTCATCACCAGCGGCGAGGCCAAGTGGGGACGCCTGTGCGGCCTCACGCTGCTGTTGCCGCACGGCTTCGAGGGGCAGGGGCCGGAGCATTCGTCAGCCCGCCTCGAACGCTATCTGCAACTGTGCGCGCAGGACAACATCCAGGTATGCGTGCCGACGCTGCCGGCGCAGATGTTCCACCTGCTGCGGCGGCAGATCGTGCGCCCGCTGAGAAAACCGCTGGTGATCATGAGCCCGAAGAGCCTGTTGCGCCATCCGGCCTCCACCTCGTCGCTGGCGGACCTGAGCGGCGGAGCGTTCCAATCCGTGATCGACGATCCGCGCGCGCTGCGCGATTGCAAACGCGTGGTGGCGTGCAGCGGGCGGATATGGTTCGACCTCGAAGCGGCGCGTGTCGCGCGCGGGCTGGACGATATCGCGCTGGTGCGCATCGAACAGCTCTATCCCTTCCCCGAAGCCGAATTCCGCACCGTGCTGAACGCCTATCCGCAGGCCGACACCTTCGTCTGGGCACAGGAAGAGCCGATGAACCAGGGCGCGTGGTTCCAGACCTTGCACCATCTCAACCACTGCGCGCCAAACGGCCGGCACTTCAATTACGCTGGCCGCCCGGCTGCCGCGGCACCGGCGTCGGGTTATGCCTCGCGCCACCGGGCGGAACTGGATGCGCTGCTGAACGATGCGCTGGAGACTTCGTATGAAAATTGACGTGCGTGTGCCGACCCTGTCCGATTCGGTTGCCAGCGGCACCCTGCTGCCGTGGCGCAAGCAGGTGGGCGAGACGGTGGCGCGCGACGAAACCCTGGTCGATCTGGAAACCGACAAGGTGATCCTGGAAATCCCCGCGCCGGCGTCCGGCACGCTGCTCGAACTGCGCAGGGAGGAGGGCGCGGTGGTGAAGGCCGACGAGGTGGTGGCGGTGATCGAGACCGGCGAGGGCGTGGTTGCACCCGCGCCCGCTGTGAAGCCGAAGCCTGCAGCGGCCGCGCCGGCAACCGTCGTGCCGGCACCAGTTTCAAGCCCGGTACCCACCCCCAGCGTGCCGCTGCCTGCCGCCCCGGCCCCGGCGGCCAATTACGTGCCCTTCGTGGTGTCGGGC
>DAOMWT010000070.1:0-13171 GCA_035436705.1 Thiobacillus sp. | reverse complement strand
CTGGGCGCGCGGCGCCCGGCGGCAAGAGCGGCCATATCCTGGAGCGTGCGGATGTCGATCTGTGCGCGCTCGATGTCGACGCCGTGCGGCTGGCGCGGGTGCGTGAAAATCTCGACCGCCTGCAATTGCAGGCAACGCTGCTCGCAGGCGACGCGGCGCAGCCCGCCGCCTGGTGGGACGGCCGGCCGTTCGACCGCATCCTGGCCGACGTGCCGTGCAGCGCCTCCGGCGTGGTGCGCCGCAATCCCGACATCAAGTGGCTGCGCCGCCCCGGCGACATCGCTCAATTTGCCGCGCAGCAGGCCGTTATGCTGGAGGCACTCTGGCGGCTGCTGGCCCGCGGTGGTACATTGCTTTACGTCACCTGCTCGGTATTCGATGAAGAAAACGACGGGCAGGTGCGGGCGTTCCTGGCGCGCCATACAGAAGACGCCGAACGCTGCCCGCTTCCTCAACCCTTGACCGATGGGGCGCTGCTGCCCGATGCCGAGCACGATGGTTTCTTTTACGCCCTGCTGCGCAAGACGTGACCCGGCTTTTCGATGGCTGGCCGGCCTGTTGCTGGGCTGCTGGCTGGCCGTCGCGGGCGGTGCGCTGGCGAGCGACAAAAGCACCGTCAAACAGGCAGGCATCCGCGCCACCCAGCAAGGCTATCTGCTGGAAGCGGACGTCGACATCGTGCTCAACCGCACCCTGGAAGATGCGCTCAGCAAAGGGATCAACCTGTATTTTCTGCTGGAACTGGAACTGACCCGCCCGCGCAACTGGTGGCTCGACGAAGACATCGCCGAACCGGTACGCAAACTGCGGATTTATTACCATCTGTTGCTGCGCCGCTATGTCGTCGAAATCGGCTACACCACGCGGACCGTCGCGACCCTGGGCGAAGCGCTGACCCTGCTGGGAAGGGTCGACGACTGGCAGGTGCTGGAACGCGGCGCCCTGAAGACCGGGCGTCGCTACGACGCCCGTCTGCGTCTGCGTCTCGATACCGCGCAACTGCCCAAGCCGCTCTCCATCGGCGCGGTCACCAGCGACAAATGGGAACTGGCCACCCCCTGGTACGGCTGGTCGTTCGAGGCACCCGCCGCGCCCGCTTCCTCACCGTCCTTGCCCTGATGCGCAGTCTGATTGCCGCCGCCCTGATCATGGGCATCGTGCTGCTGTCCCTGCTGTTTTATGCCAGCGGCGACAGCAGCGCATTCTCCGACACCCTGCCCAGCCTGTTCATCGGCGGCGGCGTGCTGGGCGCGGCGCTGCTGGCGCTGCTGGGGTGGCGCATGTGGTGGCTGCAAAAGCGCATCCGTCGCGGCGTGTTCGGCGCCAAGCTCACGCTCAAGCTGCTGCTGATGTTCGGCGTCGTCGCCCTGCTGCCCGGCCTGGTGGTGTATGGCGCCTCGGTGTTTTTCCTCAACCGGTCGATCGAAACCTGGTTCGACGTGCGGGTCGACAACGCGCTGGCCTCCGGCGTCAACCTCGGCCAGGCCGCGCTCGACGACCTGCTGCGCGAGCAGGACAAAAAGGCCCAGCGGATGGCGCTGGCGCTGTCGGATGAAGGCATGGGCTCGATCATCACCAGCCTTTCCACCTTGCGCGAACAAAGCGCGGTGCAGGAGCTGACCCTGTTCGACGAACGCGGCGGCGTCATTGCCCACGTCAGCGGCGAGCGCGGCACCCTGCTGCCGGTGCTGCCCGAGCGCAGCGTGCTGTGGCAGGTCCGGCAGCAGCAGCCCTACAGCCGGATCGAGGAAGTGGCCGACCGTGGGCTCGTCATGCACGTCATCGTGCCGGTATACACCAGCACGCTGACCGGCGAAACGCGCGTGCTGCAACTGGTGCAGCCGGTGCCGGCCGGCCTGGCACGCGATGCGCAGGCCGTGCAACTGGCGTATCAGGAATACCAGCAGATCGCGGTGTCGCGGCTGGGGCTGAAGCGCATCTACGGCGTCGCGCTCACCCTCACCCTGATGCTGGCCTTGCTGATGACCCTGGTGATCGCGTATCTGCTGTCGGAACGTCTCGGTGCGCCGTTGCGCACGCTGGCGCGCGGCACCCGCGCCGTGGCCAAAGGCGATTTTTCGCAGATGCCGTCGGTGAAGAGCCGTGACGAGCTGGGCGTGCTGATCCAGTCGTTCAACCGCATGACCCGCCAGCTCTCCGACGCCCGCGAACAGGTCGCGCAGAACCACCAGCAGACCGAGCAGGCCAAGGCCTTTCTGGAGCGCGTGCTGGCCAACCTATCGTCCGGCGTGGTGGTGCTGGACGAAGCGCTGCGGGTCCGCACCATGAACAGCGCGGCGGCGCAGATTCTGGGGGTGCATGCATCGGCGCTGGATGCCCAGCCGCTTGCCGCACTGGGTCAGGCGGGCGAGGTGCTGCACGGGTTTGGCGCGACGGTCGCGGCGCGTTTCGGCGAGTATGAAGGGGAATGGCAGGAGCAGATCGATTACGCCGGGCCCGGTGGCAACCAGTCGCTGCTGCTGCGCGGCACCCGCCTGCCGTCGGGCGTCGAGCGCGGCTATGTGCTGGTGTTCGACGACGTCACCAAGCTGATCGATGCCGAACGCAACGCCGCCTGGAGCGAGGTGGCGCGGCGGCTGGCGCACGAGATCAAGAACCCGCTCACCCCGATCCAGCTGTCGGCCGAGCGCATCGCCCGCAAGCTGGATGGCCGCCTGCAGCCGGCAGACGCCGAGTTTCTGGCGCGCGCCACGCAAACCATCGTCAGCCAGGTTGCCGCGATGAAAAGCATGGTCGACGCGTTTGCCGGCTATGCGCGGATGCCGCGCGCCAAACTCGAACCGCTCGATCTGAATGCACTGGTATACGAAGTACTGGCGCTCTACGATGCCAGAGCGCTGGGCCTGCAGCTGCACCTCGACGCTGACTCGCCGCGGATTGCGGGCGACTCCACATTATTGCGTCAAGTAATACATAATCTGTTGCAAAATGCGCAGGATGCGCTGGCCGGCCACCCCGCACCGCGGGTCGAGGTTGGCACACACCTGCTTGATAGCAATGCAGTTTGTTTGACCGTAACGGACAATGGAGCCGGGTTTCCGGAACATCTGATGACGCGGCTGTTCGAGCCCTATGCAACGACCAAGGCCAAGGGGACGGGCCTGGGCCTGGCCATCGTCAAAAAGATCGTGGAAGAGCACCACGGCAAAATCCAAATCGAAAATATCAAATCGGGCGGTGCCGCCATCCGCATTGCATTGCCCATTTTTGCGGTAGCCGGGGAGAACACGTGAGCGGGCATATTCTCGTCGTCGACGACGAAGTGGGCATTCGTGAATTGCTGTCGGAAATCCTTACCGACGAAGGCTACGACGTGCATCTGGCGGAAAATGCCGAGGCGGCACGCGCCTTTCGCACCCTGCGGCGTCCGGACCTGGTTCTGCTGGACATCTGGATGCCCGATACCGATGGCGTGACGCTGCTGAAAGAATGGGCGGGAGGCGGCCAGCTCACCATGCCGGTGGTGATGATGTCCGGCCATGGCACCATCGATACCGCGGTTGAGGCCACCCGGCTTGGCGCCACCGATTTTCTGGAAAAACCGGTGGCGCTGGCCAAGCTGATCGATACCGTCAACAAGGCGATCAAGCGCGGCGCGTCCCTTCCCCGGCGCACGCCCGGCATGGATTTGTCGGCGCTCGGGCGCAGCCCGCTGATCCTTGAACTGAAAAAACGCCTTACCCAGATCGCCGGCAACACCGCACCGGTCCTGTTGCAGGGCGAGCCCGGCAGCGGCTTTGAAATCTGCGCGCATTTTCTGCACCAGCCCGCCAGCGCGTGGGTTGAAATCAAGGATCGCGCGCGCCTGGTGTCCGAGCCGCTCAGCTTTGTCGAAGCGCTCGGCAACGGCACCCTCTACCTGCCCGAAGTGTGGGAACTGGCGCGCCTGGAGCAAAAAGGCCTGGGGCTGCTGCTCGACCGCATCGAAGGCAGCGGCGCGCGTCTGGTATGCGCCAGCAGCCGTAGCCTCGACGCCATGGTTGGCGCCGGCGAATTCGACAACCGCCTGTTTTACCGCCTGTCCAGTCTCGCCATCCAGCTGCCGCCGCTACGCGACCACCGCGAGGATGTGCCCGATATCGCCAACTTCATGCTGGCGCAACTGGTGGAAGAAGGCGTCAGCCCGGTACGGCGGCTGACCACGCCGGCCCTGAACCAGCTGCGCAATTTCGACTGGCCGGGCAATCTGCCGCAGCTCGGCAATGTGGTGCGCACCCTGGCGGTCACCGCGCTGGCGAATGAAATCGACGCCGTCGAGGTCAACCGCGTGCTCGCCCCGATGAAGCTGTCCGTGCCGGCGGTGGCGCACGGCATTCCGCTCGACATCCCGCTGCGCGAGGCGCGCGACGCCTTCGAGCGCATGTATTTCGAACATCTGATCCAGAAAGAAGGCGGCAGCATGACGCGGGTTGCCGACAAGTCCGGACTGGAGCGCACCCATCTCTACCGCAAGCTGAAACAGCTGAATATCCGGCATGGGCGACGCCTGGATGAAGAGTTGTAAGCGCAGGGCCGGCACGTGAAAATCATCATCCTCGGTGCCGGCCAGGTCGGCTCCAACCTGGCTGAAAGTCTGGTTGCCGAAGACAACGATATCACCGTCGTCGACCTTGATATCTCGCGCCTGGCGCTGCTGCAGGACCGCTTCGACCTGCGCACCGTGCGCGGTCACGCGGCGCATCCCTCGATCCTGAAGCAGGCTGGCGCCGAAGACGCCGACATGCTGGTCGCCGTCACCCAGAGCGACGAAACCAATCTGGTGGCATGCCGCATCGCGTCCACCCTGTTCAACCTCCCCACGCGCATTGCGCGTATCCGTTCCGGCGATTTCATGGGGCAGGAAGCGGACTTTCTGGCCGAGCATTTCGGGGTCGACGACGTCATCAGCCCCGAACAGGAGGTGACCGACACCCTGCGCCGCCTGATCGAGCACCCCGAGGCGCTGCAGGTGCTCGACTTTGCCGGGGGCAAAGTACGGCTGGTGGCGGTGCGCGCCTATCACGGCGGCCCCCTGATGGGACACGAGCTGCAGGATATCAAGCGTCACATGCCGGATGTTGATTGCCGGATCCCGGCGATCTACCGGCGCGACCGCGGCATCGTGCCGGAGGGGATCACGGTCATCGAGCCGGGCGACGAAGTATTTTTCCTGGCGCGCCGCGAGGACATCCCTTCGGTGATGCGCGAACTGCGCCGCATGGAGCGGCCGGTCAAACGCGTGATGATCGCCGGCGGCGGCAACATCGGACGGCGGCTGGCGGCCGCGCTGGAACGCAACTACGAGGTCAAGCTGATCGACCACAACAAGGCCACCTGCACGCTGCTGGCCGAGCAGTTGCACCGTGCCCTGGTACTGCAGGGCGACGCCACCGACGAGGCGTTGCTGGAGCAGGAAAACATCGGGTCGATGGACGTGTTCTGCGCGCTCACCAACGACGACGAGGACAACATCATGTCCGCCCTACTGGCCAAGCGCATGGGCGCGCAGCGGGTGATCGCCCTGATCAACCGCTCGGCCTACGTCAATCTGCTGCAGGGCGGCGAGATCGACATCGCCATTTCGCCGGCGCAGGCCACGGTCGGCCCACTGCTGTCGAAGATCCGACGCGGCGACATGGCGGCGGTGCATTCGTTGCGGCGCGGCGCGGCCGAAGTGCTCGAGGTTGTCATCCACGGCGACCTCAAAACCTCGAAGGTGGTGGGACGCCGCATCGGCGATGTGGCCCTGCCCGAAGGGGCGGCGATTGCCGCCATCATCCGCGGCGAGGAGGTGCTGATCGCCCATCACGACACCCTGATCGAGACGGAAGACCACCTCATCGTGTTTGCGCTCAACAAGCGCATCATCCCCAAGGTGGAAAAGCTGTTCCAGGTCGGCTTCGGGTTTTTCTGAATGCCGCCCAAGAGCCGTCCGACGCCCGATCGCACCTGGATGAGTGCGGCTCTTCCTCATCACGTGGCCATACGGCTGTGTTCCGGCGTGTCTGAGGGGATGCGCTGGTAACATCGCGCGCATGCCGATTCCGGTTTGGCGGAACGTTCAATGTCACAGATACTGCCTGTCGTCCACATCCTGTCGAAAGTGCTGATGCTGTTCGCTTTCGCCTTTCTGCTGCCGCTGGGCGTTTCCACTGCGCTCGACGATGGGGCGCAGTTCGCTTACAAGCAGGCCATCCTGACGGCTTTCCTCTCCGGGGCGGGGCTCTGGCTGCTGTCGCGCCGCGGCAAGCGCGAGTTGCAAACGCGCGACGGCTTCCTGCTGGTGGCGATGATCTGGACCGTGCTGCCGGTGTTTTCGACGATCCCGCTGCTGGCCTACATGCCGGAACTCAGCTTCACCGATGCCTATTTCGAAGCCGTCTCGGGTTTGACGGCGACGGGCGCCACCGTGCTCTCGGGGCTGGACGCTCTGCCGCCATCGATCAATATCTGGCGCACCGAAATGCACTGGCTGGGCGGCATGGGCGTGATCGTGCTGGTGGTGGCCGTGCTGCCGATGCTAGGGGTCGGCGGCCGCCAGATGTTCAGGGCGGAAACGCCGACGCCAATGAAGGACAGCAAGCTCACGCCGCGCATGGCCGAAACCGCCAAGGGGCTGTGGCAGGTCTATGTTCTGGTCACGCTGATGTGCATGGGGGCGTTGTGGGCGGGCGGCATGAGCTGGATCGACGCGGTGGTGCACGGCTTCAGCGTGATGGGGCTGGGCGGCATGTCGTCGCACGATGCCAGCATGGGCTACTTCGATTCCGTGCTGCTCGAAATCATCATCATGGTGTTCGCGCTGATCGCGGGCATCAGTTTTTCCACCCACTTCATGGCTTTGCGCACCCGCAGCCTGCTGGCCTACCGCTTCGATGCGGAAATTCGCTGGTATTTTGCGGTGCTGGGCGCCAGCGTTGCCGGCGTCACCGGCTACCTGTGGCTCAAGGGCGTTTATCCTGAACTGCCGGATGCCCTGCGCTACGTCTCATTCAACACCATTTCGGTGGCCACCACGCTGGGGTTTTCCAACACCGACTACAATGCCTGGCCGTATTTCGCCCCGCTGTGGATGCTGTTTCTGTCGAGCTTCTGCGCCAGTTCCAGCTCCACCGGCGGCGGCATCAAGATGATGCGCGCCATGCTGCTCTGGAAGCAGCTTTACCGCGAACTGGTCAAGCTGGTGCATCCCAATGCCGAAATCCACACCAAGATCGGCGCCCATGCGGTGCCCAACAAGATCATCTATGCCGTGCTGGCGTTTTTCTTCGTCTATATTGCCTGCATCGTCGTCTTCACGTTTCTGCTGTCCGCATCCGGACTCGACATCTTCAGCGCCTTGACCGCCGTCGTGGCCATGATCAACAACACCGGACCGGGCCTGGGCCAGGTTGGTCCCGCCAGCAACTTCGCCGCGTTGAACGATTTCCAGATCTGGGTGTGCTGCTTCGCCATGCTGCTCGGGCGGCTGGAATTGTTCACCCTTTTGGTGGTGCTGACCCCGGCGTTCTGGAGGAAGTGATGTCTGCCATCGACAATTTTGAGGCCATGCTGGCGCAAGGGCGCGACAATGCCCTGCTGCGGTTTTCGTTGGGCAACGAATACCTCAAGCAGGGCGATGCCGCCCGTGCCGCCGAACACCTGCGGCGCGCGGTCGAACACGACACGCAGTATTCCGCCGCCTGGAAGCTGCTGGGCAAGGCGCTCACCGACAGCGCAGCCTGGAGCGAGGCGCTGGCCGCGTACCGGCAGGGCATCGCGGTGGCCGAGGCGCGCGGCGACAAGCAGGCGGCCAAGGAAATGAGCGTATTTGCGCGGCGAATCGAGAAGCGGCTGCAAGATTGAACCGCTGCGCGCCCGCTGGCGCACCCGGCGGGAGTTTCCAGCTTGAGTTAGAATCCGGCGATCAACTTTTTCAGGAGCAGCAAATGACTCGGATGGTGAATTGTGTGAAGCTTGGGCGAGAAGCCGAGGGTCTGGCCTTCCAGCCGGTGCCGGGGGACCTGGGCAAGAAGATTTTCGAGAACGTATCGAAAGAGGCCTGGGCGGGCTGGCAGCGCCACCAGACCATGCTGATCAACGAAAACCGCCTCAATCTGGCCGACCCGCAGGCACGCAGCTATCTGATGGAACAGATGGAGCGCTACTTCTTTGGCGGCGGCAATGTCGACGCTGCCGCAGGCTACGTTCCGCCTGCCAGGTAGGCACGGCACGCATCCATGCAAACGGGCTCCCGCGGGAGCCCGTTTGCATGGATGCGACTGAAAACTACAGCACTTCCTTCTCGATCTCCTCCAGCGAGGTGTGGCGCACGTCCTTGCCCTTGACCATGTAGACCACATATTCCGACATGTTCTTGGCATGGTCGCCCATCCGCTCGATCGCCTTGGTGACGAACAGGATGTCGATGAAAACCGAAATGGTGCGCGGGTCTTCCATCATGAAGGTGATGAGGTGGCGCAGGTTGAGGCGGAACTCCTCGTCCACCGACTGATCCTGGCGCGCGATTTCCACCGCCAGAGTGGCGTCCAGGCGGGCAAAGCCGTCGAGCGCCTTGCGCAGCATGTCGAGCACCAGGTCGGCCATGTACTTGACCTCGCTGAAGCGCGGCAGACTGATGCGCTCGGACTGGTGGATCAGCCGGGACATGCGTGCGATCTTGGCGGCTTCGTCGCCGATGCGTTCGAGATCGGTGATGGTCTTCACCACCATCATCACCATGCGCAGGTCGGACGCGGTGGGCTGGCGGCGCGCGATGATGTGGGTGCAGTCTTCGTCGATGGCGACTTCCAGGGCGTTGACGTTGTGGTCATTGGCCTCCACCTGGCTGGCCAGTTTCAGGTCGCCATTGATGAGCGCTTCGATCGCGTTGATGATCTGTTCTTCGACCAGGCCGCCCATCTTCAGCACGTTGGCACGCACGGCTTCCAGCTCGGTGTCAAACTGCTTGTAGGTGTGTTCAGTTAACATCGTGTTGACCCTCCAGTCATTCGCTTCTAATTATAGGTTCCGCATAGGCCCAGCATTGTGACCATTGCATGTACGGCAGGTTTCACCGGGTGCTGAAGGGCAGTGCGTAGCGCGTCCCGTCGATGTCGAGATACAGCACCCAGTCGCGCCGTCCGCTGACGCACGCAGGCAAGGTCACTTTCGCGCCAAACGCGCCGCCCGGGGCTAGGCGCAGATCATAGCGGTTAAAGCCCATGTCCATGCCGCTCATCTGCAATTCTGCGCTGATCCGGCCGGCGCCCGGCGCGCGGACGCTCAGTTCGAAAGCCTCCAGCGGCACCGGCTGCGACGAAAAGCGCAGGTGTGCGGGTGTGCCGCGGTGGTCGAACGTGCAGCCGGCGAGCGGGTCGGTGCAGCTCACCGCCAGCGCTGCGGCCGGCCGCTTCAGCCAGTAGCCGGTCACTGCGGCGGCCGCCAACACGACAACCAGTAACAGCGCCCGCTTCATGTCCATGCGCCTCGCAGCAGCGCCACGCCGTGCGCGCCATGCGACTGTGCCAGCGCCACGTCGTTGCGCGCTAGCCCGCCCAGCCCGTAAACCGGAATCGGACTGGCGGCCGCCAGACTGGAAAACGTCTCCCAGCCCAGCGTCGGGGCGCCCGGATGGGTGAGTGTGGGCAGCACCGGCGACAACAGCGCAAAATCGGCCTCGATCGCGGCGGCATGCCCCAGCTCGGCGGCGTCGTGGCACGACACGCCTACCCATACGCAATCGGGGCGCGTGGTCAAGGTGGCGGCGGCGGCCGAATCCAGATGCACTCCGTCGGCGCCCGCCGCGCGCGCCAGTTCTGGACTGCCGTTGACCAGCACGCGTGCGCCATGCTGATGGGCGCGGCGCACAGTCGCCTGCGCGAGTTGCAGGCGCACCTCCTCCGGCAGCGTCTTGTCGCGCAGCTGGATCAGCCGCAGGCCGTTATGCAGGGCGACATCCAGCCGCGCCAGGAAGGTGTCGACACCGAGCGATTCGGCGTGCGAAATCCCCAGCAGCGGCGGCAGCGACAGCGCCTTCACGATCGGAAAATTGGCGGGCAGCAGCGGCGTGACCTCGACCGCACCAGGCAACTGCCAGGAGAAAACCTGCCCTTCGTGCGGATGCGGCTCGCCCTGCCATTCGAATACGCGGAAAAAATTCAGCCGTACCATGGCATGCGGGTATTCGAATACCCGGGTGATCCAGCGGCAGGCGCGGTCGATCACGATGCCGAGTTCCTCGTGCAGTTCGCGCGCGAGCGCGGCCTCCAGCGTTTCGCCCGGCTCCACCTTGCCGCCGGGGAATTCCCAGTAGCCCGCATAGACCTTGCCCGGCGGCCGCTGCGCCAGCAGCACGCGGCCGTCGAACTGGGTCAGCACCGCCGCGACGACTTCCGTGATGGGCGGCTGACTCATTGCTTCCCTGCCCAGTCGCGCGCGAACTGCCACGCCACCCGCCCGTTGCGTGCGCCGCGTCCGAGCGACCACTGCAGCGCGGCCCGCTCGAATGCTTCGTCCGGCGTTGCGCCAAGGCGCCCGGCCCAGTGCCGGGCGATCGCCAGATAGGTCTCCTGGTCCATGCCATGGAACGCCACCCACAGCCCGAAGCGGTCGGACAGCGAAATCTTTTCCTCGGTCGCCTCGCCCGGATGCACCTCGCCGCCGAGGTGTTTCGTTTCCAGGTTTTCCGCCATGTATTCCGGCATCAGGTGGCGGCGGTTGCTGGTGGCGTAGATCAGCACGTTGTCGCTCGGCCCCGCCAGCGAGCCGTCGAGCGCGGCCTTCAGGCTGGCGTAGCCGGCTTCGTGCTCGGCGAAAGTCAGGTCGTCGATGAAGACGATGAAGCGATAGTCGGCATCCGCCAGCAGTTCGAACAGGTCCGGCAGGCTCGGCAGCCCGGCCTTGTCGACCTCGATCAGGCGCAGCCCCTTCGCCGCGTATTTGGCATGCACCGCCTTCACCAGCGAGGATTTGCCGCAGCCGCGCGCGCCGCTCAGCAGCACGTTGTTGGCGGGCCTGCCGGCGACGAACTGGCGCGTGTTGGCGTCCACCCGCTGCTTCTGCTCGTCGATCGCCAGCAGGTCTTTCAATGCCGTCCGCTGCGGGTGCAGGATCGGCTTCAGTCCGCCGGCCTGCGCCGACCAGCGCGCGGCGCGCACGTTTTTCCAGTCCAGCGCCGGTGCGGCGGCGGGGGTGTCGAGGCGGTCGAGCAGGCGTTCGATGCGTGGCAGGAGGGCGGTGAAGTCGGTCATGCGGGGATTCTAGCCGCTTAGGAAAAATTTAGGCTTTCGCTAGCAAAGACTTATCAACGGGCGCCTGGCAATCCGCCTAAGCTGCCGGTCGCTCGGCGCATCGTGCGTCCCGCAACGAAACAGGAGAGCATTGCCATGAAGACATCCATGAAAATCGCCAGCGCGCTGCTTGCCGGCTGGGCCGGGCTGGCAGGGGCGCAGCCGCCCGCCGGTGACGCCGACATCCGCCACGGCCACTATCTGATCCAGACCTCGGGCTGCAACGATTGCCATACCGCCGGCTACATGCAGAAAAACGGCCAGGTGCCCGAGACCGAATGGCTGACCGGCGACTCGATGGGCTGGCAGGGGCCGTGGGGCACGACTTACGCCGCCAACCTGCGCCTGCTGTTCCAGCAGATGGACGAGCAGGCCTGGCTGGCGCGGGCACGCCAGCCGATGCGGCCGCCGATGCCGTCGCCGTCGCTGCGTGCCATGAGCGATGCCGATCTCAAGGCGATCTACCGTTACGTGCGCAGCCTCGGCGTGAAGGGCTCGCCTGCGCCAGCCTACGTGCCGCCCGGCGGCAAGGTGGCGACGCCGTATTTCGACTTCACGCCGAAGAACCTGCCGCCGATGGCCAGCCAACGCTAGATGCTTGCGTGCAAGGCCAGCGGGCGCTCCAGCACCAAGCGAAAGCGGCCGCGCCCGGTCTTTTCCAGCGCGATGGCCGGGCAGCGTTCGGCGAGCCGGCGTTGCAGCAGGATCAGCCGGGTTTCCAGGTTGTTGTCGCCGTCGGGCAGCGGCAGGCGCCGGTCGCGGCGCAGTTCGCGGTTGCAGAAATCGCGGCGGCCGCTTTGGGCGTGTTCGTTGAGCAGCGTCCACAGAATGCTGCCGGCAACGCCCTTGATGAGGTAGTCATTGTCGATGAACACGCTGTGGTCATCGGGAAAGTAGCGCACCGCGAGCGGCGCGCCGGTGGGGGCTGGTGTGGCCGCGGCCGGCAGGGGCTCGGCATCGTCCGGCAGAGCCGCCAGCTGCGCCACCAGTGCGGCGAGGTGGCGGCCATAGATCGCCAGCGCGTCCTCGTCGGCGTGGCTGAAAAAGGCATCGTGTTCGCTTTCGGCGTAGAGCACGCCCAGCAGGCGGTCGGCGTGCATGAGCGGCACCGCGATCTGGCTGTGCGGTTCGGCCAGCACCGGCAACGGGATGCGCGGCTCGTTCGTCGCGGCCGTGCGCAGCGCCGCATGGTAGGCGTAATCGCCGGTGCGGTGATTGATGCGGACGAGAATCCGCTCGTGCGCCGCCACGCCGATGATGCCCTTGCCCAGCGCCACCTCGGCGCCGATTCCGGAATGGCCGTAACCCAGGCTTGCCAGCGTGTAGAGCGACGCGCCGGTCTCGTCCAGCATCGTCAGGAGCGCGTGGCGGATGCCGAAGCCGGGCGTGAGCGCGGCGAGCGCCCGGTCGGCCAGTTGTGCAAGTTCGTCGCACGCGCCCAGATGGTCGAGGCTGCGGCGCAGGCGCAGCAGCGCATCGGGCGGCGGCGGCGCGGGCGGCAAGCGGGGATCGACCGCCTCGATGTCGAGCACCCGGTAAATGTCCGCGCCGCGCAGCACGAACACCTTGCCCATGCCGCTTTGCGCGGCGATGCCGGCGAGCTGCGCCTTCATGTATTGGAAAAGCGGTCCGCCGGTCTCGGTGCGCAAGTACTGCACGCGCAGACGATAGTGGCGAAAGCTGCCCGGCTCGACCACCTGCACCTGCGCGTAAGGATGGGCGAGCACGTTCTCGCGCGTCTTGCTGAAAAACTGGTACGACAGCGCCACGTGTTCGGCGTCGACGTAATGTACCTGCGAGGCGTAGGCCACGTTGGGGGTGCCGTCCGGCGCGCAGGTGGCGATCACGGCGGGAATCGCGCCGTCGAGGCAGGCGCGCAGCGACTCCAGCGCGGGCTTCAT
>DAOMWT010000069.1:0-13558 GCA_035436705.1 Thiobacillus sp. | reverse complement strand
GCTTGGCGGGCCTGGGTTGTTCGGCCACGCCGGGTTGCGGCGGCGCGGCCGGATTCGCCGCGCTATCGGCGGTCTGCGCCGGACCTGCCTGAACCGGATACAGGTCCACCACCAGCCGGTGGCCGTATTGCCCCAGCGGCGGCAACTGGAACACCGAGGGTTTGACGGCGGTTTTCAGATCCAGCACCAGGCGCATCACCCCGGGACGATTCATTCCCACGCGAATGGCGCCGATATAGGGGTCCTCCGCGGTCAGCTGTCCCGCCAGCGCGTCGAGCGCGGTGCCCGCCTCCACGCCCTCGAGGTCGATCACCAGCCGCTCGGGGTTCGACAGCGCGAAGTATTTGTGCGCGACCGGTTGCGCCGCCTCCAGCGTGATCCGGGTGTAATCGGGCGACGGCCACAGGCGTGTGGCGCTGAGTTGCAGCGCCTGGGCCCAGCCCGACGCCAGCAAACCGCACAACAGGAAAATTTTCAGCAGGGCGTGCAACATGCCTCCAGGTAACGGGCGCCGCGCGGGCTGGCGGCTTCGCATTCGGCATCACGGCTGTCGTCATCGATCCGCAGGCGGACCACCACGTCCGGCGGCGGCAGCCAGCCGGCAGCCTTCTCCGGCCATTCGATCAGGCTCACTACCTGGCCGCCGCTGACATCGCGAAACCCGGCATCCAGCCATTCGCGCGGGTCGTGCAAACGATACAGGTCGAAATGATACAGCTCAAATGCGGGCAGGCTATAGGTTTCCGCCAGGGTATAGGTCGGGCTTTTCACCCGCCCGCCGTGGCCCAGCGCCCGCAACAGCCCACGCACCAGGGTGGTCTTCCCCGCGCCCAGATCGCCTTCGAGGTAGAACGTCAGCCCGGGCGCCAGTTCCCGCGCCAGCCGCGCGCCGAAGGCCAGCGTCGCAGCCTCGTCGGCCAAATGGCAGCGGCATCGCACGGTATCATCGTGTCTATGCATGAACGGGATTTAAGCCGACTGGCGCAACAAATCAAGCATTGGGGGCGCGAGCTCGGCTTTGCCGCAGTGGGCATTGCCGACGGCGAACTGAGTCGTGCCGAAGCGGGCTTGCAGGCATGGCTGGATCGGGGCTTTCATGGCGACATGGATTATATGGCGGCGCACGGCGTCAAGCGCAGCCGGCCGGCCGAACTGGTGCCCGGCACCGTCCGCATCATCAGCGCGCGGCTGGATTATTTTCCGCCCGCCGCGGCCGACCCGCATGCGGTGCTGGATGATGCCGCCGCCGCCTACGTCTCGCGCTACGCGCTCGGGCGCGACTACCATAAAGTCTTACGCAACCGCCTGCAAAGCCTGGCCGAAAAAATCAGCGCGGAAACCGGCGAACACCGTTTCCGCGTCTTCACCGACAGTGCGCCGGTGCTGGAAGTGGAACTCGCCAGCAAGGCCGGCCTCGGCTGGCGCGGCAAGCACACCCTGCTGCTGAACCGGCGGCACGGCTCGTGGTTTTTTCTCGGCGAGATCTACACCGACCTGCCGCTGCCGGTGGACGCGCCCGAAACCAGCCACTGCGGCAGCTGCCAGGCCTGCATCGACGTCTGCCCGACACAGGCCATCGTCGCCCCCTACTCGCTCGATGCGCGGCGCTGCATTTCCTATCTGACCATCGAGTTGAAAGGCAGCATCCCGCCCGAACTGCGCCCGCTCCTGGGCAACCGCATCTACGGCTGCGACGACTGCCAGCTGGTATGCCCGTGGAACCGCTTCGCGCAGACCGCCGCGCTGCCGGACTTTGGCGTGCGGAACGGGCTCGACAGTGCGCAACTGGTGGATTTGTTCGCCTGGAGCGAAACGGATTTCAACGAGCGGCTGGCCGGTTCGCCGATCCGCCGCATCGGCCACGCGCGCTGGCTGCGCAATATCGCGGTGGCGCTGGGCAACGCGCCGCCCTCGCCTGAGATTCAAGCGGCGCTTGGCGCGCGCCTGCAGCACCCGTCCGAACTGGTGCGCGAGCACGTGGCGTGGGCGCTGGAGCGCCAGCAGAAAGCTTAAGTCGTCTTCAATTCGTCGCGCGCGCCGTCTTTAATTCATGCGCAGTTCACGCTGCGCATGGCGGATCACCGACGCCCCCGAACTCAGCGCCAGTCCCGCCAGCACCAGCGCTACCGCGATATCCGGCCAGCCGTGCGCGGTGGCCCACACCCCGGCCGCCGCGCCCATCACCGCCAGATTGCCGAGCGCGTCGTTGCGCGAGCACAGCCACACCGAGCGCGCCTGCGCATCGCCGCCGCGATGGGCAAACAACAACGCCGCCACGCCGACGTTGACCGCCAGCGCCAGCAGGCTCACCCAGCCCATGATGGCCGGCTCCGGCACGATACCCGCCGACCACTGCCAGGCCGACTTGCCGAGCACGAACACGCCGTAGACGACCATCAGCCAGCCCTTCCACAGCGCGGTGCGTGAACGCCACACCGGCGCCAGCCCGAGCACGAACAGGGCGACGCCGTAGTTGCCGGCGTCGCCCAGAAAGTCGACCGCATCGGCCAGCAGCGACACCGACTGCGCCGCAAAGCTCGCCGCCAGCTCGCCGCCGAACATCAGCGCGTTCAGCACCAGCGCGATCCACAGCGCACGCCGGTAACCCGGGTCGGGCGGCGCCGCGTTGCACACCGAATCGCAGTCGCAGCCGCTCATGCCGGATGCCGCCACAGGCGGCCCTGAAGGTAAAATACTGACTCTGTCATCCTGCCATCCTGCCACCCATGTCCACGCATGCACACTCCCCCATCGGCGTATTCGATTCCGGCATCGGCGGACTGACCGTGGTGCGCGCCCTGATGGAGCGCCTGCCCTACGAGAATATCGTCTATTTCGGCGACACCGCGCGCGTGCCCTACGGCGTGAAGTCGGTCGAGACCATCGCCCACTTCACCACCCAGATCGCGCAGTTTTTGCTGGAAAAGGACGTCAAGCTCCTGGTCATCGCCTGCAACACCATGGCTGCGGTGGCCTCGCAAGTCGTCAAGGATCTGTCGCCGGTGCCGGTGCTCGACGTCATCGACGCCGGCGCGGTCTCCGCGCGCGGCGGCAGGAAGATCGGCGTCATCGGCACCCCCACCACCATCAACAGCAACGCCTACGCGCGCGCCATCCACGACTACGCGCCCGAATCGCGCATCCATTCGCAGGCCTGTGCGCTGTTCGTGCCGCTGGTGGAGGAAGGCTGGCTCGACCACGAGGTGACCCGGCTGACCGCGCAGGAATACATGAAGCCGTTGCTGACCGAGCAGATCGACACCCTGGTGCTCGGCTGCACCCATTACCCGCTGCTGAAGCCGCTGCTGCGCCAGGTGGTCGGCGAGGGGGTCGCGCTGGTCGATTCCGCCGAAGCCATGGCCGAGCAGGTCGCCGCGGTGCTGGCCGACAAGAAGCTCGCCAACCCCGGCCCGGCCCGGCCGCGCTACGACTTCTACGTCACCGACGTGCCGCTGCGCTTCCAGACCATCGGCGAGCGCTTCCTCGGGCGCACGCTCAACAACGTCCACGTGGTGAAGTGGTAGCCACGCAGTCCTGCGCATGATCCGGGTCAACGCCCGGATCGAACTCGACGAGCGCGAAATCCAGGAGGATTTCGTGCGCGCCTCGGGCCCCGGCGGGCAGAACGTCAACAAGGTGTCGACCGCCGTGCAACTGCGCTTCGACGTCGCCCGCTCGCCTTCGCTGCCCGACGCGGTGCGCGCGCGCCTCACCGCCCTGGCCGGCCGCCGCCTCACCCACGACGGCGTGCTGATCCTCTTAGCCGACCGCTATCGCAGCCAGCGGCGCAACCGCGACGATGCGCTGCAACGGCTGCTCGCGCTGATCCGCGCAGCCTGCGAAGTGGAAATACCCCGCCGGCCGACCCGGCCTACACTGGCTTCCAGGAAACGGCGCCTGGACAGCAAGCAGCGGCGGGGGGAAACCAAGAAACTGCGTACCGTGAAACCGGGGACGGACAGCTGACCCGGCGTAAACCGTGTCCCTAGCCGAACGTCAGTCCCATCGCCTCGCGCACATCCCGCATCGTATCGCGCGCCAGTTCCTGCGCCTTTTCGCAGCCGTCGGCGAGGATGTTGCGCACCTGATCGGGGTTGTCCTCGTAGTACTGCGCGCGCTCGCGGATCGGCGCGAGTTCGGCGAGCACGGCGTCGATCACCGGCTGCTTGCATTCGAGGCAGCCGATGCCGGCGCTGGTGCAGCCTGCGGTGACCCACTGACGGGTTGCGTCATCGGAATACACCTGATGGAACTGCCACACCGGGCAATTGGCCGGATTGCCCGGGTCGGTGCGACGCACGCGAGCGGGGTCGGTCGGCATGGTACGGATTTTCTTGGTGACGGTTTCTGGATCTTCGCGCAGGGCGATGGTATTGCCGTAGGACTTGGACATCTTCTGCCCGTCCAGTCCCGGCATTTTCGACGCTTCGGTCAGCAGCGCATCGGGCTCGGCGAGGATCATCTTGCCGGAGCCTTCGAGGTAGCCGAACAGTCGTTCGCGGTCGTTCATCGACAGGTTCTGGGCGTCGTTGAGCAGCGCCTGGGCGGATTCCAGCGCCTCGTCGTCGCCCTGTTCCTGGTAGGCGGTGCGGCATTCCTCGTACAGGCGGGCCTTCTTCGAGCCGAGCTTCTTGACCGCAGCGCGCGCCTTGTCCTCGAACCCCGCCTCGCGGCCGTACATGTGGTTGAAACGGCGCGCCAGCTCACGGGTGAATTCGATATGCGGAACCTGATCTTCGCCAACCGGAACCCGGTTGGCGCGATAGATCAGGATGTCGGCGCTCATCAGCAGCGGATAGCCGAGGAAGCCGTAGGTCGAGAGGTCCTTGCTGGCCAGCTTTTCCTGCTGGTCCTTGTAGGTGGGCACGCGTTCCAGCCAGCCGAGCGGCGTCATCATCGACAGCAAGAGATGCAGCTCGGCATGCTCGATCACGCGCGACTGCACGAACAGCGTGGCCTGCGCCGGATCGATCCCCGCAGCGAGCCAGTCGACCACCATGTCGCGCGCGTTATCCTCGATCACCTGCGGCGTGTCGTAATGCGTGGTCAGCGCGTGCCAGTCGGCGACGAAAAATAGGCACTGGTATTCGTTCTGCAGGCGCAGCCAGTTTTTCAGGACGCCATGGTAGTGGCCCAGGTGCAAACGCCCGGTGGGGCGCATGCCGGAGAGAACGCGGTCGGAATACATGATTAAGGCTAGGGGCTAGGAATTTAAGGGCTGGAGTCAGGACAGCACGACCTGGATCAGGCCGATCAGTTGCGCAGGATCGAGGCCGGTGGCGAGCGCGGTCAGCCCGACGAACAGGCTGATCAGCGGCCACAGGATGATGCCGAGGATACCTGTGAACAGGAGGCCTAGCAAAATGAACAGGCCGTACGGCTCAAGCCGGGCGAACTGCATGGCCTGCTTCACCGGCAGCAGGCTGACGGCGATGCGGCCGCCGTCGAGCGGCGGCAGCGGGATGAGGTTCAGCGCCATCAGGATGACATTGATGAACACGCCGGCGGCACCCATCAGCATCAGCGGCGCGCTGGCGAAGCCGCTACCGAGCGCGTGTCCGAGCTGGATCATCAATGCCCAGAACAGTGCCATGATGAAGTTCATGCCTGGGCCGGCAAGGGCGACCCACAGCATGTCCTGCTTGGGGCGGCGCAGGCGGGAAAAATTGACCGGGACCGGCTTGGCCCAGCCGAACAGGATCGCGCCCCCACCCAGCAGCTTGCTGGCCAGCAGGATCACCAGCGGCACCAGGATGGTGCCCACCGGGTCGATATGCTTGAGCGGATTGATCGTGATGCGGCCCTGCGAAGCTGCGGTCATGTCGCCGAAGAAGCGCGCGACGTAACCGTGCGCGGCTTCGTGCAGAGTGATGGCGAAAATCACCGGCAGCGCGAATACGGCAATTTTCTGGATCAGGGTCAATTCCATGCAGGATCAGGCCTCGAAGTCCGAGGTGTCGCCCTTGCCGAACCGCAGCACCGCCGGGACATCCGATGTCATGTCGACCACGGTGGTCGAGGTAAGGCCGCAGGCGCCGCCGTCGATGACCAGATCGACCAGGTGCTCCAGGCGCTCGCGAATTTCCCATGGCTCAGTCAGCGGCACGTCTTCGCCATACAGCAGCAGCGTGGACGACAGAATGGGCTCGTCCAGCTCGGCCAGCAGCGCCTGTACGATCGGATGCGCGGGAACCCGCAACCCGATCGTGTCGTGCTTCTTGTGCAGCAGCCGCTTCGGCACTTCGCGCGTGCCGCGCAGGATGAAGGTGTAGGCGCCGGGGGTGTGCGCCTTCAGGAAACGGAACTGGGTGTTGTCCACCTGGGCATAGCGTCCGAGCTCGGACAGGTCGCGGCAGATCAGCGTGAGGTCATGCCCGCTATCGAGTCCACGCACCGCCAGCAGCCGCATCGCCGCTTCCTTGTCGCCGATCTTGCAACCCAGCGCGTAACACGAATCGGTGGGATAAACGATCACGCCGCCGCGCTTGAGGATATCCACCGCCTGCTGGATCAGTCGGGGCTGCGGATTGTCGGCATGAATATTGAAGAATTGCGCCATAGATGCTGATGCTCAGGCCAGGGAAGAAGAAAAATGGGCTGCCAGCTCCGGCCAGCCCTGCCACACCGGCTGGCAATAATGCGGCAGCGCAGGCAGGCGGCCAATATCGGCGCCCTCGCCTGGCGCATGGAAATCCGTTCCACGCGAGGCCTTGAGGCTGAACGCGCGCGCCAGGTCGGCAAATTTGCCGTATTCGGTCGGGTGATGGGTGCCGCTGATGACTTCGATGCCTTCGCCGCCCAGCGCGCGGAAAGCATCCAGCAGCAGGTGCAGTTCGCGCGCGTTGAAGGCATAGCGCCCGGGATGCGCGATCACCGCCGTGCCGCCGCTGGCGTGGATCCAGCCGACGGCGTTCTCCAGCGTGGTCCATTCGTGTTCGACGTAGCCGGGATTGCCGCGCGTGAGAAAGCGCCTGAACGCAGCGCGCATGTCGGGGACGTGGCCCTGCGCCACCAGCCAGCGCGCAAAATGGGTGCGTCCCACCAGCTGCTTGTTGGCCGCATAGCCGCAGGCGCCCGCGTAGGCGCCGGCGATGCCGGACTGCGCCAGATCGTCTCCCATCCGCCGGGCGCGCTCGACGCGCCCGAGGCGGATGCCGTGCAGGCCGGCAGCCAGTTCGGGATGCCGCGGATCGATGCGCAGACCGACGATGTGCACGGTCTGGCCACCCCAGCTCACCGAGATTTCGACGCCCGGGATCAGCCTCAGCCCTGCCGTCGCCGCCACCGCCTGTGCGGTGGCAATTCCCGCCACGTCGTCGTGATCGGTCAGCGCGAGCGCGTGCACGCCATTCGCCGCGGCGCGCGCGACGACTTCGGCGGGCGACAACACACCGTCGGACATATTGGAATGGCAATGCAGATCGATATTGAGCATCGATGATCGGGATCGGGCGGAAGGGCCAAAAGCGCTTGGTCGGGAGGGGGAATCATAGCAAAATACGCAGTCACCCGAATTGCAGCCGGCCGCCAAGCACAAACATAATGAAGAAATTACTGTTTGATCTCTTTCCCATCATCGTCTTCTTCATCGCCTACAAAATAGGCGATGCCAACGCCGAAGCCACGCGCGCCTTCCTGGCGGGACTCGGCCTGCCGCAGCCGCTGGGCGCCAACGAAAAACCCGGCATCTACCTCGCCACCCTGGTGGCCATCGTCGCCAGCTTCGGGCAAATCGGCTGGGTCAAGCTGCGCGGCCACAAGGTGGAAACCATGATGTGGGTCAGCCTCGGCATCATCGTGCTGTTCGGTGGCGCCACCCTGTGGCTGCACGACGAGAGCTTCATCAAGTGGAAGCCGACCGTGCTGTACTGGGTTTTCGCCGCCATCATTTTTGGCGCTGCCGCTTTGGGCCGCAACGTCATCAAAAGTTTAATGAGCGCGCAAATGGAACTTCCTGACATTGCCTGGGGTCGGTTAAACGCGAGTTGGGGCGGATTTTTCGCCTTCATGGGGGTTGCAAACCTGTTTGTCGCCTTCAACTTCTCGACCGATGCCTGGGTCAACTTCAAGCTGTTCGGCAGTCTGGGGTTGATGCTGGTGTTTGTCATCGGCCAGAGCATGATGCTGACCAAATATCTGGACAAGGAAGAAAAGCAATAATGTTTTATGCCATCGTCGGCCAGGACGCACCCGGCAGCCTCGCCAAGCGGCTGGCCGCCCGCCCTGCGCATCTTGAGCGCCTACATGCCTTGCAGCAGGCGGGGCGTCTGCTGCTGGCCGGCCCCTTCCCCGCCATCGACAGCGACGACCCCGGCGCAGCCGGCTTTACCGGCAGCCTGATAGTCGCCGAATTCGACTCGCTGGCCGACGCGCAGGCGTGGGCGGATGCCGACCCCTATGTGGCTGCCGGCGTCTACGCGGCGGTCAGCGTCAAACCGTTCAAGAAAGCGTTTCCCGCATGAGCACCGCCGACCTGATCCGCCAGCGCCTCGCCGCGCTGGAACCCGAAACCTATACCCTGGAAGACGAGAGCGCCCAGCACAAGGGTCACGCCGGCGCCGCTTCCGGCGGCGGGCATTTCCGTCTCACGCTGGTGTCATCCAGATTCCGTAACCTCTCCACCCTCGCTCGCCACCGGTTGGTGTACGAAGCCATGGGCGAGCTCATGCAGCGCGAGATTCACGCGCTGTCGATCACTGCATTAACTCCGGAAGAACTCTGAAAGGAATCCGCATGCGTCTTGCCCTTCTCCCCGCCCTGATCCTGCTGGCCCTCACCCCGCTGGCACAGGCGCAAACCCCGGCCCCCGCGGCGCCCGCCCCAGTTGCCGCCTCCGACAAGCCGCTGGCCGTAGTCAACGGCAAGGAAATCCCCGCCTTGTACGGCGATCTGATCAAACGCGAAATGGCCCAGGGCCAGCCCGATACCCCGCAGCTCGACGAGCGCGTGCGCGAATCGCTGATCACCCTGGAACTGCTGTCGCGTGCCGCCACGGACAAGGGACTCGACAAAGAGCCGCAGCTCGCCGCGATACTGGATATCCGCCGCAAGGACCAGCTGGCCAAAGCCTATCTGGACGATTACGTCAAAACCCATCCGGTGAGCGACGCGGAAATCCAGGCCGCCTACGACAAGGCCAAGGCCGAGCCCGCCGAGCCGGAATACCGCGCGCGCCACATCCTGGTGAAGACCGAAGCCGAAGCGAAGAAGATCATTGCCGACCTCGGCAAAAAGGCCAAATTCGAGGATCTCGCCAAAAAGCAATCGAAAGACACCGGTTCGGCCAAGAACGGCGGCGCTCTCGACTGGTCCGACCGCCGTGCGTTCGTACCGGAATTCTCCGACGCCCTGGCCGGCCTGAAAAAGGGCGAAACCACGAAGACGCCGGTGAAGACGCAGTTCGGCTACCACGTCATCCGCCTCGACGACACGCGTCAACCGCAGCTGCAGCCGCTGGATGCCGTACGTGGCGAAATCGTCAAGCAGTTGCAGCAGCAGCGCATCCGCGACGCCATCACGTCAGTTCGTGCCAGTGCAAAAATCGAGTAATCCGCTAATAATGACTCAAGCGGGGGCCTGCCCCGCCTTTACCTGACAGGGAGCCAAACATGGCCAGCAAAGAATACAACCACCTGCAAGACGTTTTTCTCAACACCCTGCGCAAGGAGCGCATTCCGGTATCGGTTTTTCTTGTCAATGGAATCAAGCTGATGGGGCGGATCGAATCGTTCGATCAGTTCGTGGTGTTGCTGAAAGGCCAGGACCAGGCCGCGCAGATGATCTTCAAGCATGCCATCTCGACCATTTCGCCCTCGCGCGAAGTGGTGCTGCCGCAGCGCGACGCCGAGGCCTGAACCTCAGTTTTCAATGTGAACGGGCAGCAGCCCGGACGCCGTACGCGCATCCACCAGAACGGCGGCTCCCCCACGATACGCCTGCTTATGGCGCGCCGGGATCGCGCCCAACTTCTGCCTGTCCTTCAGATAGATCACCGCATAGCCTTCGGGATGCTCGGCCAGCCAGCGCTTCAGTTCGGCACCGTGCAATTCGAGCAGTGGTGATTCCAGCCGGCCCAGAAACTGATATTGCGCGTGGTACCTCGCGGCATTCACCACCGGCCGCCCTTCGTCCTGCACCTGTTTGATCGTCTGCGCCATCGCCTTGATGTTGTACAGAGGATCGATCGATGGTTTGGCGGCCAGCTGCACCAGCGCCAGCGTGGTGGCCCCCAGCAGCGCCAGATTCGGCACCGGCGGAAAACCGCGCCGCCCGACCGCCCAGGCGGCCAGCGCCAGCAACGCCAGCAGCGCGCCCGACCATAGTGCCGGCAACGCGGCGGCCTCTTCGTGGAGCGCCGCAACTTTCCCGCTGGCAGCCAGCATCAACGTCACGCCCAACCCCATTGCCAGCAGGGCAGGCACGCCCACGCGGAAAGCCGGGCGGTCAGCCAGTACGCGCGCAGCCAGCAGCGCAAACGCCGGAAACAGCGGCACCAGATAATGCGGCTGCTTGCCGCTGATGAAGCAGAACGCAATGAACACCGGCAGCATCCAGGCGAGGCAAAAGCGCGTACCGCGGTCCAGCCCGGCCCGCCGGTGATGTGCCAGCGCCTGCCAGAATCCCGGCCAGACGAACCATGGAAACAACAGCAGCGGCAACAACGGCAGGTACCACCAGAACGGCCGCCGGTGCGCGAAAGACTCGACCATGCGATCGGCGGTCTGGCCCCAGAAAATCGCGTTGCGGTAGGCCTCGCCCCCGGCCATGCCGGCCGGGATCGCCCACGCCAGCGCAATGGCCGCCCCCAGCAACACCGCCAGCACGACCCCGCTGAACCAGCGGTACCACTGCATGCCCGGGTTCCACCATGGCGCCAGCACGGCGACCGGCAGCAGATTCAGCAGGATGACCGGGCCCTTGGTCAGCACACCCATGCCAATCGCGATTCCCAGCATGACGAAGCCGCGCCGCTTGCCATCGGCAGCGGCGAGTACGCCGTGCATTCCCAGCAGCACCCAGAACGCCAGCATCACGTCGAACATGACCGAGGTGGAAAAGACGATCCACAGCAGCGCGCTCACCAGAATCAGCGCAGCCTGCCCGCCGAGGCCCGAGCGCTGCGGCCACAGGCGGCGGGCGAGTGGATACGTCAGCAGCAGCGCGCCGGCAGAAAACAGCGGCAGCACCAGCCGCGGCCACCAGTCGGTGACGCCGAACAGCGCCCAGCCCGCATGGAACATCCAGAACATGAAAGGCGGCTTGTGGCTATAGGGTTCGCCGTTCTTGAACGGCACCAGAAAGCCGCCGCGCTGCCACATTTCCCACGCCGCACTGACGTAGCGCGTTTCGTCGATCGGGATCAGCGGCCGCGTCAGCAGCGCCACCGCGGTCAACGCCGCCAGCAGCAGCAGGCTCAGCAGCAACAGGCCGCGCCCGTTATTTTGATGGGGATTCACGGGCAACGCCTGCGTCAGTTTCGTCCAGCGCGGCATCGACCTGGTCGCCGAGGCTCTGGTCATGCCGGAAATGGCGATAAAGATAGGTCCCCAGCGCTCCCGACACCAGGAACAGGCCGATGGCGAGCGCGAGCTTCAGGGCGGGCGCGATGTGAACGCCGCTGCCGACCAGAGCGAACACCAGCGTCTGCGGCAGATAGCCGAGCAGCGTGCCGAGGAAAAAATGCGCGGGGCGGATACTCGAAATGCCGGCCGCCAGATTGGTCAGCAGGTTGCTGCCCACTGGCAGCAACCTGATCAATACCGTCATGGAAAACGGGTGCTCGTGGATGAAGCGGTCGAAACGGCCGGTGCGCGCGCCCAGCCGCGCACGCAGCAGGCCTTTGCCGAAGAAACGCGCGTAAACGAAGTTCAATATGCAGCCCAGGAGTGCCGCCAGCGTGCCCAGCAGCGTACCCAGGCCCACGCTGAAGGCGTAGCCGCCGAGAAAAGCGATGATCTGCCGCGGCAGGCCGAGGGCGGTGAACACGCCGCCCATCAGCAGAAACAGCAAGGCGCCATTGACGCCGTGTCCGCGCACCCGCGCGTCGATCCATGCCTCGTTGACGCTGTTGCCGAGATCGCTGGTCTTGAACACGTAGCCGAACAGCGCCAGGCTCAGGATCAGCGCCAGGCCTTTGACGATAATGCGCGCCTTCATCTAGCGATCGGAATCGACCTCGATCACCGGCAGGCGCACCCGCCGCTGCAGCCAGGCGACGCCGAACAGGTCGACGATGCCGACCCACAGCCTGTTGTGCACGCCATATTTCGAAGTGCCGCGCTCACGGGCACGATGATGGACCGGAACCGACACCACCATACCGCCGTTGCGCATCACCAGTGCCGGCAGAAAACGGTGCATGTGGTCGAAATTGGGCAGCTGCAGAAAGGTCTCGCGGGCGAACAGCTTGAGGCCGCAGCCGGTATCCGGTGTATTGTCCTTCAGCATGCGCGAACGCACGCCATTGGCAATTTTGGACGACAGGCGGCGCAGAAAGGTGTCGTTGCGCCTGGCGCGCCAGCCCGCCAGCAGTTCCAGGTTGTCGGGCTGCGCCGGGTTGGCCAGTTCGGCCAGCAGCGCCGGGATATCGGCCGGGTCGTTCTGGCCGTCGCCGTCGAGCGTGGTGATCCACTCATGGCGCGCCGCAGTCACGCCCGTCGTCACCGCCCGGCTCTGCCCACACGAAGTGCGATGGCGGATCACCCGCAGCATCGGAAATTCGGCTTTCAGGGCCTGCAGCCGGGCCTGGGTGGTGTCAGTGCTGCCGTCGTCGACGTAGATGATTTCGAATGTGGTGTTGCCGGACAGCGCTGTCACGATTTCGCGCACCAGCGGCTCGACGTTGTCCTGCTCGTTCTTGACGGGTACAACCACGGAAAGCCTGCCGTGGTAGGCATGTTTTGGCATTGCTATATGCGAATTGTGGGGTTGTGGCGGTGGAAGAAGACTTCCGGGCCTGAAAGTTCGATGGCCGCCATTCTAGTTTATTTTCTGCGACAAGTATGACGTGTCGACTTCCCCGCATCGGGTTCGCCGTAAGCATAAGGACGGGAAACCCGTTGCCGTCCGTCCACCCCGAAGATAAAACCCATGCGATTCATGGTTATTGTGAAGGCCACTGCCGAAGCCGAAGCCGAAACCGAAACGCAGCCTGCGCCCGAGGCGGTCTTGCTGGCCGAGATGGTTGCCTATCATGAACAACTGCCCAAGGCGGGCGGGCCGCCCGACGGCTCGGGCCTGAATCCCAGCTCGCAGGGCTGGCGCATCCGTTACAGCGGCGACAAGCGAACCGTGATCGACGGTCCCTTGGCCGAGATCAGGGAGCTGATCGCGGGCTAGGGAAAGTCTGCATAACCCCCGCCCCCGCACGAGCTGAATGAAAGCAGAACACCCATTGCGAGCGCGGACAGATTTGCAACGATTTCCTGGCGGGTGTTGCTCTCGATTGCGTTCATTTCTGGCCATTCAAGCGCCCTTGCCCGCGCAGCAGGCGCACTCATCCCCGTGCTCCTGCCATCAGTCGTTTCCTCGCCATCCACAGATTGCTCAAGGCAAACAG
>DAOMWT010000068.1:0-13718 GCA_035436705.1 Thiobacillus sp. | reverse complement strand
GCCACGCCGCAGTCCAGCGCCGAAGACGATCTGCCGCCGCCCGCTGCGCGCAGCCGCAAGCCCGCCGCACGCGGTTTCCAGCCCACGCTCAAGGCTGGCGTCGACGACTTTCTGCTGGAAGCGGGCGGCCTGCCCGACGCCGCCGAGGCCGACACCTATTCCACCCTGCGCGCCAGTGCCTACGTGCTGTGGCAGCCCAGCCGCAACTGGGAATTCCGCGCCGGCGCCCGGCTCGACGGCATGGTGCAGGCGGGCGGCCGCGCCGATCACGACGAGATGCTGGCCGACTACGGCGATACCTATGTGCGCTACCGCAACGGCGACACCCGCCTGACCTTCGGCGCGCAAACCGTCATCTGGGGCCGCGCCGACGAAATCCCGCTGGCCGACCGCGTCAGCCGCGCCGACCTGACGCGCTTCGTGCTGGACGATCTGCCCGACCGTCGCCGCGCGCAACTGGCCGCGCGCTGGGAGCAGACTTTCGGCGAGTACAAGCTGGACGCGGTCTGGCTGCCGCTGTTCCGCGGCGCGCAATTGCCGGACGCCGCCAGTATCTGGAGTCCGGTCAACCGTACCAGCCGCCAGATCATCGGCATCGATCCCGCGCTCACCTCCTGGCTGAATACCGCGCGCATCGACGAGGACGAACACGGCAGCGGCGGCGGCGCCCTGCGCCTGACCAGGACCGGCAGCGCGCTCGATTTCGGCGTGACGCTGGCGCGCACCCGGCAGTCGCTGCCGTACTACCGGCTCGATCTGCCCGCCTCCACGCTCACCGCGGTGCATCCGTTCAACACCTTCGTCGGCGCCGATGTCGAACTGGTGCGCGGCGGCCTCACCTGGCGCATGGAAGCCGGCTACACCGACAACGTGCCGGTGACCCTGGCCAACACCGCGCTGGACACGACGCATTCGCTCGACTGGATCGGCGCGCTGGAATTCTTCCCCGGCGGGGCGGACACCCGCGTCAACCTGCAACTGGTGGCGCACGCGCTGCAGACCGACCGCAGCATCCTCGAACTGAAGGAGTATTACGGCGCCAACGGCGAAATCGAGACCCGCTTCGGCCAGGGCCGCTGGAAAGCCGGGATGCGCTTCGCCGCCGGCTTCAACGTGGACGATGTCTATCTCAGCCCCAAACTAGGTTACGTCGGCTGGGAGCCGCACGAGTTCTATGTCGCCGCCCACTACTTCGACGGCGAAGCGCGCACCCTGGGCGGCTTCCACCAGGACCATTCGCTGATCACGCTGGGGCTGCGCAGCAAATTCTGATTTCCTGACGCCCCCATGCTGAAACCCTGGCTCAACGGCAGCCGCATGCTGCCACCCTGGCTGGCACTGGCAATCCTGCTCGGTATCCAGCTGGCGGCGTTGCCGTTTCTGCTGAAGCTGCATTTCAACAACGCGCCGGACATTTATTCGCCGCCGGATTCGTCCACCATCCAGCTGCGCGAATCGCTGTTCAGGGAATTCCCCAACGACGAAGCCATCATCGCCCTGTTCGAGGGCGACGCGCTCTACACTCCGGCGTTTCTCGCCGCGCTCGACCGCGCCGCGCAAAAAATGGCGGCGCATCCGGCGGTCGACCGGGTGCTGACGCTGACCACGGTGGAGCATATCGACACCACCGACGACGGCTTTGCCGTATCGCTGCTGATCGACCCCGGCAATCTGGGCGCACGCACGCCGGCGCAATGGAAGGCCCGCGTGCTGGGCGACAGCTTTGCACCGGGACTGCTCGCCTCGCGCGACGGCCGCGCGGTCGCCCTGGTGGTGCGCCCCACAATCCTGAAGGAAAGCCTGGCCCGCCGCGATATCCAGATCGCGCTCGACGCCACCATTGCCGCCGAGAAACTCACGCCCTATCACACCGCCACCGCCGGCACGGTGGCGCAGACAGTCGAGGAGCTGCGCTCGCTGTGGCGCGACAGCGCCATCTTCATCCCGCTGACGTTCGTCATCGGCATGGCATTGCTATGGTGGGTGGTGGGGCGGGCGCGCCCGATGGTGGTGGGCGGCCTGGCCATGGGCACGGTCGTGTCGGCCAGCGTCGCCGGGCTGGTGCTGTCCGGCCAGCCCTACACCCCGATCACCGCGATGATTCCCACCCTGATGGCGGCCTACACCACGGCCACGCTGCTGCATTTGTATGCCGCCATCCAGCGCGCCCGCATCGCACTGCTGCCGCGGCCGCAACGCATCGCGCGCGCGCTGAAGGAAACCTTCATCCCCGGCCTGTTCAACGTGCTGACCACCGGCGCGGGCATGCTGAGCCTGCTGTGGGTGGAGATTCCTCCGGTTCAGGCCTTCGGCCTGGCGGGCGCGATCGGCACCCTCATCGTGTTTCTGGTGGTATTCATCCTGGTGCCGCCGATCCTGCTGAAATGGGATACGCCACGCTGGCCGCGCCACCGTTCCGGCATGGCGCACGCACGCCGCATCGCGGCAACCGTGGCCGTGTTCAGCCTGAGGCACGCAAAAGCCGTGCTGACGGCCACCGCGCTGCTGGTGCTGGCGGCCGTCCCGCTGGTGCTTCAGGTCAAGGTCGAATCCAACATCATCGAGTTTTTCGCGCCCGACCACAGCATCAGCCGCAGCACTGCCAGAGTGGAAAGCAAGCTTTCCGGCGTCACCGGGCTGGAAATCGTCCTCACCGGCACGGCCCGCGACAGCCTGAAGGATCCGGCGACGCTGGCGCAGATCAAGGCGCTGCAAACCTGGCTGGAACAGCAGCCGGAAGTCGACCGCAGCTTCTCCCTGATCGACGTGCTGGAGGAAATGAACCGCGCCCTCAGCGGCGAGGATCTGGGGCCGGATGCGCTGCCGGCCAGCCGCAGGCTGGTCGAACAGCTGCTGCTGATCTACGACGGCAAGGATTTGTACGAGCTGGTCAACCGTGAATTCCAGCGCGCCCGCATCCCGATGAGCCTCAACGTGCACGGCGCCAACGAAATCGGCCAGGTGATCGACAGGGTGCGCGCGCACGTCGCCGCGCAGCCGATCGCGGGCGTGGCAATCGACCTCGCGGGGTACGGGCGGCTGTTCTCGGACCAGGAAGACCGCATCGTCGACGGCCAGGTCAAGAGCTTCGCCTCGGCCTTCCTGCAGATTCTGCTGCTGATGGCGCTGCTGTTCCGCTCGTTCCGCGGCGCCCTGATCTGCCTGGTGCCCAACCTGGCGCCGCTGTTCTTCATTTTCGTGGTGATGGGAACGGCGGGAATTTCGCTCGACGTCGCCACCGTTCTGATCGCCGGCGTCATCCTCGGCATCACGGTGGACGACACCATCCATCTGTATCACGGCTACCTGCACCGCATCCACCGCGGCGTCAGCCCGGTGTTCGCCATCATCCGCAGCGTGGAAGCCTCGGGGCGCGCGGTGATCGCCATTTCGGTGGTGTTGATTTCGCAGTTCAGCCTGCTGGGGCTGTCCGACTTCCGCCCCACCGCTCACTTCGGCATGCTGTGCGCGGTCGGCCTGTTCGCCGGCCAGGTGTTCGAACTGCTGCTGATGCCCGCATTGCTCGGCCTGAAATTGCCCAGGCCGCGACCCGCCGTTACGGCACCGTAAGCTTGAGCGCGCCGAATTCGTCGTTGAACAATCCCACTTCGTCGCCCGAGGCAAACTGCCAGCCTTCCAGGTGGCCGAAGTCGATGCTGGACCTGGGTTCCAGCTTGAGTTCGAAGCGCTGCGCCAGGGACAGGGTCGGATTGCGCACGGCGAGGACCACGGTCAGATAGCGGTCGCTGGTGTTTTCGATCACCGCCACCAGGCCCTTGCCCAGCATCGACGAACGAAAACCGATCACCACCGGCAGCGCGGGCTTGGCCGCCACCGCCGTCTGGATGTCGGTTTCCTTGTAGGCCAGTTGCGCCTTGAGCTGTTCGATTTCACGCAGGCTGTCGGTCAACTGGTTGCGCGTTTCGACCAGGTAGCGCTCGGCTTGCTGGCGGGTTTCGCTTTCCTTCGACAGCCGCCGCTTCACATCGCCCAGATCGACATTCAGCATGAAGGCATACAGCGCCAGGCCGCATACCAGCAACACCAGCACGACATTCACACCGATGGAAATAACCAGCCCGCGCCGCTTCGGTCGTGTCGGAGAGGATGCGGGCATATCCTTATCCATGCTCAACCGGTGTTGCGCATCCCGGAGGCGATCGCATTGATCGAGCGCATCAGCGGCGTCAGCCAGCTATCCTGTTCGGATTCCCACACGCTCTCCGAGCGATAGCGTTTCAGCAGGCGCACCTGGATGTGGTTGATGGGATCGATGTAGGGACGGCGACGCGAAAGCGACAACGCCAGAGTCGGGTTGTCTTCCAGCAGGGTCTCGATCTGCGCGACCTGTTTGACCCGCTCCACAGTAAGCGCGAACTCATCGGCAATGGCGCGATAGATTGCCATGGTGTCGGGGTGGTCGCACAGGCGCGCGTATTCCTCGGAAATTTCCATGTCGGCCTTGGTCAGCGCCATCTGCACGTTGGACAGCAGGCCGCGGAAGAACGGCCATTCGCGGTACATGATCCGCAACTGATCGAGCCCCGCCGGAGCGGACCCGATGAAATCTTTCAGCGCAGTTCCGATTCCGTACCAGGCAGGCAAGGTATGGCGCGACTGGGCCCAGCCGAACACCCACGGAATGGCGCGGATCGACCCGAGCGAGCGGTCGGCCTTCTTGCGGTGCGACGGCCGGCTGCCCATGTTGAGCAGGCCGATTTCGGTGACCGGCGTGGTCTCGTAGAAATAATCGATGAAGCCCGGCATGCCGATCAGCGCGCGGTAGCTTTTCTCGCCGTTGGCGGCGATCTGGCTCATCCCGTCGAGGTATTCCTGCGGATAGCGCACATCGATCTGCGCAAGCGCAGTCGTACTGGCCTTGAGCAGTCCGGTGACACCCATGCCGATCTCGTAGTTGGCGGTTTCTGGGTTGCTGTATTTGTAATACAGCATCTCGCCCTGCTCGGTGAACTTGATCTCGCCGTTCACCGTGCCCGGCGGCTGCGACAGGATCGCCTCGTGGGTCGGTCCGCCGCCGCGGCCCACCGTGCCGCCGCGGCCATGGAACAGCCGGCATTCGACGCCGTAGCGCTGGGTCAGCGCGATGATCGACAGCTGCGCCTGATACAGATTCCAGTTCGACGCCAGAATGCCGCCATCCTTGCACGAATCCGAATAGCCCAGCATGACTTCCTGGTGGTTGCCGTTGGCGGTGACCAGCGCACGGTAGACCTTGTCCGACAGCAGCTGGTCGAGGATGGACTGGCTGCGCTGCAGGTCGTCCACCGTCTCGAACAGCGGCGCCACCAGGATGCGGCAGAACCAGTCGCGCCCGTTGTGGCCGCACAGGCCCACCAGCCGCGCCAGCAGCATCACTTCCATCACGTGGGAAGCGCTGTGCGTCATCGAAATCACGTAGGTGCCGAAGACCTCGTCGCCCACTTCGGCCTGCAGCTTGACCATGCGCCGGAACACTGCGAGCGCTTCGCGCGCCTCGTCGTCCAGCACGCCGTCCTCCACCTCGATCGGATCGATGTGGCCGATCCAGGCGGCCAGGCGCTGCAGCCGCTCGGCCTCGTTCGCAGCCAGGTAATCGAAATCGGGATCGATCTGCTGCAATAGCGCCGCCACCGTGCGCGTATGCACGGTCGACTCCTGGCGGATGTCGAGCTGCAGCAGGTGAAAGCCGAAGCTTTCGGCCAGCCGGATCAGCGCCTGCAGGTCCTGCATGGCGACGATGCGGTCGCCATGGCTGATCAGCGAGTCGCGCACCAGGTAGAGGTCGGCGAGGAAGGCGGCGGCGTTTTCGTACGCCAGGTGCGAAGTGAAGCTCGGCACGCCGGCCAGGCACTGGTGGATGTAGGACAGGTTGGCGTCCAGCCGCGCCAGCATCATCGCCGCCATGCGGCGGTAGGGCTCGCGGCTGTAAATCTGCACCGCGGTGCCGCGGAACACCTGTTCGCCGAACTCGGCCTCGTATTCCGACAGGCGTTCCAGGAACCGGGCGGAAGGCGTGCACCAGTCGCTGCTGTGGGTCAGCGTCTGGCGCAGTTCCAGCACGCGCGCACGGTATTCTTCGAGGGCGGCCTGCATCTGCCTATGCACCGTCCATTCGGTGACATCCGCGGTCACGAACGGGTTGCCGTCACGGTCGCCGCCGATCCACGAGCCGAAACGGATGAAGCTCGGCACGCGGATGGTGGCGGTGCCGTCGGCATTCACGCCGTAATGCTTGCGCAGCGCCTTCTCGAAGAAGGAATATGCCTTCGGCACCGCCTCGAACAGGCTTTCCCGCACGTAGTAGAGACCGTTGCGCACTTCGTCGCGCACCTCGAGCTTGGCGTTGCGCAGTTCGTCGGTACGCCACCCCACCTGGATCTCGGCGGCCAGTTGCGCTTCCAGTTCGCGGCGGTCGTTCACCCCCAGGGCGGGGTTGTACAGCTCGTCGCAAATCAGGAATATCCGGCGCATGCCTTCCATCACCGCACGGCGGCGCGCCTCGGTGGGATGGGCGGTGAATACCGGCGCGTAGTGCAGACGGTTGACCATCTCCTGCAGCGTGCCGGCCGGCATATCCTGCGCCTTGAGATCCGCCAGGGTGCGGTCGAACGAGCCTTCCCACAGCCGCATGCCGTGCGACAGCATGCGGCGGCGGTTGCGGTGGGCAAAGCTTTCTTCCGCCACATTGACCAGCTTGAAATAGCCGGCGAAGGCACGCACCACCAGCTCCACCTTGGCGGCGGGCATGGCGTCGATCATCGCCATCAACTCGGTGCGGCGCTGCTGGTCTTCCTGCTGGTGCAATTCGGCGAAACCGCGGCGCAGGGTTTCCACTGCATCGAACACGTCTTCGCCGGCAAACTGCAGCAGCACCTGGCCGAGCAAGGTGCCCAGCAGCTTGACCTGCGCGCGCAGGTGGTCATCCGTCAGCAGATTTTCGGGTGCATTCATGACTGGAGAATTGAGCCCGGCACAGCGGGATTCATGCGACAAAGCCGGTTATTTTCGCATAGACGGCGCGCATCACCCAAGCGCGCGCCGCGCGTTGCGGAACAGCCGCAGCCACGGGGCGGCACCGGTCATGCCGTCCGGTTTCCACGACAGCTGCGCGGCGCGGAACACGCGTTCCGGATGCGGCATCAGAATGCCGAAGCGGCCGTCCGCGGTGGTGAAGCCGGTCAGCCCGCCGGCCGAACCGTTGGGGTTGGCCGGATAGGTCGCGGCCGGCGCCCCCCGGTGATCGACGTAGCGCAGCGTGGGATGCGCCTGCGCGGCATGCGCCGGATCGCGGAACTGCACCCGGCCTTCGCCGTGCGACACCACGATCGGCATCACCGAACCCGCCATGCCGGCGAAAAAAATCGACGGCGAGGCCAGCACCTCGACCTGCGCGAAACGCGCCTCGAACTGCTCCGACAGGTTGCGTTCGAAACGCGGCCAGGCGTCCGCGCCCGGTATCAGATCGTGCAGCTGGCTCATCATCTGGCAGCCGTTGCATACGCCGAGCGCGAAGGTGTCGCCACGCCCGAAAAACGCCGCGAACTGGTCGCGCGCACGTGGATTGAACAGGATCGACTTGGCCCAGCCGCCACCCGCGCCCAGCACGTCGCCGTAGCTGAAGCCGCCGCACGCGGCGAGACCGCTGAAATCGCCGAGGCTGACCCGGCCGGACAGGATGTCGCTCATGTGGACGTCGATCGCAGCAAAGCCGGCAGCATCGAACGCAGCGGCCATCTCGACCTGGCCGTTGACGCCCTGTTCGCGCAGCACCGCCACCCGCGGCCGCTTGCCGCTGGCGACGAAAGGAGCGGCGACATCCTCATTCACGTCGAAGCTCGGCGCATGGCGCAGGCCGGGGTCCGCAGCGTCGGCATGGGTTGCGAACTCCTGCTCGGCACAGGCCGGATTGTCGCGCAGCTTCGCCATTTCATAGCTGGTGCGCGCCCACGCGCTTTGCAGATCGGCGCGCGCCTCGTCGAGGATTACCCGTTCGCGGCGCAGCACCCGCACGCGGTCGCCCGCATCGGGCTGGCCGATGATGTAGAACTCGCCGCGCAGGCCGGCATCGAAGAAAGCCTGCATTACCGTCCGGGTATCGGCGCGGCGTACCTGCAGCAGCGCGCCGGCCTCCTCGCTGAACAGCACGTTGAAGACGCGCTCGGAGTAGCCGCGCGGATCCCGCATGTCCGGCTCGGGCACGCCTTCATCCTCGGCGTCGAGACGGATCTTCTCCGAGCACAGCTCGTCGACGTCGATCGCCACGCCGCAGTGGCCGGCGAAGGCCATTTCACACAAAGCTGCGAACAGGCCACCGTCGGAACGATCATGGTAGGCGAGCAGCATGCCTGCTGTATTGAGTCCCTGTACGGTGTCGAAAAAAGCCTGGAGTGCATCGGCGGCCGGCGCGTCTGGGCAGCGCTCGCCCACCTGTTTGAAGGCCTGGGCGAAGCTCGATGCGCCGAGACGGTTCTTGCCCCGCCCCAGGTCGAGCAGGATGAGATCGCTCTCGCCGGCATCGGTACGCAACTGCGGCGTCAGATGCTGCGTCGCGTCGGGGGTGGTGGCGAAGGCCGAGATCACCAGCGAAATCGGCGAAGTCACCGCCTTTTTCTCGCCACCCTCCTGCCACACGCTCTTCATGCTCATCGAATCCTTGCCGACCGGGATCGAGACGCCGAGCGCCTGGCAGTATGCCGAAACCGCCGCCACGGTATCGAACAGCGCGGCATCCTCGCCCGGATGGCCAGCCGGGGCCATCCAGTTGGCCGACAGTTTGACGCTGCCCAGGCCATCGACACGTGCGGCAGCCAGGTTGGTGATCGCCTCGGCGATCGCCATGCGTCCCGACGCCGGTGCATCGATCAGGGCCAGCGGCGCTTTCTCGCCGATCGAGAAAGCCTCACCCAGCGTGGTCTGGTAGCCCGCGAGGGTGATCGCGCAATCGGCAACGGGAATCTGCCACGGCCCCACGCACTGGTCGCGCGCAGTCAGCCCGCCGACGCTGCGGTCGCCGATGGCAATCAGGAACATCTTCGACGCCACCCCCGGCATCGCCAGCACGCGGTAGGCCGCATCCTTCAGATCGATTCCGTCGAGCACCAGCGGCGCCGGCACGGCGGGCTGATGCACGACGTCGCGCGTCATCCTGGGCGGCTTGCCGAGGATGACGTCGAGGCTCACGTCCACCGGCGCATTCTGGAAATGGCTGTCGGTCACCAGAAGGTGATTGTCCTCGGTCGCTTCGCCCAGCACCGCAAACGGGCAGCGCTCGCGCTCGCACATCGCGCGGAATTCGTCGAGGCGCTGCGGCGGGATCGCCAGCACATACCGCTCCTGCGCCTCGTTGCACCAGATTTCGCGCGGCGACATGCCGGACTCTTCCGACGGCACGGCGCGCAGCTCGAAGCGGCCGCCACGGCCGCCGCCGTGTACCAGCTCGGGCAGCGCGTTGGAGAGGCCGCCGGCGCCGACGTCGTGGATCGACAGGATCGGATTGGCCTCGCCCAACTGCCAGCAGCGGTCGATGACTTCCTGCGCGCGCCGCTCCATCTCGGGGTTGCCGCGCTGCACCGAATCGAAGTCGAGGTCGGCGGCATTGGCACCGGTATCCATCGACGATGCGGCGCCGCCGCCCAGCCCGATCAGCATGCCGGGGCCGCCTAGCTGGATCAGCAGCGTGCCGGCCGGCAGCATTTTCTTCTCCACATGGTCGGCACGGATGCTGCCAACGCCACCTGCCAGCATGATGGGCTTGTGGTAGCCGCGCCGCTGCCCCGCCACGGTCTCTTCGAAGGTGCGGAAATAGCCTGCCAGATTGGGGCGGCCGAATTCGTTATTGAATGCCGCGGCGCCGATCGGTCCTTCGAGCATGATCGCGAGCGGGGTGACGATGCGCTCGGGCTTGCCGTAGGCGCCGGCTTCCCACGGCTGCTCGAAGCCGGGGATGTTGAGATTGGACACCGAGAACCCGCACAAACCGGCCTTGGGCTTGGAGCCGACACCGGTCGCGCCCTCGTCGCGGATTTCGCCGCCGCTGCCGGTGGCGGCACCCGGGAAGGGCGAGATCGCGGTCGGGTGATTGTGCGTCTCCACCTTCATCAGCACGTGGGTCAGTTCGCTGCTGTAGGCGTAGCTGCCGTCGGCACGCGGGTAGAAGCGGTCGATCTGCGCCCCTTCGATGACCGAGGAGTTGTCCGAGTACGCCACCACCGTGCCTGCGGGATGCGCGGCGTGGGTATCGCGGATCATGCCGAACAGCGATTTCGTCTGTTCCGCACCATCGATTACCCAGCTGGCGTTGAATATCTTGTGGCGGCAGTGCTCGGAATTGGCCTGCGCGAACATCATCAGTTCGACATCGGTGGGATTGCGCCCGATGCGGGTGAAGTTGTCGACCAGATAATCGACTTCGTCATCCGACAGTGCCAGGCCGAGACTGCGGTTGGCTTCGGCAAGCGCAGCACGGCCGCCGGCCATGACATCGATTGCGCTCAGTTCGCGCGGCGGCACATGCCGAAACAACGCGCGGGCGGCTTCCAGCGACGTCATCACGGCTTCCGTCATGCGGTCGTGCAACAGCGGCAGCAGCAGCGTCAGCGCCTGTCCCGAAAGCGCGGCACCCTGCGGATCGCACAGGCGATAGGCCACCCCGCGCTCGATGCGGCGCAGCTGGGCCAGACCGCTGTTCCTGAGAATATCCGTCGCCTTGGACGACCACGGCGAAATCGTGCCCGGACGCGGCGTGACCAGCACTTGCATGTCATTCGCCGTCGGACTGTCGGTAGGGGTGCCGTAATCCAGCGTTTTGTCGAGTTGCCGCGCGGCAGCTGCGTCCAGCTCGGCATCCAGCTCCAGGAAATGCCAGTGGCGCGCCGTTAACTCGCCCAACGCAACGCCCAGCCGGCCAGCCTCCTGACGGATTTTATCGATGCGGAAAGACGACAGCGCGGCACTGCCGGGGAGCGATACGATGGAAGACATGAGCGCCTTTGCGAACAGGGCAAAGGCGCTATTTTAGCCGATTGGAGCGCTTGACCGGACGGGCTGACCCACCCTGCATTTGAATCCGCGGACTTGCGTCAGTGCCATTCGTCGCTGGCCCCGGATCTCTCGCGCCGGCGGCGCGCGCCCTCAGTCAAGGAAGCCAGTGAGCGCCTCAATGTAGTCGTCCCAGGCCTCGAACTGCGGGATGTGACCGATGCCCTCAAGCTCAACGAGGCTGCTGTTGGGAAACGCTTTGGCGGCGGCGCGGCCGAGGGATTCGTACTGCCCCATCGTCTTGGCCACTTCGGGCGCGACCAGGTTCTTGCCCAGCGCAGTGCGGTCGCGCAGGCCGATGATGAGCAGCGTGGGGGCCGTGACCTGGTCAAACTCGTAGAGCACGGGCTGGGTGAAGACCATGTCGTAGGTGAGGGCAGAGACCCAGGCGAGCTGCTCGCGGTCGGCGCTCTCGCTCCATCCCATCTGGATATCGGCGAGCTTTTCGTACTCGGGCTTCCACTTGCCGTCGAAGTAGCTCGCCTTCATGTATTCGCGTACACCGCCGGGTGTCTGCCTGAGCTCGTTTTGATACCAGGCCTGCACATCGACGTAGGGTACCTTGCGCTTCCAGTCTTCCAGGCCAATCGGGTTCACCAGCACGAGCTTGTCGGTGCGATCGGGGAACATCAGCACGAAGCGTGTGGCGAGCATACCGCCCATCGAGTGGCCCACGACGGCCACTTTGTGAACGCCGATTGCGTCGAGCAGCGCCGCCGTGTTGCGCGCGAGCGCCTGGAACGTGAACTGGTAACGGGTTGGCTTCGCCGACTTGCCGAAGCCGATCTGGTCAGGTACCACCACGCGGTAGCCCCGCTTGCTCAGCGCGTCGATGGTCCTGGCCCACGAGGCGCCCGAGAAATTCTTCCCGTGCATGAGCAGCACCGTTTTGCCGTTGGCCTCGCCCGCGGGTGCCACGTCCATGTAGGCCATCTCCAGCACTTGGCGCTGCGACTCGAACGCGAAGGTCTTCACCGCATACGGATAGGCATACAGCGAGAGGCGGGCGTCGAACTGCGCAGGCGCCGCCTTGTCGGCGGGCATCGGCGCCGCACGGCGTTCGGGTCCGGCTGGCCCGGTGGAAGCGCAGGCAGTGAGCAGCAAGGCGAGACAGCAGAACGCGTATTTCATATTTTTCGCTGTGTGGCCCGGCGCGGTTCGCGGCGCCCGGGCGCCGGCGTCTTAGCGGCGAATCCGGCTCTGCTTCTGCCAGGCTCCGAGGCAGTCGAGCCCGCAAAAATGGTGGACGTAGTCCTGCGCATCCGTCAGTTTGGCCGCATCGGCGGGGATTTCCTTCAAACAGACTTCGCAGTTGAAAACCGTACAACTGTTTTCATCGGTGCATTGCGCCACCAAAGCGCCCGCAGGGGTGCGATGACGAGTATCCATGCGTATTCCAGAAAGTTTCGCAGTACCTTACAGTATAAGCCGCCGCGGCTATCCCGCAAGCCGGCCGGACAGGCCCGCGCGGCTCAGTACCCGGCCTCCCGGATTGCCTGCTTGATCAGCTGGTAATCCGCCTGCTTGTCGATCACGAACCCCGTCACCTTGCTGTGGATGGTTTTTTGCAGGGACTGGATGACGTCCGGGCTGAGCGCGGCGGCGGCCCTGCCCAGTTTGTCCTGCTCGGCCGCGGAGAAACGATCACTCGCCATCAGGGTGAAATCCGGGGTTGCGGGCAGGGCAAACCAGGTCTCGAACCCGCCTCTGGCGACCAGTTCGTCGGCCAGCTTGCTGCGCAGGCTGCCGGCCTGGGCAAAATCGCGCTGCATCGCCAGCACCACCTCCTCCTGGGTTTTCAGGTTGAGGATCTGCGCTGCTTCCTGCTTGTTGCGCCTGAGCGTGTGGCGCGCCATCACGTCGAGCCAGGATTCCTTTTCGGTGAGCGCCACCGTCGTCACCGCGGCACCCTTGCGGCGCACCAGAACGCCCGTGGCCTGGTCGCGCACCCGTGCCACCGGCGAGTAGCGGTGATCCAGCGCGGCAACCGCTACCGACGGCGGCACAAGATACAGATCCAGCCGGCCGCCCGCCATGGAGCGGGTGATGCTTTTGATGCTGCGGAACAGGGTAAGCCCCGGTTTCACGTCCATGGCCGCGCCAAGAGCCTGGGCAAAGGGCATCGCCCAGGCGCGGAAATCCCCCATGATCACGTCCGCCTTGCCGGTGCCCGGATATATGCCTATGTTCAGTTCCGTCCTGGCTGCATGCGCCGCCAGCGGCAGCGCGGGAAGCAGTGCCAGAGCGGTCAGGAAGCGTCGTCGTTGCATATTCATTCTCCGTTTTCCGGGCCGGGCGCACGGTTGAACATCAACGGCATTGCGGACGCTTCGCTGGATACCAGACGCGTAGTCATTTTCGACCAGTCCGGCGTGCCGCCACGGGAACGGTTCACGCAATCGCGCCGCCGCCGGGATTAAGATGTCCGCTGCGCCCGACTCGAACTCCCCAGCCCGCCCATGCTGACCGCTCTCTGCTCCCTCGTTTCTCCGCCGCTGTTCACGGCCGCCGACATCCGCATCATCGACCGGCATTGGGCGGGCACCCGCCCAGAAACCTCGTTGATGGAACGAGCGGGCGCGGCCACCGCCGAACTGGCGGGCACGCTGGCCAGCGAATCGGGCGCCCCCGTGCTGATCCTGGCCGGCCCCGGCAACAATGGCGGCGACGCCCTGGTCGCC
>DAOMWT010000067.1:0-14000 GCA_035436705.1 Thiobacillus sp. | reverse complement strand
GGCAGCCGCGCGTAGCCGCGCGCCGAGCGTGCCGACAGCCGCGCGTTCGCCAGCACCATGGGAATCCTCTGGCGTGCCGCGGCATCAATCAGGTTAGGCCACAGCTCGGTCTCCATCAGGATGCCGGCACGCGGCTGCACGCGGCGCAGGAAGCGCCGCACCAGCCAGGCGTAGTCGTAGGGCAGGTAGACGATGTGCGCGAAGCTGCCGTACAGCGCTTCGGCGGTGGTGCGCCCGGTCGGCGTCATGCAGGTGAGCAGCACGGGAGCATCCGGATGCGCGGCGCGCAGGGCGGCGACCAGCGGCTGCGCGGCGCGCATCTCGCCGACCGACACCGCATGAATCCACAGCGCGCCGGCAACCGGCGCGGGACCGCGTGCCAGCCGCTCGTTCCAGTGCTGCAGATAGCCGCGCTCGCGGCGGCCGCGCCACAACAGACGCAGCGGAATCAGCGGCGCTGCCAGCAGCAGGGCCAGCCGGTAGAGCGTCCAGTCGAATAGCAGGCGCAGGGTGGGCATCGCCGGATTGTAAAGGCGCCGATGCTAGAATCGATGCCACCTTGGAGGCCAGACCATGAAAATCCTGCTCACCGGCGCCGCCGGATTCATCGGCATGCACGTCGCGCAAATCCTGCTGCAGCGCGGCGACGAAGTGATCGGCATCGACAGCCTCAACGACTATTACGACCCGGCGCTGAAGCTCGCGCGCCTCGAACAGCTGAAGCCCTTTCCCAACTTCCGCTTCCTCAAGGACGACATCTCCGACCGCATGGTGATGGAGGACCTGTTCGCGAAGGGCCACTTCGACGCCGTCATCAACCTCGCCGCGCAGGCCGGCGTGCGCTACTCGCTGAAGAATCCGCACGCCTACGTGCAGTCCAACATCGTCGGCTTCGCCAACCTGCTCGAAGGCTGCCGTCACCACGGCGTCAAGCACTTCGTCTACGCCAGCTCGTCGAGCGTATACGGCGCCAACACCAAAATTCCGTTCTCCACCCACGACCCGGTCAACCACCCGGTGAGCCTCTACGCCGCCAGCAAGAAGGCCAACGAGCTGATGGCGCACACCTACTCGCACCTCTACGGCCTGCCCACCACCGGGCTGCGCTACTTCACCGTCTACGGCCCGTGGGGCCGCCCCGACATGTCGCCATGGCTGTTCACCTCCGCCATCCTCGAAGGCCGCACCATCGACGTCTTCAACCACGGCGACATGATGCGCGACTTCACCTACATCGACGACATCGCCGACGGCACCGTGAAAGTGCTCGACCGCATCCCGCAGCCCAATCCGAACTTCGACCACAACCATCCCGACCCCGCCAGCAGCCACGCGCCTTACCGCGTCTACAACATCGGCAACCACACCCCGGTGCAGCTGATGGACTTCATCGGCACGATAGAAAAAGCCTTGGGACAGGAAGCGAAGAAGAATTTCCTGCCGATGCAGGACGGCGACGTGCAGGCGACCTATGCGGATGTCGATGACCTGATCCGCGACACCGGGTTCAAGCCGGCGACGACGCTGGAATACGGGATCGGTAAGTGGGTGGAGTGGTATCGGAAATACAAGCAGTTGGACTAACCCAAGGGAAATTTACCTTTTATGAATTTCCAAACTGCAATTCCGGGCCCGTTATGGGCTGCAGTCGCCAGGGCATACGAGTTCAGAGGAAATGAGCCTGGCCCCTTCAGCCTTCATGGGCGCGAAGGGCTGTGGTGTGTCCAGGCTCAGGCTTTGACGGCGTAAGCCTCCTTGGCGTGCCGCGCCGCTTTGAGTTCGGCCGGATCGTAGGCCTTGCCGGACCACAGCATTTCGTAGGCGATCTCTTCGTTGCCGTTTTCGCACAATTCGAGCACTCGCCGGAACAGGGGCTGGAACGTTTCGGATTTGTGCGAGCGCTCGTGGAGTTCGAAGGACGTCCAGAACGTCACGATCAGCGCTTCGCGGCCTTTCATCGGACTTTCGACCGCTTGCCCGATGGTCGAGCCTTCATTCGACACCTGCCCGGAATTCAGCGCGACAAAGCCGCCGACAAAACCCGTGTCTGAATGATAGGTTTTGACGTTTTCACACAAAAAGGCCACGCGCTCCTGCAGATCGTCGACGCTATATCCGGGTTTGAGCACGACGCGATTCACAGTCACGATACCGTCGGGGGGAAAGTTCGGGATCAAGCCACTCATTTTTCTACTCCTGTGAATATTGAAAAATATGCCGAACTCGTACGGGAACAGGATATGAAGAGGCAAACTATTTATCAAACGATATTTATCTACACTTAATATCGATTTATTCGATACATGACTTTTCCTTCATCAACCAGCCGCGCCATCCAATGGCCCACACACGGGCGGAGCCAGCCCGGATTTCGTTAATCCGGGGCTGCGCAGCATCAATTTACGCGCCGACATTGGCCGGCTCGCGCAAACCGTTCCGGCTTTCCACGTTGCTCGACAAATTGGCAAATAGAGGGAAATAGCGTCCTGCCGTGGCGACGCTCACGACGGAAGAAGACAAGGCGATCACCGTTGCTGCCCGCAGCGATCCGGATGCACCGCCGCTCACGCCAAAGCAATTGAAGGAGATGGTGCCTATGCGCACGCTGCGCGTCCGGCCCAAGTCGGACAACAGGAAACTGCTGGTTTCGGCGCGCTACAGCCCGGAGGTCGCAGCGTATTTCAAATCCATGGGCGAGGGCTGGCAGCCGCGCATGGACAGCGTGCTCCGCGACCATGTGGCTCGCCACTCGCGCGGGGCACATTAAGCGTGCTACGTATGCACAGCGCGCAGCCCACCATTAAAGGGGAGGTTCACCGTGTTTTTCAATCCGCCTCAGCCCTTGTACGCCGCCAGCTTCTCCGCCTGATCCGTACGCTCCCAGGTGAACTCCGGTTCGGCCCGGCCGAAGTGCCCGTACGCTGCGGTCTTCCGATAAATGGGACGCCGCAAATCGAGGCTTTCGATAATTCCGCGCGGGGTGAGCCTGAAGCTGCAGCGCACCCTGTCTTCCAGTTTTTCGTCGGACTCGGTGCCGGTGGCGTAGGTATCGACCAGCAGAGAAACCGGCTCGGCAACGCCGATGGCGTAGGCCAGCTGAACCATGCAGCGTTTGGCATAGCCTGCCGCGACCAGATTCTTGGCGATGTAGCGCGCCATGTAGGCCGCCGAGCGGTCGACCTTGGTGGGGTCTTTCCCGGAAAACGCGCCGCCGCCGTGCGGGCAGGAGCCGCCGTAGGTGTCGACGATGATCTTGCGGCCGGTAAGGCCGGTGTCGCCGTTGGGGCCGCCGATTTCGAACGGGCCGGCGGGGTTGACCCACAGCCTGAACGTCGGCGTGCGCAGCTCGGCCGACACGAGGGGGTCGACGATTTCGCGCGCAACTTCCTGCGCGACCCAGGCGGGGTCGAGGTCGCGTGCAATCTGGGTGGAGATGATCACGGTTTCGACGCCGACCATTTTGTTGCCTTCGTAGGCGACGGTGACCTGGCTTTTAGCGTCGGGGCGCAGCCAGGGCAAGGCGCCGGATTTGCGCAGCTCGGCCTGTTTTTGCACCAGCCGATGCGCCAGCCACAGCGGGTAAGGCATCAGGTCCGGGGTTTCGTCGCAGGCATAGCCGAACATCAGGCCCTGATCGCCGGCGCCGATATCGCCGCCGGCCAACGTGATGCCTTTGTGAATCTGGATCGACTGGTGGTTGAAACGGACCTGCACTTCGCAGGTGTCGGGGTCGATGCCGGTTTCGGCGTCGCGGTAGCCGATGTCGCGCAGCACCTGGCGGGCTATCGCCTCAGCGCGCCCCCGCACCTCGTCGAACAGCTCCTTGCGCACGGTTTTGAACTCGCCGGTAACCACCACCAGGTTGTCGGCCACCAGCGTTTCACAGGCCACCTTGGCTTCGGGCTCTTCGGTCAGGAACGCATCGAGGATGGCGTCGGAAATCTGGTCGGCGATCTTGTCCGGGTGGCCTTCCGACACGGACTCGGAGGTAAACAGATGGCGGCGGGTGTTCATGGTGTGTCCTTTGAAGCGTGATGTATTGGGCCGATAAAACAGCGGGTTAAGCGTTCTTCGCGGCGAGGCGCCACAGCGAGGTGACCTCGGCGGCGCGCGCGGCGTGGAGCGGGTCACTGTCGTCGGCGGCGCGAGGGTGCGTGGGCCGGGTGTCCATCCGCTCCACGACATTCAGTCCGGCCGCGTCGAACGCGGCGAGCAGCCACTCCCGGGTACGCAGCCCCAGGTGCTCGGCCAGGTCCGACAGGATCAGCCAGCCTTCGCCGCCCGGTTCCAGATGCGCCGCCAGCCCGTTCAGGAAGCCCAGCAGCATGCGGCTGTCCGGGTCGTAAATCGCATGTTCGAGCGGCGAGCTGGCGCGCGCGGGCAGCCACGGCGGGTTGCAGAGGATAAGCGGTGCGCGCCCTGGCGGGAAGAGGTCGGCCTCGACCACATCCACCCGCCCCGCGAGTCCAAGCCGGGCGATATTCTGGCGCGCACACGCCAGGGCGCGCGTATCCTGGTCGGTGGCGATGACGTGTTTGACGCCTCTGCGGGCGAGCAGCGCGGCCAGCACGCCGGTTCCGGTGCCGATGTCGAAGGCGAGCTTCGAGGTCGGTAGCGGCGCCTCGGCCGCCAGCTTCAGATACTCACCGCGCACCGGCGAAAACACGCCGTAGTGCGGATGGATGCGCTCGCCGAGTTCGGGGATATCCACGCCTTTCTTGCGCCACTCGTGGGCGCCGATCACGCCAAGCAATTCGCGCAGCGAAACCACCGAGGACTCGGCGCTCGCGCCGTAGGCTTCGGCGCAGGCTTCTTTAACATTCGGCGCGCGGCGCAGGGGAATGCTGAAATCCGCCTCCAGCGGCAGCAACAGCATCCCCAGGGTGCGGGCGCGCTGGGACTGGGCCTGGCGATGGAAATTGAAGGCTTCGGTCGGCGACGACGCGGGCTTGCGTGGCTTGCGTTCGATGCGGCGCGCCATGGCCTGCAGCAACTGGCGCGCATTCTGGAAGTCGCCGCGCCACAGCAGCGCGGTGCCCTCGCTGGCCAGACGAAAGGCTGCATCGGCGGTGAGGCGGTCGTCGATGACCATCACGCGCCTGGGCGGCGGCGCGCCGCCCTCCGAGCGCCAGCGGGCAGACCGGCTCGCGTCGGCTTCGGTCCAGTTCACAACAGGGTCAATCGTGTCAGGCACTGCGGGTTCACCACGAAAATAACGGGGAAGAATACATGGGGACATGATTATGCGCTGAGTGGCGGGATGGGATGGATGGTAATCCGCCCATGCCCATTCACTGGACGCAGGCTGACGTAAACTAGGTTGCCCGGTACTGTCATGCCCCTATCCACACAGATGAACCCCTCCACGGTCAAAACCTACCTGCCCTGGGTCGTGGCTGTGGCGCTGTTCATGGAACAGCTGGACACCACCATCGTCAATACGGCGGTGCCGGCGATGGCGGAGGGCCTGCAGGTGACGCCCTTGAGCCTGAAGGCGGTGGTGACCAGCTACATCCTGAGCCTGGCGGTGTGCATTCCGGTCAGCGGCTGGATGGCGGACCGCTTTGGCACGCGCCGCGTATTCGGCATCGCGATCGCCCTCTTCACTCTGTCCTCGATCCTGTGCGGCCTGGCGCAGAACCTGCCGACGCTGGTGACAGGACGCATTCTGCAGGGCGTCGGCGCGGCGATGATGATGCCAGTGGGGCGGCTGGCGATCATCCGCACCTTTCCCAAATCGGAGCTGCTGCGGGCGATGAATTTCGTCATCATCCCGGCGCTGATCGGGCCCCTGCTCGGCCCTACCGTCGGCGGACTGATCGTGCACTGGCTGTCGTGGCACTACATTTTCTTCATCAACGTACCAGTGGGGCTGATAGCGCTGTGGCTGGCGCATCGCCACATGCCAGATTACCGGGGCGAGATGCGGCGCCCGCTGGATGTCGTCGGCCTGGTACTGTTCAGCAGCGGCGCGGCGCTGCTGTCCTGGCTGTTGGAAATCTTCGGCGAGCACGAGCTCGGCACGACTTCGGCGGCCCTGCTGCTGGCGCTCAGCCTCGGCCTGCTGGCGGCGTATGTCTGGCACGCCCGCCGGGCGCCGCATCCGCTGCTGCGGCTGGGGCTGTTCCGGGTGCGCACCTTCCGCGTCTCGGTGATCGGCGGCTTTCTCACGCGCCTGGGGGTGGGCGCGATGCCGCTTCTGCTGCCGCTGCTTTTCCAGCTTGGCCTGGGGATGCCGGCGTGGCAGTCGGGTCTGCTGATGATGCCGATCGCCGCGGCCGCCATGAGCATGAAGCTTGTCTCCGCGCGGGTGCTGGCGCACTTTGGCTACCGGCGCATCCTGATCGTGAACACGGTCATGATCGGCGGCGTCGTCGGCCTGTTCTCGCTGGTGGCCGCGGCGACGCCGATCATGCTGATCGTGCTGCTGGGCCTGGCTTTGGGCTTCTTCAATTCACTGCAATTCACCAGCATGAATTCGATGGCCTATGCCGACATCGATCCCCCCGATTCGAGCGCGGCCAGCACCATCGCCAGTTCGCTGCAGCAGATGTCGATGAGCTTCGGACTGGCCTGCGGCTCGCTGATCGCCGGCGGGTATCTGGGCGACCTGCCGCAGACCGACTACGCGGCGGTGACGGTCGCGCTGCACTACGCCTTTCTGACGCTGGGCGGCTTGACGATGCTGTCATCGCTGTCGTTCTGGTCGCTGCGGCCGCGTGATGGCGAAAGCGTCAGCCGGGGGAGCGTGCGCGAGACGATATAGGCGCTGAAATTCACACCAGCGCGGCCACGGCCTCGACTTCCCGCAAGCGCACCGAACCCCTTCTGCCCGTCGATATCTGTTGCGTGTCGCCATCTGGCGACACGCACAATCCTTCCTATCTTGCTGTTTTATCGAGGAATCATTCAAACCCGCCGGATACGTTGTCGCCATTGAGCGACATTTGACCCCGCTTTTGCCTTGGACCCTCTTCCGTCCGACTCTTTATCTGGCTGTTTATAAAAGGGTTTTCACTACTGGCGCACGTATTGCTATTTGCCCCCTGCGACCCGTTCCGGCCGCAACCACACCAGAGCGTTTTACAACCCAGCTATACAACCCAGCAGCGAAAGAGGCCCATCCCATGCTCAAGACCTTCATGCATTCCGGCAATCCCGGCAATTCCAGAAACGACGCGGCCCGGCCGGGCCATGCCGGCTACCCGGCCAAACCGGCCGAATCCCCCAGGCCGGCCGAGGCGGTCCGCGAGGAAACCCTGCCGCAGGCTGCCAAATCCACGCGCAACGACGAGGGCAGCAAGCTCATCGTCGGCCCCAACATCAAGCTGAAAGGCTCCGAAATCACCGATTGCGAGATCCTGGTGGTGGAAGGCCGCGTGGAAGCCTCGATGAACAGCCGCGACATCCGCATCGCCGAAGGCGGCATATTTTCGGGCAAGGCCGAGATCGACGTGGCGGAAGTGCGCGGCACCTTCGAGGGCGAACTGACCGCCCGCAAGCGCCTGGTGGTGTATGCCACCGGCCGGGTCAACGGCACGATCCGCTACGGCGCGCTGATGGTCGAGGAAGGCGGTGTCATTTCCGGAAACATGGCGATGCATTCCGCCGGCCCCAGCCTGACCAAGCTTGCGGACAGCGCCGCGCAAACCCCGGCGCCCGAAGCAGATGAGGAAAAGACACCGGCGCTGGAGCAGACCCATTCCGGCTCTGCGTTCGCCGCCCGCGGCCAGAGGCGGCAGGCTTGACCCGATCCGGGGGAAGCCTGCGCTGTCGTTGGCAAGCGACAGTGTCGAAGCAAGGCCGGGGGCCGGACCGTAACCTCCTGCGCTTCGGCTCGCGCAGGGTGGCATCGCGCCTGCGCGCGGTGTGGGCGGACGGCGAGCTGAACCGCCTCGCGGCGCTGATGCTCTACCGGGTGCTGGCCATGACGAGACTGCAGGCTGCGGCGCCGGCTAAAGCTTCGCGCTGCGCCCGCCGTCGACCGCCAGAATCTGCCCCGTCACGTAGTGCGTATCCATCGCGAAGAAGCGCACCGCCAGCGCAATGTCGCTGGGATCGCCGGCGCGTTTCAGCATGGTGTGCGAGACAATGCGCTGGCGCGAGACCTCGTCGAAATTCGCATCCCCCTCGGGCCACATGACCGGCCCCGGCGCGATGCCGTTGACGCGCACTTCGGGCGCCAGCTCGCGCGCCAGAGACTTGGTGAGCCCGACCAGGCCGGCCTTGGCGACGGAATAGACGACGTAGCTTTTCATCGGACGGTCGGCGTGGATGTCGGTGATGTTGATGATGCAGCCACAGCGTTTCTTCAGCTCGGGGGCGGCGGCCTGCGACAGGAACATCGGCGCCTTGAGATTGCTGCCCATTAAATCGACCCAGTCCTTCTCGGTAATGTCGCCGACCGGAGTGGGATAGAAACTCGACGCATTGTTGAGCAGCACGTCGAGTCCGCCGAAGGTGGCGACGGTCTGGTGGACCAGACCGGGCAGACCGCCGGTGTCGTGCAGGTCGGCCTGGATCAGGGCCACCGAGTCGGGGCGGATGGCATTGAGCTCGTCCTGCAGCACGCGCGCCTCGGTGGCCGAGCTGCGGTAGTGGATCATCAGTTGGGCGCCGGCCGCGTGTAGCAGGCGCGCCGACGCCGCCCCTACCCGCCGGGCCCCGCCGGTAATCAATACGACTTTGCCTTGCATCGGGGTTCGCCCTTATAGTCACTCGATTCTGGATTATCCAGCCATTCCGCATTATCCCCGAACTGTCCCGCCGCATGCTGCCCGCTCCCTCTCCCGACGCCCTCGCCCACAGCCGGCGTGTCGCCGCGCATCTGCGCGCGCTGATCGAAAATGCCGGCGGCTGGATCCCGTTCTCGCGATACATGGCCGCCGCGCTGTATGCGCCAGGTCTCGGCTACTACGCCGCCGGCGCCATGAAATTCGGTATGGCGGGTGACTTCGTCACCGCGCCGGAACTCACGCCGCTATTCGGCCGCACGCTGGCGCATGCGATCGCGCCGCTGTTGGCAGAGAACGGCGGCGAGGTGCTGGAACTAGGCGCCGGCAGCGGGCGGCTGGCGGTTGACCTGCTGGGCGAACTGGAGCGGCTTGGCGCAGTGCCGGCCCGCTATTGCATCCTGGAGGTGAGCGCCGACCTGCGCGAACGCCAGCAACGCATGATTGCGCGCGAACTGCCTCATCTGCGCGAGCGGGTGCAGTGGCTGGACGAACTGCCGGCGCATTTCAGCGGCGCCATCCTCGGCAACGAGGTGCTCGACGCGCTGCCGGTGGAACTGGTGCACTGGACGGAGAGCGGGCCGCTCGTGCGCGGCGTGGTACCAGAAGGCGAGGCGTTCGCCTGGCAGGACCGTCCCATCACCGGCCCCGCGCTGCGCGCCCGCGCCGAGGCGCTGAACCTGGCGCCCGGCTATCTCTCCGAGATCAACCTGGCGGCCGATGCGCTGATCGCGTCGCTCGGAAAAGTACTCGACCACGGCCTGCTCCTGCTGATCGACTACGGCTTTGCCGCCGCCGAGTACTACCACCCGCAACGCCACATGGGCACGCTGCGTGCGCACGTCCGCCATCACGCGCTGGACGATCCGTTCTACCTGCCGGGCCTCGCCGATCTCACTGCGCACGTCGATTTCAGCGCGGTGGCGCGGGCGGGAACGGCGGCGGGGCTGACACTCGCCGGCTACACCAGCCAGGCGGGTTTTCTGCTGAACGGCGGCCTGGCCGAACTGCTGATGCAGACATCGCCCGCCGACGCGGCAGCCTACCTGCCGCAGGCGAATGCGGTGCAGCGGCTGGTGTCGCCGGCCGAAATGGGCGAGCTGTTCAAGGTGATCGGTTTCGGCAAGGGGCCCATACCGCCGCTGGCCGGCTTCGCCCGTGGCGACCGGCGGCACACGCTGTAAGGCTTGCGCCGCCCGGGAATGGGCAGGCGCGGTGCCTTAAACCAGCGGCAGCTGCGCCTCTGCTTCCGGCGGCAGGCGGGTGACGCGCACCGCGTGCAGGCGGCGGCTGTCGGCACGCAGGATACTGAAATTGAAGCCGTCGAAATTCACCGCTTCGCCGCGCTTGGGCAGATGACCGAAACGTGACACGACGAGGCCGCCGACGGTGTCGAACTCCTCGTTGGAGAAGTGCGCGCCGAGGACCTGGTTGAAGTCGTCAATTTCGGTGGCGGCCTTGACGCGAAACACGCCTTCGTTTTCGCGAATGATGTTGTCCTCGGTCTCGTCGAAGTCGTATTCGTCCTCGATGTCGCCGACGATCTGCTCGAGCACGTCCTCGATCGTCACCAGCCCGGCAACGCCGCCGTATTCGTCGACGACGATGGCGATGTGGTTGCGGTTGGAACGGAATTCCTTCAATAGCACGTTGAGCCGCTTCGATTCGGGGATGAACACCACCGGGCGCAGCATGCCGCGGATGTCGGCGTCGGCCTCGGCATAGTGGCGCAGCAGGTCTTTCGCCAGCAGGATGCCGATGATGTCGTCGCGGTCCCGGTCGATGACCGGAAAGCGCGAGTGCGCGGTTTCGATGGCATGCGGAATGAAGACTTCAGGCGCGTCGTTGATGTCGATGACTTCCATCTGCGCGCGCGGGATCATGATTTCGCCGACCCGCATTTCGGATACCTGCAGCACGCCCTCGATCATCGCCAGGGCGTCGGCATCTATCAGATTGTTTTCGTAGGCGCCGTGCAGCAGTTCGATCAACTGCTCACGGTCTTCGGGTTCGCGCATCAGCCAGTGGGAAATGCGCTCAAGCAAGCTCGGCTTGGGACTACTGTCGGACTCCATGTGGGCAAAAACTCAGGATGAATAGGGATTGGGAATGCGAAACCGCTTCAGTATAGCGACTTCGTGCGATTCCATGATGTCGGCATCATGAGGATCGATGTGGTCGTAGCCTTGCAGATGAAGCACGCCGTGGACGGTCATGTGGGCGTAATGATGCTGCAGCGGCTTGCCCTGTTCGCGTGCCTCGCGCTCGACCACCGGCGCGCAGATCACCACGTCGCCGCCCAGCACGCCGGGCGAAATCTCGCCGTATTCGAAAGTCAGTACGTTTGGCACGTAGTCCTTGTCGCGGTAGTCCCGGTTGAGCGACTGCGCCTCCTCGGCGTCGACGATGCGCACGGTGATCTCGGCGGCCTGTTCCAGCGCGGCGGCAACCCAGCGGCGGATTTGCGCACGCGCCGGCAGTTCGTCCGCGGCGCTGGCGAACTGCACCGCCAGCCGCAATTCAGGGTCAGGGTCGGCCATCGGTTTGCGCGCGGCGCGCGGCGTAGGCATCGACGATGCGGCCGACCAGCGGATGGCGCACCACGTCTTCGGACTGGAAATGGGTGAAGGCGATGCCGCGCACCTCGCCCAGCACCTCGGCCGCATCCGTCAACCCGGACTTCACGTGCTTGGGCAGGTCGATCTGCGTCGGGTCGCCGGTCACCACCGCGCGCGCGCCGAAGCCGATGCGGGTGAGGAACATCTGCATCTGCTCGGGCGTGGTGTTCTGCGCCTCGTCGAGGATGATGAAGGCGTGGTTAAGCGTGCGGCCACGCATGAAGGCGAGCGGCGCCACTTCGATGGCGTGGCGCTCGATCAGCCGCGTCATCTTGTCGAAGCCCATCAGGTCGTACAGCGCGTCGTACAGCGGGCGAAGGTAGGGGTCGACCTTCTGCGTCAGGTCGCCCGGCAGGAAGCCGAGCCGCTCGCCGGCTTCTACCGCCGGCCGCGTCAGCACCAGGCGCTTGACCTGTTCGCGTTCCAGTGCGTCGACCGCACACGCCACTGCCAGATAGGTCTTGCCGGTGCCGGCCGGGCCGATGCCGAAGGTGATGTCGTGGCTGCGGATCTGCTCGATGTACTCGCCCTGGCGTGGGGTGCGCGCGCGCAGGTCGGCCCGCCGCGTGCGCAATGCGGGGCCTTCCTCGTCGGCGCGGCCGCGGGTGAGCTCGACCAGGCCCAGCTGGATGTCGTCGAGCGAGAGCGCATCGTGCGCGCGGTTGTAGAAATGCTCGATCGCCTGCCCGGCTTTTTCCGCCTGCGTGGCGTCGCCGCTGAATCTAAAACTGGAACCGCGGCGGCCGATGGTGACATCGAACGCCGCTTCGATCTGCCGCAGGTTCTCGTCCAGCGGGCCGCACAGGTTGGCGAGCCGCCGGTTGTCTTCCGGCGCCAGGCGCAGTTCAACGATGTCGGTTTTCAAGCGCTTTCGGTCTCGGTGAGGACGGTTTCGCCGCGCAAGCTGTGCGGCAGGGCCTGGGTAATGGTGACATCGATGAAACGGCCGATCAGGCGCGGCTGGCCGGCGAAGTTGACGATGCGGTTGTTGTCGGTGCGGCCGGCAAGCTCGTCGGCATTCTTGCGCGCGTGGCCCACGACCAGCACGCGCTGCACGGTGCCGACCATGGCCTGGTTCACCTTTTGCGCCTGCGCCTCGATCTGCGCCTGCAGACGCATCAGCCGCTGCGTTTTCAGTTCGGCCGTCACGTCGTCCGGGTAGTCCGACGCCGGGGTGCCGGGGCGCTTGCTGTAGATGAAGGAGAAGCTGGCGTCGAAGTCGAGTTCCTCGATCAGCTTCATGGTCGCCTCGAAATCGGCCTCGGTCTCGCCGGGGAAGCCGACGATGAAGTCGGACGACAGGCACAGGTCGGGGCGCCGTTCGCGCAGCCTGCGCACGATCGATTTGAATTCGAGCACGCTGTGGCCGCGCTTCATCGCCGCGAGGATGCGGTCGGAGCCGGACTGCACCGGCAGATGCAGGTGCGACACCAGCTTCGGCAGCGTGCCGTAGCACTCGATCAGGCGCTGCGTCATTTCGCGCGGATGGCTGGTGGTGTACCTGATCCGTTCGATGCCGGGGATCTCGTGCACCATTTCCAGAAGGAAGGCGAAGTCGGCGCTGCCGCCCTCGTGCAGCACGCCCTGATAGGCGTTGACGTTCTGCCCCAAGAGGGTGACTTCCTTCACCCCACGCCCCGCAAGGTCGGCCACCTCGGCGATGACGTCGTCGAACGGCCGCGACACTTCCTCGCCGCGCGTGTAGGGGACGACGCAGAAGGTGCAGTACTTGGAGCAGCCCTCCATGATCGAGACGAAGGCCGACGCGCCTTCCACCCGCGCCGGCGGCAGGTGGTCGAACTTCTCGATTTCGGGAAAGCTGATGTCGACCTGGGCGCGCCCGGTTTCGCGGCGCTGAGCGATCAGTTCGGGCAGGCGGTGCAGCGTCTGCGGGCCGAACACCACGTCGACGAAGGGTGCGCGCGACACGATGGCCGCGCCCTCCTGGCTGGCCACGCAGCCGCCGACCCCGATGATGAGATTGGGGTTGGCCGCTTTCAGATGGCGCACCCGGCCGAGGTCATGGAACACCTTTTCCTGCGCCTTCTCACGCACTGAGCAGGTATTGAACAGGATCACGTCGGCGTCGTCCGGCGTGGCGGTCGGGATCAGGCCTTCGGCCAGATTGAGCACATCGGCCATCTTGTCCGAGTCGTACTCGTTCATCTGGCAGCCGAAGGTTTTGATGTAGATTTTTTTCATGCGCAAGTGCCGGGACAGTGAATAGACTGGGGGCAGAATTCCGCAGCGGCAGTGCTGCGAAAGAAAGGTGGTGGTGATGAGTGGACTTGAACCACCGACCTACGGATTATGAATCCGTCGCTCTAACCGACTGAGCTACATCACCCTGGGGACTGCTTTCCCGGCGCAGGACCGCCGAAAAGGCGCGAATTTTAGCTGACGCCGGCACGCACTGTCAAAGTACCCCTGCGCCCGCCTACTGCGGCCGCAGCCTGGCCAGCTCGTCGAGCAGGCTGACCAGCAGTTCACGGCCCAGCGGCCCCATACCGGCGGCCAGCGGGTCGGCGTCGCGCTCGCCGTTGACAAGACGGCGCATGCGTCCGCCCAAGAGCGCCATGTCGCCGCCCGCCTTCATCATCTGCTCGGCCATGTTGGCAAGTCACCCACTTTCACCCCGATCACCTCGGCC
>DAOMWT010000066.1:0-14136 GCA_035436705.1 Thiobacillus sp. | reverse complement strand
ACAAGTTACAAGTTACAAGTTACAAGTTACAAGTTACAAGTTACAAGTTACAAGTAGGGCTGTGCGGAGTGGCGGCGTGATGCGGGCCAGGGGGAAGGCGGATGCAGGGTGCAAGCGCTTTCCCTTGTAACTTGAATCTTGTAACTTGCACCTTGAATAATTCGGACAGAAGAGCGGACAGCCTTTGTAGCTGCCGCCGATTGGAGAGAAGCAATGAGGAGATGGTGGCGTAGTGTTTTGATGTTGTGTGCGTTGCTGCCGGCGGCGCCTGCATGGAGCGCGGACAACGATTACCGCATGGGCACCGGCGACGTGCTGCGCATCACGGTGTACGGGCAGCCCGACCTCACCACCGAGGCGCGCGTGGGCGAAAACGGCGGCATCACCTTCCCGTTGATCGGCGAGGTCAGGCTGGCCGGCATCACCCCCGCGCGGGGCGAAACCGAGATCGCGCAGCGCCTGAGCAAGGGCGGCTTCATCCTCGAACCCTTTGTCACCCTCAACGTGGTGCAATACCGCAGCCAGCAGATCTCGGTGCTGGGGCGGGTCAACCGGCCCGGCAAGTACACGCTGGAAAAAATCAGCCGTATCTCCGATGCACTGGCGCTGGCCGGCGGCATCATCATCGACGGCTCGGATACCGTCACCCTGGTGCGCACCCGCGACGGCAAGCCCGAATACCGCGACATCGACGTCATTGCGCTGTTCAGGCCGGGCGGCGAAGCCAGCAACGAACTGGTGCAGGACGGCGACATCATCAACGTGGCGCGCCAGCCGATGTTCTACATCTACGGCGAAGTGCAGCGCCCCGGCGCCTTCCGGCTGGAGCAGAACATGAGCGTGGTGCAGGCGCTGTCGATGGGCGGCGGGGTGACCCAGCGCGGCACCCAGAAAGGCATCAAGATCCTGCGCCGCGACGCCAACGGGGCGATGCAGCAGCTGGATACCCAGCTGGCCGATCCGGTAAAGAAAGACGACGTGATCTACGTCAAGGAAAGCCTGTTCTAAGGGACGCCACCATGAATTTCACTCAATTCCTGCTGATCCTGAACGCGCGCAAGTGGATCATCCTCGGCACGCTGCTGCTCACCGTTGCAGTCACTGCCGCAGTGAGTCTTTTGCTGCCCAAGGAATACACGGCGACCGCCACGCTGATCATCGATTCCAAGAGCAAGGACCCGTTCACCGGCCAGTTGCTGCCGTCGCAGATGTTCCCCGGCTACATGGCCACGCAGATCGACGTCATTAAAAGCAGCCAGGTGGCGAACAAGGTGGTGAGCGGACTGAAGCTGACCGACAACCCGGGTACCCGCGAGCAGTTTATCGAAGCCACCCAGGGCGAAGGCAGCATCGAACAGTGGCTGGGCGATCTGCTGCTGCAGAAGCTGAACGTCGAGCCCTCGCGCGAATCCAGCATCATTTCCATCGGCTTCACGGGATCGGACCCGCGCTTTGCCGCCATCGTGGCCAACGCTTTTGCCAAGTCCTACATCGAAACCAGCCTCGACCTGCGCCTGGCGCCGGCCAGGCAAACCGCTGCCTGGTTCGACCAGCAGATCACCCAGCTGCGCCAGAATCTCGATCAGGCGCAGCAGAAGCTCACCGCCTACCAGCGTGAAAAGGGCATCGTCGAATCCGAGGAGCGGCTCGACGTCGAAACCCGCCGCATGGCCGACCTGGCCGGGCAGATGGTGGCGGCGCAATCGGCGTCGTTCGACGCCAGCTCGCGCACGCGCGACAGCGCCAGCCTGCCGGAGGTCATCAACAACCCGGTGGTGCAGAACCTCAAGGCGCAAGTGGCGCAAGGCGAAGGCAAGCTGGCCGAACTGGCCAATCGGGTGGGCGCCAACCATCCCGACTTCATCCGCCTGCAGGCCGAGGTGAGCAGCTACAGGGCCAAGCTCGCCAACGAACTCGGCACTGCCACCCGCGGTGTCGGCGCCACCGCGGGCGCCGCCCGCCAGCGCTTCGGCGAGCTCTCCGGCGCGTTCGAACGGCAAAAGGCCAAGGTGCTGGCACTGAAGCAGCAGCGCGAAGAAGCCACCCTGCTGGCGCGCGATCTGGAAAACGCCCAGCGCATCTACGATTCCGCCCTGCAGCGCTACGGCCAGAGCCGCATGGAAGCGCAGTCCACGCAGACCGATATTGCCGTGCTGAACCCTGCCGTTGCGCCCACCAAGCCGGCCCATCCGCGTGTGATGCTGAACATCCTGCTCTCGCTGTTTCTGGGCAGCCTGCTGGGCGTGGGTGTAGGTTTTCTGGTCGAATTGCTGGATCGCCGTGTGCGCTCCGGGCAGGACATCGTTGCCGGGCTGGAGATTCCCGTGCTGGCAGAGGTCACGAAAAAAGGTCGCCGGCTGGAAGCGCTGCGTCGCCTGTTCCGACGCAACAGCCCCGCGATAGCCTGAGTGTTCGTACTCCACACTGCATAAGTCGAGGTTCACATGAATTCATTCACAAGCACCAGCGAGCAGGACCGCATCGCCGAGGCGGTCACCAGCATCCGCGCCGACGCCAACATCGGCAAGCTGCTGCAGGATGCCGGCAAGCTCAAGCCGCAGGACATGGAGTGCGTGCTCAAGCTGCAGCAGGCAGAGAATCTGCGCTTCGGTGAAGCGGCGCTCAAACTCAAGCTTGTGACCGAGGCCGACATCCAGCAGGCGCTGTCGCACCAGTTCGAATATCCCACCATTTCCGCGGCCGATGCCCGCCTGAGCCCCGAGCTCACTACCGCCACTGATCCCTACAGCAAGGAAGCCGAAGCGCTGCGCTCGGTGCGTTCCGAGCTGCTGTTGCGCTGGTTCAAGGATGGTCGCAAGACACTGGCGATCGGCAGCGCGCGCGCGGACGAAGGCGCGAGCTATCTGGCCGCCAACCTGGCGGTGCTGTTCGCGCAGATGGGGCGCAAGGTGCTGCTGCTCGACGCCAACATGCGGCAGCCGCGCCAGCACGAGATTTTCAACCTGGGCAACGGCATGGGGCTGTCCGACATCCTGGCTGAGCGCATGCCCTCGCTGCAGGTGCACACCATCAAGCCGTTCCAGACGCTGAGCGTGCTCCCGGCAGGGTCGCCGCCGCCCAACCCGGTCGAACTGCTGGCGCGTCCCTCATTCGGCGCGCTGTTGTCCGGACTGGAAACCAGCTACGACATTGTCCTGATCGACACCGCGCCATCGCAGCTCAGCTCGGATTTCCAGCTGGTCGCGGCGCGTGCCGGCGGCGTACTCATTTCCACCCGCCGCAACGTCAGTCGTCTGGTCCCGCTGACCGAATTGAAGGAAAAAATCACTCTCACCGGCGCGCAGGTGGTGGGTGCCGTCGTATTGGATTGACCTCATGAATACACTCGCCGCTCGACAGCCCGGATTCGGCAATTCGCTACCAGTCATCAAAACCTGGTGGCCCATCATTCTGGGTCTGCTGGTCTTGTATGTGCCCACCTACTGGATGCTTGCGCACGGTCTCTGGAACGAAGACGACCATGCACATGGCCCTATCGTGCTGATCGTGTCGCTGTTCCTGGTCTGGCAGAGGCGCAACGTTTTTATGGAAGGCGCCGAGAAAATGCGGCCCGGCGGGATCGAGATTGCGCTGGGGTGGACGCTGCTTGTCGTGGGGTTGCTGGCTTATGCGCTTGGGCGTTCCCAGGCCATCCTGCTGTTTGAAGTGGGCTCGCAACTTCCGGTCATATTGGGCGCGCTCCTCATCACCCTAGGTGTGCGTTCCGTACGTGCACTCTGGTTCGCCCTGTTTTTTCTATTGTTCATGATTCCGCTGCCCGGGATCATCGTGGATGCGGCCACCGGTCCACTCAAGCAATATATTTCGGTCATCGCCGAACAGGTGCTGTATGCGGCGGGCTATCCCATTGCACGCAGCGGCGTCACCCTCACTGTGGGGCCGTATCAGTTGCTTGTAGCGGATGCCTGCTCCGGCCTGCATTCCATGTTCAGCCTCTCCGCCATGGGGTTGCTGTATCTGTATCTGATGCAGCACACCAGCGTCGCGCGCAACGTCGTCATCATGGCCGCCATTCTGCCGATTGCCTTTGCGGCCAACATCGTGCGCGTCATGGTGCTGGTTCTGGTGACCTATCACCTGGGTGATGAAGCGGGGCAGGGCTTCCTGCATGGCTTCGCCGGCATCATGTTGTTCGTGATCGGCCTGGTGTTCTTGTTCGTGCTGGACTGGGTGCTCGGCTTCATCTTCCCGGATCGCCGGCCCGCCCGCCTGACTGGAGACAAAGCATGAAGCTCATCAGTTTCAAACACTTCGTTATCGGCGTCTGCATGTTCGCCTCGGCAGGATTGGCCATGGCGCTCAAGCCAACTGCCAAGATTGCCGACACGGAGCCCGCGATCAACCTGGAACAACTCATCCCCCAGCAGTTCGGGGAATGGAAAGAAGATAAAAGCATCGTACCCATTAAGGTGAGTCCGGAAGTCCAGGCCAAGCTGGACAAAATCTATGGTCAGACCCTCACCCGCACCTACATCAATACTGCGGGCCGCAGAGTGATGCTTTCCATTGCCTATGGCGCCAACCAGGGCTCGGATGACTTCCAGGTGCACCGTCCCGAGTACTGCTATTCGGCGCAGGGATTCCAGGTCAGTGAAGGCGGGAAGGATTTTCTGAAGCTGAGATCGGGCGAACTGCCGATCAAGCGCCTTGAAGCCATCCAGGGACCGCGCAATGAACCGATCACGTACTGGATCACCATCGGCGATAAAGCGACGCTGCCTGGCATTGGCCGCAAGCTGACGCAACTCTCGTACGGCCTGACCGGGAAAATTCCGGATGGTATGCTGATCCGGGTTTCCTCGATCAGCCCCAATGCCGACGAGGAATATCGTCTGCAGGATCAGTTCGTCAACGCGATGCTGGATGCCGTAGAGCCCACACAACGCGTGCGTCTGACAGGCTCGCTCTGATTCCATCCGACTATTCACTTCATTGCAACGAAAATATCATGATCAAAAAAGCACTCATCACCGGCGTCACCGGCCAGGACGGCGCCTACCTTGCCGAATTCCTTCTGGGCAAGGGCTACGAAGTTCACGGCATCAAGCGCCGCACCTCGCTGTTCAACACCGACCGCATCGACCACCTGTACCAGGACCCGCACGAGACCGGCCGCAAGTTCATCCTGCACCACGGCGACCTCACCGACAGCTCCAGCCTGATCCGCATCATCCAGCAGGTGCAGCCCGACGAGATCTATAACCTCGCCGCGCAAAGCCACGTGGCCGTCTCGTTCGAGGAGCCCGAATACACCGCCAACTCCGACGCCTTGGGCGCCCTGCGTATCCTCGAAGCCATCCGCATCCTCGGCCTGGAAAAGAAAACCCGCTTCTACCAGGCGAGCACCTCCGAACTCTACGGCCTGGTGCAGGAAATCCCGCAGAAGGAAACCACGCCGTTCTACCCGCGCAGTCCCTACGCCGTCGCCAAACTGTATGCCTACTGGATCACCGTCAACTACCGCGAGGCCTACGGCATGTATGCCTGCAACGGTATCCTGTTCAACCACGAGTCGCCGATCCGCGGTGAAACCTTCGTCACCCGCAAGATCACCCGCGCGCTGGCGCGCATCAAGCTCGGCCTGCAGGACTGCCTGTTCCTCGGCAACATGGACGCCAAGCGCGACTGGGGCCACGCCAAGGACTACGTCGAAATGCAGTGGCTGATGCTGCAGCAGGACCAGGCCGAGGATTTCGTCATCGCCACCGGCGTACAGTACAGCGTGCGCGACTTCGTCAACGCCGCGGCGAAAGAGCTTGGAATGGAAATTCGCTGGGAAGGGCAGGGCGTCGACGAGAAAGGCTACCTTGTGAAAGATGCAAGTCACAAGATGCGAGTTACAAGTAAACCGCAGGATGCGACCACCCTTGAATCTTGCAACTTGAAACTTGCAACTGGAGACCGCCCGATAGTGGCGGTCGACCCGCGCTACTTCCGCCCCACCGAAGTCGAAACCCTGCTGGGCGACCCCAGCAAGGCCAAGACCAAGCTCGGTTGGACACCGAAAATCAGCTTCGACGAACTGGTGTCCGAGATGGTGCGCGAAGATCTCAAAGCCGCAGAGCGCGACGAACTGGTGAAGAAGCACGGCTACAAGGCCATGGATTATCACGAGTAAAGGCAGATACAAGGGGCAAGTTGCAAGTTACAAGGAGGGGCGGTGGCCCGGTTTGAGGATCTCGCGGTTTGGAAGCGGTCAGCTCGGTTGAGTGCAGAGCTTTATAAATCGCTTAGAGACCTCAAGGATTTCGGGTTCCGCGACCAGATCACGCGGGCTGGGCTGTCGATCCCTTCGAACATTGCAGAAGGCTATGAACGGGAATCGGCAAAGGAAACGACCAATTTCCTGAATTACGCAAAAGGTTCTGCGGGTGAGTTGCGAACCCAGTTGTACATAGGAATGGACATAGGCTACATCGAGCGCGACGCGGGCATGGCATGGACCAGGGAAGCAGAGGAAATTTCCCGCATGCTTCACGGTTTGATGCAGACGATACGAACGCAGAAGAATTGAGCTGCAAGTTTCAAGCTGCAAGTTTCAAGCTGCAAGTTACAAGGGAAAAGCTTGGAACTTGTTTCTTGCGCAAGCAGCTTTGAGATAACAAATAGTGATCACTAAACAAATTGCACGGAAAGAACTTTTAACTTGAGGCTTGCAACTTGCAACTTGCCCCTTGTAACTTGGGACTTGTAACTTGGGACTTGTAACTTGGGACTTGTAACTTGAAACTGGATTCTAAAATCTACATCGCCGGCCATCGTGGCCTTGTCGGCTCCGCCCTGATGCGCAACCTGCGCGCCAAGGGCTACAGCAACTTCCTCACCCGCACCCACGCCGAACTCGACCTCACCAGCCAGGCTGCAGTCGAAGAATTCTTCGCCGCCGAGAAGCCCGACTACGTCTTCCTGGCCGCAGCCAAGGTTGGCGGCATCCACGCCAACAACACCTACCCCGCCGAATTCATCCGCGACAACCTCGCCATCCAGACCAACGTCATCCATGCTGCGTACAAGAATGATGTGAAGCGCCTGCTGTTCCTCGGTTCAAGCTGCATCTATCCCAAGCTGGCGCCGCAGCCGATGAAGGAAGAGCACCTGCTGACCAGCGAGCTGGAGCCAACCAACCGCCCCTACGCCCTGGCCAAGATCGCCGGCATCGAAATGTGCTGGAGCTACAACCGGCAGTACCAAACCCAGTACCTCGCCGTCATGCCCACCAACCTGTACGGCCCCGGCGACAACTACAACCTGATGAACTCGCATGTCATCCCGGCGATGATCCGCAAGTTTCATCTGGCCAAACTGGCATCGGAGCGCAACTGGCCCGCCATCGAGCAGGACGAAGCCCGATATGGCCCCATCCCGCAGGATCTCAAAGATCAACTCCTTGCAACTTGCAACTTGCAACTTGAACCTTCGGTTTCCGTGTGGGGAACCGGCACGCCGAAGCGCGAATTCCTCTACAGCGAAGACATGGCCGACGCCTGCGTCTACCTGATGAACCTGCCGGACGAGAAGTTTGTCCCGCTGCTGGGGCAGGATCGCAACGACGGCCTGCCGCCGCTGATGAACATTGGCGTGGGCCACGACCTCAGCATCCGCGAGCTGGCCGAAACCGTGAAAGACGTGGTGGGCTATTCGGGCGCACTCGAATTCGACAGCACCAAGCCCGACGGCACCCCGCGCAAGCTGATGAACGTGGACAGGCTGAACGCGATGGGGTGGAAAGCGACGACCGATATGCAAAGCGGTCTGGCTGTGGCGTATCAGGATTTTCAAGCCGGATTGCAGTGAATCAACCGGTTGAAGCCGTTCTTGCTGCGTCCGCGCAGCCTCATCCAAGAGGGGCTGCGTCGGGCAATGCCGATGCCCTGCGCAGGCAAATGTTTCTCGGTTTCTGCGCCACGCTCGAAGTGCATGGCTTCCCTTATGTGATCCTGTCCGGCTATCAGGGCTATCCCGACCACATCGATTCGGACATCGACTTCATGGTGTCCGAGGCGGATTTCCTGCGATTGCCGAAGCTCTTCAGCAAACCCGGGGTCGTCCCGGGGGCGCGTTTGGCACAACTAGTTCAATATGACACTACAGCTTGTGCCTTTGTGCTTGCCAAGCAAGAGCATGAGCATGTGGTTCACTTGCAACTAGATTTTGCGTTCGTCACGCATGGAAAATTTAATTTGCACACCAAAGGGCGGCCTTATCTTTTTTACGAACAGGTACTCGCTTCACGCCGTTTAGGCCGTGCCGGTTTCTGGATTCCTGCTGCCGCTGTCGAGTTCGAGTATTACCTCGTCAAACGAATCGACAAGGCCTTGGTCGAATCGCGCCACCTCGACCAGTTGGCTGCCCTGCTGGTCGAAGATCCGGCGGGCTGCCGTGCCGTGCTCGCGCGGCTCGTGCCATCCGAAATGCAGGCTTCCATCATCGATGCGATTGCTGCGTGTGATGTGGCGTGGTTTGAACAGCACCGCCTCGAATTGCCAAGCATGCTGGGTCGCAGGCTTTCCTCGGAAACGTTCAGTGAGCGGATGATCAGCCGGGGCAGGGAATGGCTGCGCCGGTTGCGCCGCACCCTGCAGCCCACCGGCTTGGTGATCGCCGTTCTGGGGCCAGATGGCAGCGGCAAGACCACCGTGATCGAACACCTCGAACGCGAGTTGGCCCCCGCCTTCCGGCGGGTGCGCCGCTTCCACCTGCGCCCGCATTTCGGCACCGCCTCCGGTGGCGCGGCGGTCACCGACCCGCACGGGCAAACACCACGCGGTCACCTTGCCAGTGCCGCGAAGGTTGGTCTGTTCATCCTTGATTACTGGATGGGATGGCTGCGCTGGGTCTATCCTGCCAAAGTACGTTCAAATCTGGTGGTGTTTGATCGCTACTATCACGACATGCTGGTCGACCCGGCACGATACCGCTTGCCGCGCGGCAGCTTCCTCCAGCGCCTGCTCGCCGGTCTGGTGCCCAGGCCGGATATCTGGCTGGTGCTGCATGCGCCGCCCGAACTGCTCGTGGCGAGAAAAGGCGAGATCAGCCTGGAAGCAGCACACACCCTTTCCGCCGGCTACGCCCGTCTTGCGCAACAACTGCATGCCATTCCCATCGATACCGGGCGCGGCCTGGAAGAAACCCTCGCAGCGGCGGTGGCAGCGCCGCTCGATTACCTCGCAGCGCGCACCGCGGCGCGCATCGGGTCTGCACGATGAGCGACACCCTTCGCAAGCCATTGCGCATCCTGCTCTCCGCCTATGCTTGCGAGCCTGGCAAGGGTTCCGAACCCGGCGTGGGGTGGAACTGGGCACTGGCCCTGGCGCGGCACGGCCATGAGGTCTGGGCGCTGACACGGCGCAACAACCAGAAGACCATCGAGCCGGAATATCTGCGGCTCGAACCCGAGATTCGCGATCGTCTGCACTTCATCTATTACGACCTGCCGAAGTGGGCAAGCTGGTGGAAGAAGGGTGGGCGGGGCGTGCACCTCTACTATCTGCTATGGCAGTGGGGGGCTTACCAGCTCGCCCGGCAGAAACATGCCGAACACGCGTTCGACCGTGTGCATCATGTCACTTTCGTCAGTGCAAGGCAGCCCAGCTTCATGGGGGGATTGGGCATTCCCTTCATCTTCGGCCCCGTCGCGGGGGGGGAGCGCGCGCCGTGGCGCTTGCGCGCCGGGTATGGCTGGAAGGGGTGGGTGCTGGATGCCGTGCGAGATGCGGCAAACGTGCTGGTGAAATTCGACCCCATGATGTGGCGGACGTTTGCCCAGGCAGAGCAGATTTATGTCACCTCGGAGCAAACGCGGAATCTTGTGCCGCGCCGCTACTGGCCCAAGACCCGGATCAAGCTCGCCATCGCCCTGGATGACAGGGAAGTGGGTGAGTTGCGTGAAGAGCCCGCCATGTCTGCCCCCAGAATTATTTATGTGGGGCGTCTCCTCTATTGGAAAGGCATGCATCTTGGCCTGGCCAGTTTCGCAAGCTTTCTCAAACGCTATCCCGGCGCAAGACTTACGCTGATCGGCAGCGGCCCGGATGAAGCGCGCTGGAGACAATTGGCGGGGCAACTGGGCGTCGCAAACAGCATCGATTGGACATCCTGGATCGGCCAGTGTGAACTCGCCGATTTGTACCGCAATCACGATGTGCTGCTGTTCCCCAGCCTGCACGATTCCGGTGGGATGGTGGTGCTGGAAGCCATGCAGCATGGCCTGCCCGTCGTTTGCCTGAAGCTGGGGGGGCCAGGCGTGCTGGTGAATGACTCCTGCGGAATCGCGCTGGACACATCGAGGCATGGCGTGGAAAGCCTGGTGGCAGTCATGGCCGATGGTCTGGCCCAACTATTTGCGGACTACTCTGCTTATGCAGACAAGTCCGCAGGGGCACGTAAACGTGCGCAAGAACAAAACTGGGATGCGTTGGTAGCAGATATCTATGCACCGATTGAGAGGGATATTGCCGCTGCAATAGAGAATACCCCGTCAACAGATGGCTTCGTCGCCGCGGTGGAATGAGAGCACGCATCCCACCACAGCACTCACACCTTTGGTCCCTCAGCGATCAGGCGCTGGTGAGCGGGAGTAATTTTGTTACGGGTGTGCTGCTCGCCCGCGTGATGGGGCTGGAAGCATTTGGTGCCTATGTCGTGGCCCAGGCTTATTTGCTCTATGCCAATACCTTCCAGGCGTCGCTGGTGGTTTCGCCGATGATGACGGCGGTTCCTGCTGAAGCCGATCCCCGCATACAGTACAAACTGGTTCGTGGTTTTTTTGGTTATACCCTGCTGGTGCTGGGCGTTACGCTGGTGGGGGTGCAGGCCCTGGCCTGGTTGATGGGGCTGTGGTCGGAACACCTCGGGCTCGAACATCTGGTCTGGCCGCTGGCCCTGGCGATGATCGGCTTCCAGTTGCAGGACTGGTTGCGGCGAGCTTTGTATGTGAAGGCGGCAAATCGCGCGGTCTTTTTCAGCGACCTGCTTGCTTATGGCGGCCAGTTGGCCACTTTGGGGTGGCTTGGCTATGCGGGTGATCTGACACCGAGTACTGCATTGCTGGCAATGGCCTTGGCTTTTTCCTGTTCGGCTGTTGCCACGGCCGTGAGCCACGGCATACGCCCCAGTTACGCTGAAGCGCGCGCGGTAATCGGCCTGCATTGGCGAGCAAGCCGGGACTTTCTGGCGACATGGCAGTTGCAATGGCTGGGCTCGCAAGGTGTTGTGCTGTTGGGGGCAGGAATGATCGGCCAGCAGGCGGCGGGTGCGATCCGTGCAGCGCAGAATCTGCTCGGTCCGGTCAACGTGGCATTCCAGTGGATGGACAATGTCGTGCCGGTGCGCGCGGCCTTGCATCTGCGCGATGCCGGACGACATGCGGTGATCGCCTATCTGGGGCGGATCGGTTTGATGGGCGGGGTGGCGCTCGGCTTGTTCGCCCTGCTATTGCTACCGACGGATGAATGGCTGATGGCCTTTCTCTATGGAGAGGAATATCGCCCGTTCGCCATTCTGGTGGTGTTGCAGGCGCTCTACTATCTATTTGGCCATGGCTATCGCATGGCGGCCTACTATCACCGCACGATGGGTGAAACCCGGTTGTTGGCACATGCAAGCTTCTGGTGGGCGCTTGTTTCGGTGGCGCTGGCCTTACTGACCGTGCGTGAACTGGGCGAGCGCGGCATCATGTATGCGCTGGTGGCGGGCGAGGTGGCTGCGCTGTTGTATCTGGTCTGGGTGTGGCGTACCAGGTCTGCAGACGAGGGCGATGCCGACGATACGCGTGCACCGCGTTATGTCGTGCTGCGTCGGCGCAACGGCAGCGTGCATCTGGTGCTGCCATGCGCCAACGACAGGGTGTTGCGGTCGGCCTTGGCTATGTATTACCCCTCGCGGTGGACGGGTCGCCTGTACCGGATGACGCTGGCGCGTACCCTGTCGTGGCGGGCGCGGCTGGGATGGGTGGAAACAGTCGAGTCGCTGGCGGGCGTGTGTCCCGATCTCGGGCCTTTGTCGAAAGCGATGCCGGATGCCAACCCCGCGACAATCGGTTTGCTCAAGGGTTCGCCCGGCCCGCGCGCCAAGCTGACGCTGAAAATCATGGACGCCGCCGGAAATGGCCTGGCCTATGCGCGTATCGCCGATACGCCGGGGGCGGTGCAGGCTTTGCGGAGAGAGGCCGAGGTCCTGGCGGCGGCGCCGCTGGAAACGGGCTTGCCGCGCGTGATCGCACAGGGTGAATACAGTGGGCCGGACGATTTCTTCATCGTCGAATCCGCAGGGCCGGAATGCCCGGCAGAACCGGTTCTTGCCGAGCGGCATTTTGCTTTCCTTGCACGTCTGCTCGGCGAAGACACGGTGCCTTGGCATACCGTGGTCGACCAGCTTGAAGAGGATGTTGCGCAGTTGATGTGCGAGGCCGATCGGCCCGGCGTGCTGTCGGACGCGATGCGATATTTGCGCAAGGTGCCCGGCCCGGCCTTACGGGCATGCATCGAGCATGGTGATTTCGTCCCGTGGAACATCCGCTCTGGCAAGGAGGGCGCGCTGTTCGTGCTGGACTGGGAACATGCGCGCCGTGATGGCTGGGCCTGGCTGGATGCCCTGCATTTCTGCTACCAGACCGAGGCGCTGGTGCGCCGGCGCGGGCCGGAACAGATATTGACTTCGCTGCGGTCAGTTTTTTCGCAACCTGTGGCACGGGAATATGCCCGGCTACACCCCGTGGCCGAAGATCACGCGCGCATGCTGATCATCGTGTATTTGCTGCGCATGCTCGCTGTGGGAGCCAGCGAAGGCTATGAAGCCACCGCGCACCAGCAGGCCATGCGTTGCCGCATGCTCGAACACCTGTTGCAGGAACAATGAAACATACGGGCGGACCGATGTACATCCAGCATTTATGGGACTGCTTTTCCGCTGTGATGCGGCGAGCTGACCATTCGAACGGAGTATGGGGATATGCGAAGCATTAATTGGACAAGCGTTCTCGCCTGGTCGGCAGGCGGCTTGGTCGTAGCGTTTGTCGCGGTCTTTCTGGGATTGCTGTCTGCACTGATTCCGCCCCTGGCCATTCTGTTGTCGGTTCTTATCGTCGTCCTGGCCATTATTGCCGGGGGTTATGCCTGGGCTCGCCACGTTGCCATGCAGAACGGGCAGCTTGCGCTGTATCTGCTGCTGTTCTGGGTATGGGTCGCCAACATGCCGGCGATCGTGGCATTCGATCCCAGTGGGATCACCAAGGCCGACCTGTTCAATCCCCAGTCCATCGGCCGCATTGCCATGTTCTTTCTGGTTGGCTTGGCGTTTGTGTTCAATTTTTTCAACACCAGCCGCAAGCAGGCAGCGGCCATGCCGAAAGTGGGGGGCTTGTTCGTTCTACCGATGCTGATCTTTGGCTGGTATGTGATCGATGCGTTGGTGGTATTGCGGGGGCAGGACCTGCTGCTCGCTCTCTATCGTGTTGCGGAGTGGGTGCTGTTGCTGTTCCTGATCGCGGCCATCGTGGGGCGTGCACCGGCCAATCCAGTCGAGCGTGAGAACTGGCTGTTGCGGGTGGCGTTCGCCGTGCTGCTGTTCATGCTGCTGATCACCATGGTGATGCTCCCCATTTTCCCCAATTGGATTTATCACGCCGGTCAGAGCGGTGTAGGCCGTTTGCAGAATCCGTTTGCGCATCCCAATACGCTTGGGGTGCTGGCAGGCATGGCCTTTTTCTACTTCCTGGAGCGCAGGCCGCGTTTTTTTCGCTTGGGTATGCTTCTGGCGCTCGGCATCATGGTGGCCACTTATTCGCGCGGCGCCTGGGCAGGATTCGCGGTGGCAACGGCTTTTTATCTGTATCTGAGGCCGCGCACGATGCAGGGGCGTTTCTTTGTCGTCATAGCGATGGTCTTTGCAGCAGCTTTTGCCTGGGTCACCCAGGACCTGTTCATCGATTCCGTGCAACGCATCCTGGCGCGCGGGGGGTCGGTCACCAGTCTGACAACTGCATCCGAGCGGACCGAGGTCTGGCAGGCATCGCGGGTGCTGATTAAAGATGCACCTTTGCTCGGGCATGGTTATATTGCGGGGCCTATTGATTCGGCCTGATTTATCCGTGATTCATGCTGCATATTTTACGCGTGC
>DAOMWT010000065.1:0-14252 GCA_035436705.1 Thiobacillus sp. | reverse complement strand
CCATGCAGGCGGCGCGCGACACCGCCGCCGAGCTACTGAACCTGTACGCGCTGCGCGCGGCGCGCGAGGGCCACGCCTTCCAGTTCTCGCCGCACGACTACGAGGCCTTCGCCGAGGGCTTCGGCTACGAGGAAACCCCCGACCAGGCCGCCGCCATCGCCGCGGTGATGGCCGACATGCAGTCCGGCAAGCCGATGGACCGGCTGGTGTGCGGCGACGTCGGCTTCGGCAAGACCGAGGTCGCGCTGCGCGCCGCCTTCATGGCGGTGATGGGCGGCTATCAGGTGGCGGTGCTGGTGCCGACCACCTTGCTGGTCGAACAGCATTTCCAGAATTTCTCCGACCGTTTTTCGGCCTGGCCGGTGAAGCTCGCCGAGTTGTCGCGCTTCCGCACCGCCAGGGAGCAGGCCGAGGCACTCACCGCGCTGAAAGAAGGCAGGATCGACATTGTCATCGGCACCCACCGACTGATCCAGAAGGATGTCAAGTTCGCCCGACTCGGGCTGGTCATCCTCGACGAGGAACACCGCTTCGGCGTACGCCAGAAGGAACAGCTGAAGGCATTGCGCGCCGAGGTCGACGTGCTGACGCTGACCGCCACGCCGATTCCGCGCACGCTGGCGATGTCGCTCGAAGGCATCCGCGATTTCTCGGTCATCGCCACCGCCCCGCAGAAACGGCTGGCGGTGAAAACCTTCGTGCAGCCGTTTTCCGCCGGGCTGATCCGCGAGGCGGTGTTGCGCGAATTGAAGCGCGGCGGCCAGGTCTATTTCCTGCACAACGAAGTCAGCACCATCGAGGCCATGCGCGAACGGCTGGAAAAGCTGCTGCCGGAGGCGCGCATCCGTGTCGGCCATGGGCAGATGGGCGAACGCGAACTGGAACAGGTGATCCGCGATTTCTATCAGCAGCGCTACGACATACTCTTGTGCACCACCATCATCGAAACCGGCATCGATATTCCCACCGCCAACACCATCCTGATCAACCGCGCCGACAAGTTCGGGCTCGCCCAACTGCATCAACTCAGGGGCCGCGTCGGGCGTTCGCACCACCAGGCCTTCGCCTATCTGCTGGTGGAGGAAGACCGCAGTCTCACGCCACAGGCGAAGAAGCGGCTGGAGGCCATCCAGTTGATGGAGGAACTGGGCTCCGGCTTCCATCTCGCCATGCAGGATCTTGAAATCCGCGGCGCCGGCGAAGTGCTCGGCGACAAGCAGAGCGGCGAGATCCTCGAAGTCGGCTTCTCACTCTACAACGACATGCTGGCCGGCGCGGTGGCGAGCCTGAAGGCCGGCAAAGAGCCGGACATGAGCCAGCCGCTCGGCGTGGTATCCGAGATCAACCTGCACCTGCCGGCGCTGCTGCCGGAAGACTACTGCCCCGACGTGCACGAACGGCTGGTGCTGTACAAACGGCTGGCGAGTTGTCAAACCCCTGACGATCTGGCGCTGATGCAGGAGGAACTGATCGATCGCTTTGGCGAACTGCCCGATACGACACGCGCCCTACTGGCCGTGCACCGTCTGCGCATGTCAACCCGCCCCTACGGCATTGCCAGGCTGGACGTGTCCGGCGAAGGGATGAACGTGCAATTCGTTCCCAACCCGCCGGTGGATCCGGGTAAAATCATCGGGTTGATCCAGGGCAGGGCCGGCTACCGGCTCGCCGGTCCCGACCGGCTGAAGCTGAGCACCAGCCTGCCCGATATCAGCCGGCGCGTCGGCGCAGTGACCGCATTCCTCGCCGCGCTCGGCGATCCCATCCCAACCGCACAATAAGTACTCATGAATCTGATCCAGCCTTTCGCCGCCCTCCGTCCCGCACCGGGACGCGCCAACGATGTCGTCGCCCCGCCCTATGACGTGCTGTCGACGGAAGAAGCCCGTGAGCGGGCGGGCGGCCGCCCGTGGAGCTTCCTGCACATTTCCAAGCCGGAAATCGACCTGCCTGCGGATACCAGCCCCTACGCCCCCGAGGTCTATGCCAAGGGCGCCGGAAATCTGCAGGCCATGATTAAAGCCGGCGTGCTGATGCGCGATCCGGCGCCCTGCTACTACGCCTACCGCATCGTGATGGGTAGCCACAGCCAGACCGGCATCGTGGCTGCCGCCTCGGTGGCGGACTACGATACCAACCGCATCCGCAAGCACGAATTCACCCGGCCCGACAAGGAAGACGACCGCGTACGGCAGATCGACGCGCTCGACGCGCAGACCGGTCCGGTGCTGCTGGCCTATCCCGCCGCGCCCGAGATCGACACCATCCTGGCGGCCGCGTCCAGCGGCGCACCCGATTCCGACGCCGAACTCGACGGCGTGCGGCACACCCTCTGGGCGATCCGGGATCCCGCGATTCTGGCGCGCATCACCGCCGTATTCAACGCCATGCCCGCGCTTTATATCGCCGACGGCCACCACCGTTCCGCTTCGGCGTCGCGCATCGCCGCCGCGCGGCGTGCCGCCAATCCGGGAGACACCGGTGCCGAGCCCTACAACTTCTTCCTGTCGGTGATCTTTCCCGCGCACGAGATGCGCATCCTGGATTACAACCGGGTCATCGCCGACCTCAACGGACTTTCCGCAGAAGCCTTTCTGGAGCACGCAGCCGCCGCCTTCAGCATCGCCCCCGCCGCCAGCGCGGTCAAGCCGGAGCAGCCGGGCAGCTTCGGCCTCTATCTGGCCGGCCGCTGGTACCGCTTGACCATCCGCCCCGACCTCATCCCGGCCGATCCTGTGGGACGCCTGGACGTCAGCCTGCTGCAGAACAACCTGATCGCACCCGTTCTTGGCATCACCGACCCCCGGCGCGACAAGCGCATCGATTTCGTCGGCGGCATCCGCGGCCTGGCCGAACTCGAAAAACGGGTCGACAGCGGCGAAATGGCGCTGGCGCTCGCGCTCCACCCCACCCGCATGGAAGACCTGATGGCGGTGGCCGATGCCAATGAAGTCATGCCGCCCAAATCCACCTGGTTCGAGCCCAAACTGGCGGACGGTATGGCCTCGCATATGCTAGGGTAGATTCAATTAAGGTTTTCCGGAACCATGCCGTATACAAAGGTAAGTTGCATCCATTCCGGAAAACAGGCCCACAGGAATCCAGTTCGTGAAAATCGACAAGCGCATCACCCCGCCCGCTGCCGGCAAAGTCTCTTCCACCAAGGGCAAGGGTGCCGGCAAAACCGCTGCCCCCACCACAGGCAGTGGCGATTCGCTGACATTGACCGAGTCCAGTACCCGTATCCGGTCGCTCGAATCCCAACTGGCATCGATCGATGTCGCCGATGCGGGCAAGGTCGAATCGGTCAAGGCCGCGCTGGCCAACGGGACCTTCGCGGTCGACGCCGAGGTGGTGGCCGACCGTCTGATCGACCATACCAAGGAAACCCTGCGCAAACGCCCGCGCAAGAAGTGATTTCCACCCGAATCGCAAGCCCGCGGACACAATCCGCGGGCTTTTGTTTTTCAGCTGGAATAAAATCGTCACCTGAAATTTCCTTCGGGGGACAGCATGAACGAAATCGTTTTATCCGTGACCGGCATGACCTGCGGTGGCTGCGTCAATAGCGTGCAGAAGGTATTGGCCGCATTACCCGGTGTACGCAGCGTCGAGGTCACGCTCACGCCCGCTCGGGCGCGCGTGGCCTACGATCCCGCCCGGATCGACCGCGCCGCCCTGGAACAGGCCGTCGTCAATGCCGGTTTTGGCGTAGCCGCCTGAAACACCGGGCCTGCGCTCAGGTTTGATCGCACAGTTTTTCCAGGGGCTCCGGGCGGTGTATGCCGCTCCCCTGCACATAGTCCACCCCGATCTGCCTCAACAGCGCCAGGATCCGATCCGACTCAACATACTCGGCCACCGTTCTCAGCCCCATCTGGTGGCCGATGCGGTGTATGGCTTCGACCATTGAACGATCGATCGGATTGGTCGCGATATCGCGCACGAATGCGCCGTCGATCTTGAGATAATCCACTTTCAGATTTTTCAGATAGGTGAAGGACGACAAGCCGCTGCCAAAATCGTCCAGTGCGAAACTGCACCCGAAGCCGCGCATGGCCTCGATGAAATCGTTGACCACGGCGAGGTTGCCGATGGCCGCCGTCTCGGTGATTTCAAAGCACAGGTGCGGTCCCAGGACGGGGTTTTCCTGCAGCCGCGCCAGCAGCATGCTGCGAAAAGCCGGGTCCTTGAGCGACGCCCCCGACAGGTTGACCGCAAACAGGTAACGCAATACGCAATCCGCCGCCAGATACTGCCGGCACAGGCGCAGCGTTTCCTCGATCACCCAGGTGTCGAGTGCGGGCATGATGGAATAACGCTCCGCTGCCGGGATGAAAGCCATCGGCAGAATTTCGCTGCCGTCGTCGTCCACCATCCGCAGCAACAGCTCGACGTGGCGGGTGGGCTCCGCTGCACCGTCGGTGCGGCGGATTTCCTGCCACGACAAACGCAGGCGCTGCTCTTCCAGCGCCCGCTGAACCCGCGTCACCCATTGCATTTCGCCGCGGTGGCGCACCAGATCGGAATCGCGGCTTTCATACACGTGAATCTGGTTGCGGCCGCGGTCTTTTGCCACGTAACACGCGGCATCCGCCGCCGACAGCAGGCTCGCTGCGGTGCCGCTGTCGCGGTTGATCGCCACCATGCCGACGCTCATGCCGACCGAGAAAATGCGATCCCCCCATTTGAAACGGAAGCGCTGCACCTCGGCCCGGAAGCTGTCCGCCACCTCCAGCGCATCCGGCATGCTGCAATTTTCCAGCAGCAGTGCAAACTCGTCGCCTCCCAGGCGGGCCAGCGTATCGCGTTCGCGCAGCTTGCCCTTCAGCAGCAGGGTCAGTTGGCGCAGCAGTTCGTCGCCTGCCGCATGGCCGCAGGAATCGTTGATCACCTTGAATTGATCGAGATCCATGTAACACAACGCGTGCTCCCGATCTTGCTGCAAGGCCGACAGCAGGGTGCGCTCCAGCCGCTGCTCGAATTCGCGGCGGTTAATCAGCCCTGTCAAGGCATCGTGGCTGGCCTGATAGACCAGGCGTGCCGTGGCCCGATCAACTTTTTCCTGCATCTGATCCTGCATCGTCTGCAAATGTGCCGCCATGTGATTGATGCCGCGTTGCAGCATGCCCAGTTCGGCTTGTCCGCTCAACTCCACCCGCTCGTCCAGGTGTCCCTCGCCAATGCGGCTGACCGTATGCGTCAAGGCCAGAATCGGCCGCGTGATCTGGCGTCCGATACGCCAGGCCAGATAAAGGCTGACGCCCAGACCCGCCAGCAAGATGGCCAGGCTGCGCAGAATGGCATCGCGCTGGCTCTTGATGGTGGCGCTGCGCGATACGTCCAGCCCGACCCAGCCCAGCAGCCGGGTCTGGGTACCCTGCGGCGGCGCCCGTTCGTCGACCGCATTGAAATCATCCACCCCCACCTCGGTACGCGTGACCGGCGCGTAATACACCAGCCGGTCTTCGTATTCGATCTGATGGATGCGATCCACGGGCAGCCCCCCCTGCTCGGGATAGGCCCATACCCCGAGACCAACCTGCGCCAGCCTCTGGCCGCTATCGGTGAATACCGCCACCCCGCGGATATCGGGCTCGATCGCCGCTTTTTCGAGCAGGGTCTGCAGCACCCCGATATTCCCCGAGGCCACGCCGTATTCGGCCGCTGGCGCCAACTGGCGCGCGATCGCCACGGCACGGGTGCGCAACGATTGATCCAGATCGTCGATTTTTCCGGTAATGAGCTGAAACAGCAGCAAGACACCGACAATCGCCACCGGCACCATGGCCAGAACCATGACGCGTCCCCGTATTCCCAATGAAGCCGCCATTAGCGCCCCCCCCCAAACGCTTTTCCAGTTCGGCTGCCGGCGGCAACGTAAAGCCGAGCGAACGCGCCACCCGTTCATTGATCGAAATGCTGAAATAGGCAGGAGGGGCTGGCAACGGCAGACGCGCCACGCTGCCCTGCAAGGCACTGCTCGCCCATTCGGCAGTCTGGCGGCCGATCTGTGCCGGGCTGGAGTGCAGCGACAACAATGCCCCCGCCCGCGTCAGCGAGCGCGAATAGCCCAGCACCGGGTCGTGGTAACGGTAGGATGTGAGCAAAATACTTTGCGCCGTATTGCGGTTGAACACCTGCGGATCGGGAAAGGCCAGCAATAAATCGGCCTCGGACAACACGTTTTCAAGCTGCGGGATCAGCCGTTCATCCTCGGCCAGGGTGGCGTGCACCAGGCTGAGCTGCTGCAAACGCAAGGCCACGTCCAGTTCCGCCAGCAGCCCGCCCTGTTCCCTGCTCGACAGCACGCCCACACGCCGTGCTTCGGGAAAAGCCAGACGGATCAGCTGTGCCTGCCGTTCGAACGGCTGGTCCAGATAGATTGCCGACGCACTGCGGCGGCCACCGTCGCTCAGGCGGGTGTGCCCGGTTTTGAGGTACCACGCCCGCGGCACCAGCACCGCCAGCACCGGTGGCCGCGTCGGAAGCATCGCCACCACTTCGGCTGCGCGCACCCCCACGGCAACGGTCAACCGGGCCTCGTTCAATGAGGGCGCGGTCAATCCATCGGCATCCAGCCGGCTAACCTCGTGACGGGTGCCGTCCAGATACGCGCGGATGACCTGATAGACCTCCTGGTAGGGCGCCGAATCGTCGCTCAGCACCACCGCCACCCGCGCAGCGAGGGCCGGCGCCGGAGCGAGGAGCAGACAGGCGAGAGCCAGCCCCAGGCGCGCGATGCGGCATAACGCCCCCCGCCTGCGCGGCACCCGAACCGTCAAGCCGCCCCCTGCTCCGCGCCCCACAGGCAAGTGCCCTTGCTTTCCTTGGCAATCGCCTCCAGCAGGCTTGCATGTGCCTCCAGTTCGGCCTCCGACGCCGCCAGCAGGATAGGCCTGGGCCGTGCGTGCGCGGCATCCCGGGCGGCTTGCTCACTGCGTATGTCCAGCCCGATCGACAGGCTTTCCTGGCCGCGCGTCAGCGCCAGGTACACCGCCGCCAGCAGCTCGCAGTCGAGCAATGCGCCGTGCAGCGTGCGCGCCGTGTTGTCCACGCCATAGCGTTTGCAAAGCGCATCCAGGTTGTTGCGCTGGCCAGGGTGCAGCGTCTTGGCCAGCGCCAGGGTGTCGGTCACGCCGTCGCACCAGGTCGCCAGCGGCGACATCTCCAGCAGGCGCAGCTCCATATTGAGAAAGCCCACGTCGAACGGCGCGTTGTGAATGATGAGTTCGGCGCCCTGGATGAAATCAACGAACTCGCGGGCAATGCCGGCAAAGCGCGGCTTGTCCTGCAGGAACTCGGGAGTGATGCCGTGCACCTGCATTGCCCCGGCGTCGATGTCGCGATCCGGGTTCACATAACGGTGCAGGTGATTGCCAGTGAGCCGCCGGTTGACCATCTCCACCGCCGCCACTTCGATGATGCGATGCCCCTGGCTGGGGTCGAGGCCGGTGGTTTCGGTATCCAGAATGATTTGCCGCATAGTGTCAGCTTCAGTGTTGTTGCGCCTGCAGGACGCCCTGGTTGGCCAGCACATCGGCACGTTCGTTTTCGGGGTGGCCGGCATGACCCCGCACCCATTTCCACTCGATGCGGTGCTGCTGATTCAAGGCGTCGAGCTGCTGCCACAGATCCTGGTTCTTCACCGGCTTGCCGTCGGCGGCGCGCCAGTTGCGCCGCTTCCAGCCGGGCAGCCATTCGCTGATGCCTTTTTGCACATACTGCGAGTCGGTGTGGACTTCGACCGTGGAGGGACGCTTCAGCAGCTCCAGCGCACGGATCACCGCGGTCATTTCCATGCGGTTGTTGGTGGTGGAGGCCTCTCCGCCATAGATTTCCTTGCGGTGGCCGCCCGTCACCAGCAGGGCACCCCAGCCGCCGATACCGGGATTGCCCTTGCAGGCGCCATCGCTGTATATGTAAATGGTGTCAGCGTTCACGATGGACCCGATACTGTTTGAGATTGATCACCTTGGCCGCAGGCGACAGAAAACGTTGCGTCACCGGCGTTTTCCACTGCGGCAGGATGATGTTCATGCCCTGCACGCGCTTCACCGCCTGCAGAAAATACACGCCGCCGCCCATCGCCCACCAGCGATCGCCGGCGGGTTCCATGAAACGCAGCCGGCGCAGCCAGTTTGCGCGGTTGATCGGCGGACGGTAGCAGCACATGCTGCCGGCCGCCACCTCGAGGCCCAGCAACGCCATCCAGTCTTTCACCCGCGAAATATTCAGGAAGCTGCCGTTCCACGGATAACCGCATTCGCCGCCCTGTAGCCTGCGCGCCAGCCCCCACAGGCTGCGCGGATTGAACCCGGCCAGCACCAGGCGGCCTTCCGGGCGCAGCACGCGCTCGGCCTCGCGCAGCACCTGATGCGGATTGGCGCTGAACTCCAGCACGTGCGGCAGCAGCAGCAAATCGAGCGACTGGCTCTCGAACGGCAGGAACATGGAGTCGGCCCGGACCTGGGCGGGCGCTTCCACCGCGCACGTCACCCGCAGCGGAATCCGGCTGTTACGCAGGAAATCGATCTGCGGCAGCCCCACCTGCACGGCGTTGAAACCGAATACATCCGACACTGCACGGTCGAAATAGCGCCGCTCGCGGAACAGCAAATGCTTTCCCAGCGGCGTATCGAACCATCCTTCATCCAGCTTGGATAACATAGTCATTCCTCCTGTCCGGCAACCTATTCATGTTGACCCTCATCCCTCTGCCCGCGTTCACCGACAACTACATCTGGGTGCTGCACGACGGCCGCCACGCCGTCGCCGTGGATCCTGGCGACCCGGCGCCGCTGATTGCCTTTCTCGATGCGCATCGGCTCGCGCTGACGGCGCTGCTGATCACCCATCATCACCGCGACCATACCGGCGGCAACACCCTGCTGCATCAACGCTACGGCTGTGCCATCTACGCCCCGGAGAACCCCCGCATTCCCGCCGTCAGCCATCCCCTGCACGGCGGCGATTGCGTGACGTTAACCCGGCCGGAGGTGTATTTCGAGGTTCTTGCCACGCCCGGCCACACGCTCGACCACCTCAGCTACGTCGGCCACGGTTTCCTGTTTTGCGGCGACACCGTATTCGGCTGCGGCTGCGGCAAGCTGTTCGAGGGCAGCGCGGCAATGATGGCCGCCAGTCTCGATGCCATCCTGGCCCTGCCCGATGCTACCCGAGTCTGCTGCGCGCATGAATACACCTTAAGTAATATCGACTTCGCCAAAACCCTGGACGGCGACAATCCCGCCCTGCTGGAACGCGAACGGCAGGATCGCGCGCGGCGTTCACGCAATCAGCCCACCCTGCCGTCCACCCTTGCTCTGGAAAAAGCCACCAATCCGTTTCTGCGCTTTCACGATCCTGATATGACGGCCTTTGCCGCCCGTTACCTGAATCGGCCCCATCCCAGCCCGGCCGAGACGTTCGGCGCCATCCGCGCCGCCAAGGACGCCTGGGATGGTTGACCGCCCCGGTCCGACCCCTTAGGATGAGCGCTTGTTGAGTACGGGAGACCGACTTGCCCGGAATCAAATTGGCCCGTCACCGACCGGCCGGCATCAAATTAAACCGGTTCAGCCTGGCCGTGGTGGCACTGCTTTTCAGCTACCCTGCTGCTGCAACGGAATCCCTCGCCGCCATCCAGATCCTGGAATGGGGCGCTGACGCCAGCAGCACAGCCGCCGACGTTTCCTCCGCCAGCGCCAGCCAGGACGATGTCTGGCAGCGCATCCGCAACGGCTTCAAGATCGAAGACGCCACGCCAAACCCGCTCGTTGCCGTGCACGAATCCTGGTACGCGGCGCGGCCGGAATCCGTGCGCCGCATGGTCGACCGCGCGCGCCGCTATCTGTTCCACATCGTCGAGGAAGTCGACCGCCGTGCGATGCCGATGGAAATCGCATTGCTGCCGATGATCGAGAGCGCATTCAACCCCACCGCGCTATCGCCATCTGCCGCCTCGGGCATCTGGCAGTTCATTCCCTCCACTGGCCGCCTCTATGGCCTCAAGCAGGACAACTGGTACGACGGCCGGCGCGACTTCACCGCCGCCACCCGGGCTGCGCTCGACTACCTGGGCAAGCTGTATCTCGATTTCGGCGACTGGCAGCTGGCGCTGGCGGCCTACAACTGTGGCGAAGGCTGCGTCGCGCGCGCCATCCAGAAGAACGTCCAGCAGGGACTGCCCACCGATTACGCCAGTCTGTCCCTGCCCAGCGAGACCCGCCATTATGTTCCCAAGCTTCTCGCCATCAAGAACCTGATCCGCAATCCCGAACAGTACGGCATCGCCATCGACGCGCTGCCCAACCAGCCCTATTTCGACCAGGTCACCGTCCATGCCAGCATGGACATCCATTCCGCCGCGCGGCTGGCGGGCATGAGCAGCGACGAGTTCATCGCACTCAACGCCGCTTTTCCGCGCAAGCTCATCCGTTCCGACACACCGGTCAACCTGCTGATCCCGGTCGACAAAGCCGACAAATTCCAGCGCAACCTGGAGAGCGCCAGCTGGGACTCCTGGCAGCCCTATGCTGCACAGAAAGGCGAACGTCCCGAAGCCATCGCCAAGCGTTTCGATGTCAGCCTCGCCCGCCTCGAAGAACACAACCAGTTTCAGTTGAAACGCGGCAAACTGGTGCGCGCGCAGACCATTCTCGTCCCTGTCAGGGGCCGTGGCATGGCCGCGGCGCAAAGCGTTGCCGCGGCAACAACGATGAGCGCAAGCCGGCACCAGGTCGAGCGCGGCGACACGCTGTTCGGCGTGGCCCGCCGTTACAGCCTGAGCGTCGCCCAGTTGACCCAGGCCAACCCCGGCCTCGATGGCGGCCTCAAAGCCGGCCAGACCTTGCGCCTGCCCCTGAACGAACCGGCCGCCCGGCAACCCGAAGCCTTCCGGCACGTCGCCTTCACCCCCTTTCCCGGAAAATCTGCCGGGCCTGTCCATTACACCGTCAAACGCGGCGACAGCCTGCACGCCATCGCGCAGCGTTTCGACGTCAGTCTGGCCGACCTCAAAACCTGGAATCCGGTTTTCAGGAACGATAGCGGCCTCCGCACGGGCCAGCAGATCGTGGTCAAACACCCCTGAAACCCGTCGCTGATCCAGCGGCCTCAACCTAACCCGCCCTAATCGGGCGCAGGCGGCTCATCCGACTTGTCCGACATCACCAGTGCCATGCCGACGGCGGCCAGCACCATCCACAGCACCGCCGCCCAGATGCCCAGCGCATCCGACAGCGGCCCCATGAAAAGCAGCATCAGCATGGCCGCGCCCAGAACCAGGTTGCCGATCCAGAAATTGCGGCTGCGTTTGCCGGTATTCAATTGACACTCCATTCAGAAAACGCCTGCCCCTGCGCGGCCACCCAGTGGCAACGCGCCCAGTGTCCGCTGCCCACCACGGTTTGATCGGGATAGATTTGCCGGCATATTTCGCTTGCATGCGGGCAACGCGGATGGAAATGGCAGCCGCTGGGCGGATTGAGCGGCGACGGCTGGTCGCCGCTCAGGCGAACGCTGCGCTGCCCGGCCGGCGGTTCGATACGCGGCACGGCACTCACCAGCGCCTGGGCATAAGGATGGCGCGGAGCGCGCAGCACTTGTGCCGCCGGGCCTTGTTCGACTATGCGCCCGAGATACATCACCGCCACCTCGTGCGCCAGATAATCGACCACGGCGAGGTTGTGGGTGATGAACAGATAGGCCAGACCCAGGCTGTCCTGCAAGTCTTTCAGCAGATTCAGTATCTGCGCCTGCACCGAGACGTCGAGTGCGCTGGTCGGTTCGTCGCAAATCACCAGTCTGGGCGACACCGCCAGCGCCCGCGCAATCGCAATGCGCTGCCGCTGCCCCCCGGAAAACGCATGCGGATAGCGCCCGCCCGCATCGTCGGGCAGTCCCACCTGACGCAACAACAGCGCAACCGCGCCGCGGCGCTGGTTAGCCGCCCCCACTCCCAGGGCGTCCATGCCCTCGAGCAGGATGTCCGCCACCCGCATGCGCGGATTGAGCGAACTGAACGGATCCTGGAACACCATCTGCGCCTGTCGCCGCAGGGTGGGTGCATTGCGCGCGGTGACGGTCTCGCCGGCCAGCACGATGCTGCCCGCGGTCGGTTCGATCAGCCGCAGCAGCGCCTTGCCCACAGTGGTCTTGCCGCAGCCGGATTCGCCCACCAGCGCCAGCGTGCGGCCTGGCTGGATCGCCAGCGTCACATCGTCCACCGCGCGTACGTGGCCCACGGTGCGCTGGATGAAGCCGCGCCTGATCGGAAAATGCACTTTCAGGCCGTCCACCTGCAGCAGGGCTTGCGCCACCTGGGTCGAATGCATCGGCGTCGCCACCGCGCGCGCGCTGCGCAGCGGCAGCACGCCCGCCAGATGGCAGCGCACCAGCTGATCGTTGATCGCTTGCCAGTCGGGCGATTCGTCGCGGCAGCGCGCAATCGCAAACGGACAGCGCGGCGCGAAGCGGCAGCCACGCATCCGACCGTCGAGCTTCGGCACTTGGCCGGGAATCGTGGTCAGCCGCGCGCCATCACCGGGACGCGGCAGCGCCTCGAACAGCATGCGGCTATACGGATGTTGCGGGGCCGCGAAAAACGCAGCGCGCGTCCCTTCTTCCAGCAATTCGCCGGCATACATCACTCCCACGCGGTCGGCGTTCTCGGCCACCACCCCGAGATCGTGCGTGATCAACAGCATGCCCATCCGTTTTTCGCTGCGCAGGCTCCGCAGCACATCGAGCACCTGCGCCTGGATGGTCACGTCGAGCGCTGTGGTCGGCTCGTCGGCGATCAGGATCTTGGGCTGGCCGGCCAGCGCCATCGCTATCATCGCCCGCTGGCGCAGGCCGCCGGACAGCTCGAACGGGTAACTGTCGAGCCGCCGCAGCGCATCCGGCACCCCCACCGAATCGAGCAGTCCGCGTGCCGCCTCCCGCGCCGCCTGCCCGCTCAGCCCCTGATGCAGGACAAGCGCTTCGACAATCTGATGGCCCACCTTGACGACCGGATTCAGCGCCAGCATCGGCTCCTGGAAAATCATCGCCATGCCGCCGCCACGCACGCGCCGCATGTCGCGCTCGGGCAGCGCCAGCACATCCTGCTCGTCCAGTTGCACCGCCCCTGCGACGATGCGGCCGCCGTCCGGCAGCAGGCGCATCAGCGACAGCGCGGTCATCGATTTGCCGCAGCCGGACTCGCCGAGCAGCGCGTAGGTTTCGCCGGCGGCGACATGAAAGGACACGCCATCGACCACGCGCAGGGTATCCGCATCGTGGCCGATTTCGGTGACGAGACCCGCGACCCGCAGCAGGGGCTTCACCGGCGGCCTCCCAGACGCGGGTCGAAGGCGTCGCGCACACCGTCGGCGAACAGGTTGGCGGCAAGCACCAGCGCGAACATGAAGGCGAACGCCGCACCGAGCTGCCACCATACTGCCGGTTCGCGTGCAAGTTCGAGGCGCGCACCATTGATCATGTTGCCCCAGCTGTACATGGAGGGATCGACGCCGACGCCGACGTAGGACAGCACCGCTTCGGCCAGCACCAGCCCGGAAAAATCCAGAACGACCGCAATCAGCACCAGATGGAACACGTTGGGAAAAATGTGGCGGCTGATGATGCGTGCATTCGATACGCCGAAGGCGCGCGCCGCCTCGACGTAATCGAGCGTGCGCAGCTTGAGCGATTCGCCGCGCAGCAATCGCGCCAGTCCGGTCCAGCTGGTCATGCCCATGATCAGGCACAGCGCCAGCAGGCGAATGTCGGCGCGCGCGGCGGCGGTGTCGAACAGTTCGGGGTTGGATTCGATATAGACCTGCACGATCAGCACGGCAGCCGCAATCAGCAGCACGCCCGGGATCGAGTTGAGCACGGTGTAGAGGTACTGGATCGCGTCGTCCACCCAGCCGCGGAAATAGCCCGCCACGATGCCCAGGCCGATTGCCAGCGGCAGCGTGACCAGCGTGGTCAGCGTACCGATCACCAGGCCGGTGCGGATGCTTTTGAGGCTGATGTAGAGCACGTCCTGTCCGACTTTGTCGGTGCCGAGCACATGGTAGCCGGACGCCAGCTGCGCCATCGCGCCGCCCAGCATGAGCAGCAGCGCCACCATGCCGACGAGCGTGCGGCCGGGCCAGTTCAAGCCGCCCTGTCGCCACCGTGCAAGCCATGTACCGACGGGCAGCTGCAGCCGGCGTGCCTGCCACGCAGCCAGGCCGGCAAACAGCAGCAGGCCGGCGAGG
>DAOMWT010000064.1:0-14452 GCA_035436705.1 Thiobacillus sp. | reverse complement strand
AGCCCCAGCGCGGACGAATCGGTGAGCATGTGCGCCGCATCGGACAGCAGCGCGAGCGAACCCGACCACCAGCCGGCCACCGCCTCGATCGCAGCGAACGACAGCGTCAGCAGCAGGGCGACGGCCAGCTTGCCATTGCCGTCAGGGACCGCTGCGTGTGCGTGGTGTCCGCCCTCGCCGTGCGGGTGATCGTGCTTATGCACGTCCACAGTAATCCGTTGGGTCGATTTGCAGGTTGAGGTCGGCGGACTCCTGTCCCAGTCCGGCGATGTGGTGCAGCGCACTCACGTAGCGTGCCGATTCCCGCAGTGCGGTCATCGTCGGCGGATGCGGCTGGCCGTGCATGCGTGCCAGCCGCGCACGCGCGGGTGCGGGCCAGTCCACCTGCAGCCTGGCCAGCACCTCGTCGGCCAGATCGGGGCGGTTGCATACCAACGCCATGTCGCAGCCGGCATCGAGCGCAGCCGCCACGCGTTCGACCACGCCGCCTGCCACTGCGGCGCCCGCCATGCAGAGGTCGTCGCTGAAAATCGTGCCGTCGAATCCCAGTTGGCGGCGCAGCAGTTGGTGCAGCCAGATGCGCGAAAATCCGGCGGGCCGGTCGTCGATCTGGGGGTAGACGACATGTGCGGGCATGATCGCCGCGAGCCCCGCTTCGATCATCAGCCGGAAGGGGACGAGGTCGGCGGCGGCGATAGCGGCCAGGCTACGCTCGTCCACCGGGATGGCGACATGCGAATCCGCCGCCACGAAGCCGTGACCGGGAAAGTGCTTGCCGCAGGCGGCCATGCCCGCGTCCTTCATGCCCAGCATCACCGCCTGCCCCAGTTCGAACACCGCGTGCGGGTTGCCGTGAAAGGCGCGGTCGCCGATTACGCTGGAGGCGCCGTAATCCAGATCGAGCACCGGCGCAAAGCTGAAGTCGACGCCGTGCGCGCGCAGCTCGCTCGCCAGCACGTAGCCGGTTTCGCGCGCCAGTTCGCGCGCGCGCTGCGGATGCGCATTCCAGATTTCGCCGAAGCTGCGCATCGGCGGCAGGCGGGTGAAGCCCTCGCGGAAGCGCTGTACCCGGCCGCCTTCGTGGTCGACGCCGATCAGCAGCGGCGCCGATTTGAGCGCGTGGATCTCGGCCGTCAGCGCGGCCAGCTGCGCCGGGTCGCGGTAGTTGCGGGAAAACAGGATCACCCCGCCGACGAGCGGGTGGCTCAGGCGGCGGCGGTCGTCGGCGGTCAATTCGGTGCCCGCCACGTCGAGCATCAAGGGGCCAAGCGTCATGCGCGCTCCTGTGGGTTGGGGTGAGGGCCGGTTTGTTCCAGCACCACGAAGGCCAGCACGAGGTCGCCCTCGTCCGACAGCGAAACATGATGCGCCGTGACGCCGCGCGCGGCCAGCCAGGCGGCAAGTCGGGGCGCGCATTCGATATGCGGCTTGCCTTGTGCATCGCGCAGCACGGCGATGTTGCGCAAGCTCACCGGCGCGCGCAGCCCGGTTCCAGCCGCCTTGGCAAACGCTTCCTTGGCCGCGAAGCATTTGGCCAGAAAGCGCGCCGGGTCAGGACTGGCGTAATACCCGGCGTGCTCGGCCGGGGCGAGAATGCGGTCTGCGTAATGCTCGCCAAAGCGGGCGAGGCCGCTGCGGATGCGTTCGGCGTCGAGCAGATCGGTGCCGATGCCGTGGATCATGGCGACACCTTTACCGGCAGGCCGGCCGCACGGATTTTCTCGGCAAACGCTTCGAGCCACGCGGCGGGCAGCGCGGACAGGCGGCCGGCCTGCGGCTGCATCGATGGCCGCGCGAGGCCATACAGCAGCACGCCTTGCAGCGGAATCTGTTGCATCCGGATGCGCTCGACGGCAGACAGGTAGGCCGCCTGTTCCGCGTCGGAAGGCGGCGCGCCATCGAGCGCGAACATGCAGGTTTGCAGCCAGGTCGGGCACAGATGCGCGGCCACGGCAAGCCGCTCGAACTGCCTGTCGGGTGAAATCCGTGTCTGGTTGATGCTGCGCATGCCGCCTGTGGTTGCGCGGTCGAACTTGAACCAGACTTCGCCATTCAAGGCGGCCATTTTTTCAAGGCCGTCCTGCACACGAGGACGGTCCGCTAGGCTGCCGTTGGTGATCAGCACCAGCTTGATCTTGCCGGCCAGATCGAAATCCGCCATCACCCGGCCGATCAGTTCGATGACTTGCGGAAAGGCTCTGGCGCTGGTCGGCTCGCCGTTGCCGGACAGCGCGATGTCGTTGAGCCGCCGTGCCCCCTCGGGAACGCGCGCTTGCATGAAATCGCCGTGGAGGATGGCGGTCAGCATCGCGCGCAGTTCGGTTTCCAGCTGCGCCAGGTTAATTTCGGGCGCGGTGCCGCGCGTCAGGTCCGGCACCTGGCAATACACGCACGCCCAGTTGCACGCGTTATTTGGGTTGAGATTGATTCCGACCGACACTCCGCCGGCGCGGCGTGACACGACGGGATAGACATAGGTCATTCCCGCGCTGTCGCGATCGTGGTTGCGGGGAGTGAGGGGCAAGGTATGTGCCATCCGTGGATTTTCGCATCAGTTGGGGCGGCACAACAAAAAAACGCCCTGCTGGGGCGTCCCGGTCATTCGGCTGGCGGAGGCGGTGAGATTCGAACTCACGGATGGCTTGCACCATCGCCGGTTTTCAAGACCGGTGCCTTAAACCGCTCGGCCACACCTCCACGGCGCGCATTGTAGCGGGTTCGTTCTGGTTTGTGCGGGGCGCCGGTAGCGACTGCGCGTGCGTGGCCGGATTGACGCGGCTTCATCAACAGGTGTCGGTTTTTCGTTAATCCGTCTGGCTTGGTGTGCAGGAAATTCCGTCGAATCCGAACAAAACCAATGCGTTGACGTGAGTACCCTCCGCCCCTGTGTTTGGCATAAATGGTGCTGGTAACAGGCATTTGTTACAAATCGACGCCAGCCATGAGTGATTTATTTGAAATGTTGAGCGCGATTACCCGCCGCAGAAAAGCTGAAGCGAGATCACCGTTCGCATCTGTGAAGGCGATTGAGAAATGGCTGAAAAGCTTGCATGCGAATTCGGATTACGATGCGCATCATGCGCTGGTCGAAGGCCTGGAACGCTTCAATGCGGAGAATGAGACGGCCACGCTCAGCCGCATGCAGTTACTGATGAAGCTGGAAGAGGCGGGGTTGCCCCTGCAGTTGCGTATCGTCGAGCAGTATGTGCGTAATCAGGCTACGTTTCGCTTGGCACGCGAAGCGCTGTGGCGCGAGTCATGGATGTTCTGGTCGCTGCTGGCGGATGCCTGGCTCGGCATGCTGAAACAGGCCTACCGGAATCAGGCCAGTGCTGAACTCAAACCGTTTACCGCCGCGATTGCCACCCGTGCGCTGCGTTATGCCGGTCTGGTCATGCGCTGGGATTATCATCAGGCGCGTAATCCGCCCGCATCGGCCTGGCGGCGGGTGCACAAGCTTTACCGCCTGGTCGAACGCGACGGTTTCGCCATGCAGGAAGTGCTGATCAACGCGCGCACCACGCATTGCGCACGCGAATACACGCTGGTGGTGTTGATGGGCCTGGTGCATCCGCTGGGCTACCGGGCGCAGGAAATCGAATCGATTGCACAGATTATCGAGGGCTACGAGCCTCTGCCCCTGCCAGCGACCGTGCCGCAACGCGAACTGCACACGCATATGGTGGACCTTTCGCTGAGTGAAGGCGCCTGCATGCTGGACAGCGAGTGGGTGCAGGGCCGCCGGCTGCGTTATTTTGCGCTGCGTCCGCTGGTCGATCACCTGAAATCGCTGGATCAAACTCCGGCGGCGGAGGCGGATAACGGGCTTACCCGCCAGGTGGCAAGCCTGATCGAACGTGGCGGAATTCGCCGTAACCGTCAGCGTACGCATCGTTTCGGCCGGGTCTGGGTGGCCGCAGGCATGGATAACATTCTGGCGGCACTGGCCCAGCCCGAAACCGCCAAGGGACGTCCGGCCCTGGAGCCCTGGATGCTGCGCGACGAGAGCACGGAGGGCATGGGCTTTGCTCTGTCCGAAGAGCCGGCACTGCCGCATGGCCGCCTGGTGGCAGTGAGCTGGGACCCATCGGAAAACATCTGGCAATTGCTGGCAATACGTTGGAATCGCCAGGAGGACGGCCGGCATCTGGTGGGTACGCAGCGCCTGTCGCGCCATCCCAAGCGGGTGGAAATCTATTCCGAAACGGATGTGCCGGGCGTGGCGTGCGAAAAGACCTGGGCGGTCTTTCTGCCGATGACCCACCCTGAGCAGGGTGTCAGCAATCTGCTGATTCCCCGGACCCATTACCGCCTGGGTGCGCCGCTGATGCTGCGCGACGGCGATACGGTGTACCGCCTGCGGCTGGGCGAAGTGCAGGAAAGCCACGAAGGCTGGCTGCGCGTGGGTATGGATGTGGTGGGGCGGGAGCAGTTCGCCGCCGCCGCCTGAGCCTGGATCTCAGCGCGTGCGGATGTCGCCGAAATGAAAGTCGAATGAGCCGGCGCGGCGGTCGCTGAAATACTGCTCCAGCGTGGCACGCACGGTGCGGAAGGCAATTTTGTCCCAGGGGATGTCAGCTTCGGCGAACAATCGGGTTTCGAGCGATTCGATGCCGGGCTGAAAGTCCAGATCCAGCAGGCGGGCGCGGAACAGGAAATAAACCTGATTGACGTGCGGCAGGTTGTACAGGGTGTACAGCCCGCCGACTTCGATGCGCGCCCCGGCTTCCTCCCAGGTTTCGCGCGCAGCGCCCTCGAGTGTGGTCTCGCCGTTTTCCATGAAGCCGGCCGGCAGCGTCCACAGGCCGTACCGGGGTTCGATGGCGCGACGGCACAGCAATACCTTGTCTTCCCACTCGGGAATGCAGCCGACCACCATCTTGGGATTCTGGTAATGGATGGTGCCGCATTTGGGGCACACATAGCGCGGCAGGTGGTCGCCGGTCGGCACGCGCAGCATCACTGCGCTGCCGCATTCACTGCAAAAATTCATGCTGCATCCAACAATTGGTCGAGTTGCGTTCCACGGTAACAAAATCTCCCCACCTCAAGCAAGGGAGAAGCTGGAATGCGAGTCCGTGAGCGATTATCATTTAGGGCCATTTACGTTGTTCTGATCGACCATGCGCCCTTCCCACATTGAAACCATCCTCGACCGCGAGTTCGACAGCGCCGCCGACGGCCACCATACCCCGGTGATGCTGTGGGGGCCGCCGGGCGTGGGCAAGTCGCAGATCGTCGCCAAGATTGCCCAGCAGCACGGCGTGCCGCTGATCGACGTCCGCCTGTCGCAGATGGAGCCGACCGACTTGCGCGGCATTCCGTTCCGCAGCGGCCAGCTGGTCGAGTGGTCGATTCCTGCAGTGCTGCCTGACGCCGAACGCCATGGCCCGTCGGGCATCCTGTTCCTCGATGAAATCACGTCGGCGCCGCCTACCGTATCGGCGGCGGCCTATCAGCTGATCCTCGACCGCCGCCTGGGCGAGTACAAGGTGCCGGATGGCTGGGTGATCTTCGCTGCCGGCAACCGCCAGGGCGACCGTGGCGTGACCTACGCCATGCCGGCGCCGCTGGCCAACCGTTTCACCCATTATGAAGTCGAGGTGAATCTGGACGACTGGGTGGACTGGGCGCACAGCGAGGATATCGATCCGCGGGTCATCGCTTTCCTGCGCTTTCGTCCCGACCTGCTGTTCAGCTTCGACCCGGCGCACACGCCGATCGCCTTTCCCAGCCCGCGCTCGTGGGAGTATGCCCACCGTGCGCTGCAGAAATTCGACCGGACCGAACTGCTGGCCGATTCGTTGCAGGCCTGCGTTGGCCAGTCGGCCGGCCTGGAGTTGAAAACCTTCGTCGACAACATGGCGCAGATGCCCGATCTCGACGCCATCATCGCGGGTGCGGATGCCGAAGTGCCCGCAGGCATCGACCTGCAGTATGGCGTCGCCGCGGCGCTGGTGCGGCGTGCATTGCAGGCCGCCGACAGCGGCAACGCTTCGGCGGTATACGGCAACATCCTCAAATATGCGCAGCGTTTCCCGCAGCGCGAAATGGGCGTCATGCTGGTGTCCGACCTGCACCGCGCGGTGGGACGGCCGCTGTTCGCCGTGCCGGCGTTCGCCGAGTGGGCCAACAGCATCACCGATCTGGTTCTCTACGAGCATTGATCCATGGCCGATCAGCCTGACGCCGCACTGCAGCCTATCCTCACCAAGCTGGCGGCCGCGCGCACCCGGCTCATCATGGAGCGCCCGTTTCTTGGCGCGCTGGTGATGCACCTGCCGCTGAAGGTCGGCGGCGACGGATGCACCACCACGGGAACCGATGCGCAGGCGTTTTATTTCAATCCGAAGTTCGTCGAAAACCTGTCCCTGGCGCAGACGCAATTCGTCCTCGCACACGAAGCGATGCACTGCGCCATGGGCCATCCCCAGCGCCGCAACCATCGGATGAAGCGGCGCTGGGATGTGGCCTGCGATCACGCGGTGAATCTGATCCTGATCGAGGAAGGCCTGAAGCCGCCGCTGCATGGCATCCTCGCCGACCAGAACTTCATGACGCTGTCGGCCGAAGAAATCTATCCGCTGATTCCGGAAGATACCCCGGAAGAGTCCTTCGACCAGCACCTGTTCGACAACGACAACGAGCAAGGCGCCAGCCCCGATCAAGACGAACGCCAGGATGATCCCGAGGGCGGCGAGGCCGGCGGCCAGGGTAAGGAAGGCCAGAGCCAGGCCGAGGAGCAGCAGGGCAGCGGCAGCCAGGCCTCGCAGAAGCCGAACGAGTTGTCGCCCAGCGAGCGCGAGGAACTTGCCGAGCAATGGAAGAACCGGCTGGCCGCCGCCGCCCAGGCGGCGCGCCAGGCCGGCAAACTATCCCAGTCGATGATGCGCTGGGTCGACGGCCTCTTGGCACCCAGTTTGCCGTGGCGCGCCTTGCTGGCGCGCTTTTTCGCGATCAACCAGCGAGACGACTATTCGTGGCGCCGGCCCTCGCGCCGCGAGGGCGACGCGCTGCTGCCGCGCCTGTCGAGCGAGGGCATCGAGGTGGTGGCGGCGATCGATACCAGCGGCTCGATCAGCGACGACGAGCTGCGCGAGTTCGTCACCGAGCTCGATGCGCTCAAGGGCCAGGTGCGCGCCAGGGTGACGCTGCTGGCATGCGACAACCAGGTGGCTGGAAACGCGCCATGGGAATTCGAGCCTTGGGATACCATGCAGCTTCCCGCCGACCTCGAAGGCGGCGGCGGCACTGATTTCCGCCCGGTATTCGACTGGGTCGAGCACGAAAACCGCAGCCCCGACATGCTGGTGTATTTCACCGACGCCGAGGGCGACTTCCCCGGAATCCCGCCGAACTACCCGGTGATCTGGCTGGTCAAGGGCAAGGGCAGGGTGCCCTGGGGCGAGCGGGTGCAACTCAATTGAGCACCTTGCACGCTCAGCCCAGCCGGGTGCGCAGTTTCCTGTTCGAACAGCTCGACATCCGCGGCGTCTGGGTGCAGTTGGGATCCGCCTGGCGCGAGATGACGGCCGGGCGCGATTATCCGGAGCCTGCCCTTGAGCTGTTGGGCCAGCTGGCAGCGGTGACCACTCTGATCACCGCCAACCTCAAGCAGACGGGGCGGCTGACGTTTCAGTTGCGCGGCGCCGGCGAAGTATCGCTGCTGGTGATGGATTGCGATGAACAATTGCGCCTGCGCGGCATGGTGCGTACCGCCCCGGATCTGGTCGCGGGCAGCCTGCCGGCCTTGCTGGGCGACGGCGCATTGACCCTGACGCTCGACACCGCCGCCATGCGCCAGCCCTATCAGAGCCATGTGCCACTGCAGGGCGAGACCCTGGCCGCGGTGTTCGAGCATTATCTGGCGCAGTCCGAACAATTGCCCACCCGCCTGTGGCTGGCGGCCAGCCGCGAAACAGCCGCCGGTTTGTTCCTGCAGGCGCTGCCGGGGGCGGCCGCGCGCGATGTGGACGGCTGGAACCGGGTGCAGATGCTGGCCGACACGGTGCGGGCGGACGAACTGCTCGGGCTCGGCGCGATCAGCTTGATCGCGCGCCTATTTCCGGAGGAGGATGTGCGGGTGTACGATCCTCGTCCGGTCAGCTATCACTGCCCGTATGACCCGGCCAAAATCCATTCGATGCTGCGCGGCGTGGGGCAGACGGAATGCGAGGCCATCATCGCCGAGCAGGGTGAAATCCGGGTTCACGATGATATCTGCAACCATGAATATGTACTGGGTGCAGCGGCGGTGGCCGCGCTGTTTACCCCGGGGGATGCCGATTCGCCGCACGTCGAGACGCCCGCTGTCAAGGGCAACAACAAATGAAAGGACGCGCGATGCGGGCAGGGTGGGTGCTGCTGGGGTTGCTGACGCTATCAACGGGTGCGCTGGCGAATGAACGCTATCAGGCACTGCCGCTGGCAGGTGCCGAGGGCGGCAAGGGCGGCGCGCGTGCGTTTATCCTCGACACCCGTGACGGCCATGTCTGGATCTGGAGCGAAAATGAGCTGACCATCGCGCCGGATGGCGGCCGCCGCTATGGCACCGGCTTTTCCTATCAAGGCAAATTGCGCCCCGGCACCCAGCCAGGAGAGTTCATCGAAACGCCCAGAAAATAATGCGTCTAACCCGTTTTGTTGCAATTTGGCAACATCCGGAACGCGCCAAATCAATTTTTTAGTAGATTGTGGTTTTCTATTACCGTTTTGCTAGAATTCCGCGCGTCGGCTGGATCACAAGTCCCGGACCGATCTCTGGTGTGGGTTTTTATATTTGTAAGTAAAGGGAAATTAAATGAAATATTCCATCCTCCTGGCTGCCCTGCTGGCTGTCTCCATGGCCGCTTGCGGCAAAAAAGAAGAAGCCGCTGCTCCGGTCGAAGCGCCTGCTGCTGAAGCTCCGGCTCCGGAAGCTGCTGCTCCCGCCGTTGAAGCCCCGGCTGCTGACGCCGCTGCTCCTGCCGAAGCGCCTGCCGCCGAAGCGCCTGCTGATGCTGCTGCTCCCGCTCCCGCCCAGTAATTCCGGGCACGGAACGTAAAACCGGCCTTCGGGCCGGTTTTTTTATGCCTGCAAAAAACGATCGAGCCGCGTCATCGCATCGGCCAGCCGCGGTAGAGGCTGGGTGTAGGCAAAGCGGATGTGGCGTGCCGCGCGATGCGAACCGAAATCGACTCCAGGCGTTGCGGCAATGCCCGTCTGTTCGAGCAAAAGATTGGCGAATGCGTGGCTGTCCGCGGTGAGGCGGCTGCAATCCGCATACAGGTAAAACGCCCCCTGCGGCGTCAGCGGAATATCGAAGCCCCGCTCGCGTAAGGCGGACAGCAGAAAATCGCGGCGGGCGCGTAACTCGGCCTTGCGGTTTTCGATTTCATCCAGGGTTGCGGGCGAGAATGCGGCCAGTGCCGCATGCTGTACCGGGGTGGCGGCCGCCAGGAACAGATTCTGCGCCAGCCGTTCCAGTGCCGGCATGGCCCAGGCGGGAGCGGCCAGCCAACCGAGCCGCCAGCCCGTCATCGAGAAATATTTGGAAAAACTGTTGATGACGAATACGTCGTCCCAGCGTGCGGCACTGTGCTCACTGCCGTCGTAAGTGAGCGCCAGATAGATCTCGTCGACGATCAGGGCCACGCCCTGCGCACGGCACCAGTCGCGGATGCGTGCGAGTTCGTCGGAGGAAATGGCGGTGCCGGTGGGATTGGACGGGCTGGCGATCAGCACCGCGCGGGTAGCCGAAGTGGCGTGGCGCTGGAGGGATTCGAGGGTGAGTTGAAAGCCGCTGCCGGCATCGACCGGAACGGTGACTGCGCGGGCGTCGCAAAAGTGGGCGAAATGGCGGTTGCAGGGATAACCCGGGTCGGTCATCAGCACTTCGTCGCCGGGGCCGGCCAGCAGGCCCAGCGTCAGCAGCAAGGCGCCCGAGGCACCGGGCGTCACCACGATCCGTGCGGGGTCGACCGCAGCCTGCCAGCGAGCGGCATAAAATCCGGCGATGGCTTCGCGCAGGAGGGGCAGGCCGAGTGCGCAGGTGTAGTGCGTGTGTCCGGCGCGCAGCGCCGCGATTCCTGCCGCGACGACGGGTTCGGGGGTGGCGAAGTCCGGCTCGCCGATTTCGAGATGGATGATGTCGCGTCCGGCGGCTTCCAGCGCCTGCGCGCGCGCCAGGATATCCATCACATGGAACGGTGCGATGCCGGCCATGCGTGCGGCGGTACGGGGCTTAGGCGTGTCCATGTGATTCCAGCCGGGCCAGCGGATGCTGGCGGTAGAACTGCTGCAACTGCCGGTAAATCGCCGGGTACTCGGCATCGAGTAGGCACGGCATCTCGAAAAACACCTCGGTCAGCACCGCAAAGAACTCGGCGGGATTGGTCGTGGCGTAGGGGTCGATGGCCGTGTCCTCGCCGGCATCGACGCGCCGGCACAAATCCTCGTAGGCCGCACTGAAGTCGCGTGCCCAGGCCGCCGCATCCATGCCGCGATGCAGCGGCGGGAAGCCGTTGGCATCGCCGTTCAGCATGTCGAGCTTGTGCGCAAACTCGTGCAGCACGACGTTGACGCCATCGGCCAGGCCGCTGGTTTTAACGTCGGCAATCGACAGCAGCAGCGGCCCGCCATGCCAGGATTCGCCTGCCAGGATGTCGCGCGAGCGATGCACCACGCCGGCCTCGTCGATTTCCTCAAGATCGCGCATGAATTCGTCGGGATAGAGAATGATCTCGCGCCAGCCGCGGTAGCTGTCTTCGTCAAGGTTGAGCGTCAACAGGCAGGCCTGCAATGCGATGGCGCGCTGGGTGGCGGCGTCGACCTCCGCGCCGCCGGCGGCGGAAAACGCCTTGCCGTGGATGAACAGGCTGGCGGCTTCGCGCAGGCGCGTCCGCTCAGCCGCGTCAAGCCCGTGCAGGATCGGCAGGGCGGCGACCGTCGCGTCGAAGGCAGCAAGCGGGATGGCATGCCGTTCGAGAATGCGGGCGCGCCGCCAGCGGCCGAACCAGCTCATCGGCTTATTCGCCGGCGTCGAGCAGGCGCGTGGCGCCCGTGTTCGGGTATTCGAGTTCGACCCGTTCGATCTGCAGGAAACGGCGGCTGATCTTGTCGCTGGAAATGCGCACCTCGCTGACATCCTTGTTGGCCTGCTCGATGTGGGAGGCGAGCTTTTTCATGCGCTCGTCGAAGCGCGCGAAATCCTTCGCCAGCTTGCTCAATTCATCCTTGATCACGTGCGCCATGCGCCGCGTTTCCGAATCGCGGATTACTGCGCGTGCGGTATTCAGCACCGCCATCAGCGTGGTCGGCGAGGTGAGCCACACCCGCTTTTTCTGTGAATGCTCGACCAGATCCGCATGGTAGGCGTGGATTTCGGCGAACACCGCTTCGGCCGGCAGGAACATCACCGCGCCGTCGGAGGTTTCGCCGGTGACGATGTATTTGGCGGCGATGTCGTCGACGTGTTTCTTGACGTCGGCCTTGAACTGCCGCCGCGCCGCCTCGCGCTCGGCCGCCGGCAGCGTGTCGTCGAACATGCGGCTGTAGTTTTCCAGCGGAAACTTGGCGTCGACACATACCGTGCCAGTCGGCTCCGGCAGGATCAGCACGCAGTCGGCGCGTGCGCCGCTTCTCAGGGTGTGCTGGAAGACATAGGCGTCGGGTGGCAGGCTGTTCCTCACCAGCGCTTCCAGCTGCACTTCGCCGAAAGCGCCGCGCGAGCGCTTGTCGCCGAGGATTTCCTGCAGCGACACGACGTTGGAGGCGAGCCCTTCGATTTTCTTTTGTGCCTCGTCGATCACCGCCAGCCGCGACATCACCGAAGTGAACGTCTCGTTGGTTTTCTTGAAGCCCTCGTCGAGCCGCTCGGCCACCTTGCCGGAGATTTCATTCAGGCGGCCATCGACCGTCTGCGACAGCTGCTGCGCGCGCTCGCTGAACTGCGCGGTCATATGCTTCAGCGTGTCCTGCAGCAGGCTTTGCTCGGCACGCCCTTGTTCGATGAGCTTTTCCAGCATCGCGGTCTGGAACTGGCCGAACTGGCCGGTGACGGTTTCGCGCGTCTCGGCCAGCCGCTCGGCCTGCGCGATCTGTAAGGTCGCCAGCTGGGTTTGCATGCGATCGGATTGCTGCGACAGCCCCGCATGCAGGTCGGTCAGCACCGCACGGTGACGGGCCTCCATGTCCTGCGCCAGCAGCGCGGGCAGCCCGGCTTGTTCACGCTGCAGCGCACGCAGGCGCAGCAGCAGGGAAATAGTCAGGAGAGCGAGGACGCAAAGGCCGGCGAAGAGGCCGATTTCGACAGGATGCATGCGCGGATTCTACCCGTGCCGCCATGAAAAAACCCGGCGCCGGCCGGGTTTTGCATTACGCCGCCGCGCGATTGGCGCGCTTGCGCTCGTGTTCCTGCAGATGGCGCTTGCGGATGCGGATCGACTTCGGTGTGATCTCGACCAGTTCGTCGTCGTCGATGAACTCCACCGCGGATTCGAGCGTCAGTTTGATCGGCGTGGTCAGGCGCACTGCCTCGTCGGTGCCGGAGGCGCGCACGTTGGTGAGCTGCTTGCCCTTGATCGGGTTGACCACCAGATCATTGTCGCGGCTGTGGATGCCGATGATCATGCCTTCGTACAGCTTGTCGCCGGGCGAAACGAACATGCGGCCGCGGTCTTCCAGCTTCCACAGCGCATAGGCCACGGCTTCACCGTTGTCCTGCGACACCAGCACGCCGTTGTGGCGACCGGGCAGGTCGGCCTTGACCGGGCCGTAGTCGTCGAACACGTGGCTCATCAGGCCGGTACCGCGCGTCATCGTCATGAAGTCGGACTGGAAGCCGATCAGACCGCGCGCGGGAATATGGTATTCGAGACGGGTGCGGCCCTTGCCGTCGGATTCCATGTTGGTCAGCTCGCCGCGGCGGCGACCGATTTCCTCCATCACGCCGCCCTGGTGCTCGTCTTCCAGGTCGATGGTGAGGTTTTCATACGGCTCGCACTTTTCGCCATTGATTTCCTTGTACACCACGCGGGGCTTGGCCACCGCCATCTCGAAGCCTTCACGGCGCATGTTTTCCAGCAGGATGGTGAGATGCAGCTCGCCGCGGCCGGCGACGCGGAACACGTCGGCGTCACCGGTTTCGTCGACGCGCAGCGCGACGTTGGTCAGCAGTTCCTTGGTCAGGCGGTCGCGGATCTGGCGGCTGGTGACGAACTTGCCTTCGGTGCCGGCGAGCGGCGAGGTGTTGACCATGAAGTCCATGGTCAGCGTCGGTTCGTCGACCGATAGTACCGGCAGGCCGACCGGATTCTCCTTGTCGCAGATGGTGACGCCGATGCCGATGTCGTCCAGCCCGGAAATGATGATGATGTCGCCGGCTTCGGCTTCTTCAACCGGGATACGCTCGAGGCCACGGAAGCCGAGCACCTGGTTGATGCGGCCGGTGGCGACCTGCTCCTCATGGTTCATCACCGCGACCGACATGCCGGGCTTGATGCGGCCGTTGAGCACGCGACCGATACCGAGGCGGCCGGTGTAGGTCGAGTAGTCGAGCGCAGCGATCTGTAGCTGCAGCGGTGCGTCGGCGGAGCCGGGCGGGGTGGGGACGTGGGACAGTACCGTGTTGAATAGCGGCGTCATGTCGGCTGCGGCGCCGCCCTGCGACGGCGCGTCCTTCAGATCCATGCAGGCCCAGCCGTTGAGGCCGGAAGCGTAGATGATAGGGAAGTCGAGCTGCTCGTCGGTGGCGCCGAGCTTGTCGAACAGGTCGAAGGTCTGGTCGACCACCCAGTCGGGGCGGGCGCCGGGACGGTCGACCTTGTTGATCACCACGATCGGGCGTAGACCCAGCGCGAGCGCTTTCTTGGTGACGAAGCGCGTCTGCGGCATCGGGCCTTCGACCGCGTCGACCAGCAGCACCACGCCGTCGACCATGCCGAGCACGCGCTCGACCTCGCCGCCGAAATCGGCGTGGCCGGGCGTGTCGACGATGTTGATGTGGGTGTCGCCGTAGGTGATCGCGGTGTTCTTCGCCAGGATGGTGATACCGCGTTCCTTTTCGATGTCGCCGGAGTCCATCACCCGCTCATCGACCGCCTGGTTGTCGCGGAAGGTGCCGGATTGCCTGAGGAGCTGGTCGACCAGCGTGGTCTTGCCATGGTCGACGTGTGCGATGATGGCGATGTTGCGGAGCTTGCGGGACATGATGGGGGGCCGGATTGCGGGAAGCCCAACATTATAGCATGGTTGTTTGACAATTCATTGTTATTGTGCGAGCGGGTGTGCGGCCAGGCGGGCGTCGATGCGGGTGATGACGCGCAGGTAGCGTGCGCTGCCGATGGGGCCGAAGCGGCGGTCGAATTCGGCCTGCGGCATGAATTCCGGCAGGTCGCGGAAATCCGGCAGCAGATCGGCATCGTTGCGGGCAAGCGCCAGATGCTGGCGCACCCGCGCCGCGGCAGCGCCGGT
>DAOMWT010000063.1:0-14472 GCA_035436705.1 Thiobacillus sp. | reverse complement strand
GGGGTCGAGGCACTGGGGGCAGCCAGCCTGCTCGATGTCTGCGCCTGGCTCGCGGGGCAGGCCCCGCTCATCACGCCCGAACCGGATGCCGTGCCGCTTGCGCCGGACTATCCCGACTTTGCCGACGTCAAAGGCCAGGCCGCCACCAAGCGCGCGCTCGAAGTCGCCGCGGCAGGCGGCCATTCGGTGCTGCTGGCGGGACCGCCCGGCACCGGCAAGTCGATGCTGGCCGCGCGCTTTCCCGGCATCCTGCCGGCGATGGACGAGACCGAGGCGCTGGAAACCGCCGCGCTGCAGTCGCTCAACGGCGGTTTCCAGCAACGGCACTGGCAGCGCCGGCCATTCCGCGCACCGCACCATACCGCATCCGCGGTGGCGCTGGTCGGCGGCGGCGGCAATCCGCGCCCCGGCGAAATTTCGCTGGCGCACCACGGCGTGCTGTTTCTCGACGAGCTGCCGGAGTTCTCGCGGCAGGTGCTGGAAGTGCTGCGCGAGCCGCTGGAAACCGGCCACATCACCATTTCGCGCGCGGCGCGGCAGGCCGACTTTCCGGCGCGCTTCCAGCTGGTGGCGGCCATGAATCCCTGCCCCTGCGGCTACCTCGGCCATCCCACCCAGGCCTGCCGCGACACCCCGGACCAGATCGCGCGTTACCGCGGGCGCATTTCCGGGCCGCTGCTCGATCGCATCGATATCCAGGTCAGCGTGCCCGCGCTGACGCAGGACGAACTGATGCAGACTGCTGCGGGTGAACCCAGCGCCGCCATCCGCGCCCGCGTGCAGGCGGCGCGCGAGCGCCAGATGGCGCGCCAGGGCAAGCCCAACGCCGCGCTCGGCACCCAGGAAATCGACCGCCACTGCGCACTGGATGCAACCGGCGAAGCCCTGCTGAAGCAGGCGATCGCACGTCTCAACCTGTCGGCGCGCGCCTACCACCGGGTACTCAAGCTGGCGCGCAGCGTGGCCGACCTCGCCGGCTGCGATGCCATCACGACGGCCCATCTTGCCGAGGCGATCCAGTACCGGAGGCAGGCGTGAGTTCGGCCCATTCCTCCTGGCAGGAAGAGAAGCAGTCGGCCTGGCTCTACCGCGTCGTCGCCGAATGCGAACGCGGCACGCCGCGCGAAGCCCTATTCAGGGAACTGGCGCAGGCGGCCGACGAGCAGGCGGACATCTGGCTGGCCGCCATCGCCCAGAACGGTGGCGAGGTGCCGACGGCTTTCCGGCCCGACCTGCGCACCCGCGCCGTTGCCCGCCTCACCCGCGTATTCAGGCCACGTGCGATGCGCGGCATACTGGCGGCGATGAAAGTACGCGGCATGGTCCTGTATACCCAGACGCCGCCGCATGGCACGCCTCTGAAAGTCGACGACATCGGCAAGCGCCACCAGAACGGTGCTGCCGGCAACGTCCTGCGCGCCGGGGTGTTTGGCGTCAACGACGGGCTGGTATCGAACGCCGCACTGATTTACGGCGTGGCCGGCGCAGCACCGGAACCGGCCGTCATCGTGCTGACCGGCGTGGCCGGGCTGCTGGCGGGCGCATTTTCGATGGCGTCAGGGGAATACATTTCGGTGCGCTCGCAGCGCGAAATGTTCGAATATCAGATCGGGCTGGAGCGCGCCGAACTGGAAAAATATCCGCGGGAAGAAGCGGCCGAACTGGCGCTGATCTACGCTGCCAAGGGCATGCCCACGGACGAGGCGCGGCGGCTGGCCGATACGCTGATGCAGGATCCCGAACGTGCGCTCGACACCCTGGCACGCGAGGAACTCGGCCTCAACCCCGACGAGCTCGGCTCGCCCTGGGTGGCGGCGGCCTCGTCGTTTACCGCCTTCACCGCCGGCGCGGCGTTGCCGCTATTGCCGTTCCTGTTCGGCCACGGCAATGCGCTTGCAATCTCGATCGCGCTGACCGCGCTCGGGCTGTTCGCCGTCGGCGCCTGCATGAGCCTGTTCACCGGGCGCCACGCCGCACTCAGCGGCTTGCGCATGCTCGGCATCGGTGGCGCGGCGGGATTGGCCACGTATTTCATCGGCGCCTGGCTGGGAGTGTCGCTAGGCTGAGCTTTCTTTCGCCCACGCCGGGCGCAGACACACGGAAAATCAAGTCTGTTCCCACGGCAGCCCATCGAAGCGCCAGCCGTTCTTCGTGCTGCGATGCCGCGTTTCATCCATGTCGCCTTCGAACCCGTACAACACGTTGTAGACCTCAGGAAAACCGTATTTTTCGAGGTAACGCCCGGCATCCGCCGACCGCCGCCCCGAACGGCAGATCAGCACCACCGGGCGATTGGCCGACGCCGCCTTGCGCGCGTGGCCGAGAAAATCCGGATTGACGTCCCAGTCCGGGCCGTCCTGCCAGGCGATATGGATCGCGCCGGTCGGATGGCCGACAAAAAGATATTCGATTTCCGAGCGGCAATCGATGAACACGGCTTCGGGGTGCTGCTGTAAAAAAGCATGCGCTTCGGTTGGACTGAACTGCTTCATGCCGGACTCCTGTGCAATGGTGTTTCCACCATAGCAGCACTTGCCCGATGCTGCCCGCCAAGGCAAAAAAAACCCCGCCAATGCGGGGTCTGGGTGCGTTGCGCCGGAATTCAGCGCGCGCGGCGTCGACGGGTCGCGCGCGTCAGTCCCAGCAAGCCGATGCCCAGCAGCAGCAGGGTGCCCGGCTCGGGGACTTGACTGCCACCGCCACCGCAGCCCGATCCGCCCGGGCTGTCTTTACAGGTGCTGCCGCTGACCGAGATCAGTTTGAACGCATCCTTCTTGGAATCGTTCGTGCCGTTAAGCGCGCCGATCAGCCAGTAGCTGGAGTAGAGGCTGCTGGAAATCGGTTTGGCTCCGGTGCTGCTTCCGCCCTGGTAATGCCCGACCAGCGCCCAGCCGGCTGCCAGCATGGCAGCGTCGGTGTAGGTCAGTCCGGTGAGGCTGCCCACGCCCGCGCCTGTGTAGGCATAAACGGAGTAATCGGAATCTTTGTAGCCGGTATCCTGGCCTACCCAGCCAAAGCTGGTCGAGGACAGGTTCACCTTGTCGCCGGTGAAGCTGAACAGGATGGAGTCCTTGCGCTGGTCATTGTCGATCGCATGCTCGGGATTGATGCCCTCGTTGGTGTCTCCGTTTGCATAGTCCTTGTTCTTGACCCCCAGGCCGCTGCTGCCGTTATACGTGAGGAAGCCGCCTTCAAGCGCCGTATTGGCACTGCCCACGGTGTTCCCCCAGGCGGAAGCCGTCGCCGTGACTCCGCCCTGCGTGTTGCTGGCGGTGTTGTTGAAGGTCCAGGTCGCCGCCGACGCCAAGCTGCCCGCCCCCGCGGCGGCCAGGCCCAGCACTGCGACCGCAATTTTTTTGTTGGTTTTCATTGTGCACTCCGAATAATGGTTTTCTGGAACGATACCAAGCAAGCTCGATGCCATAAAAATTTATCTCTTTAAAATCATTTTGTTAAATTCATTTAACCGGATGCGGTCAGGCCCTATGTAAAAAAATCCGACGCAGGCGCGTTCTCCGTCAGCGGCGCATTTTCAGCAAAGCCTGATCCACGTGCGCGCGGATGTCCGGATCATCGGGCGCGCGCAGGGCCGCCTCGCGCAAGTAGCGCAGGCCTTTCTCGACTTGCCCTTGCTGCACCAGCACCCAGCCCAGCGTGTCGTTCACCTGGGGCTGGCTGGGCGCCAGCGCGTGCGCCTGTTCGGCGTGCCGGAGCGCGGCAGGATCGCCTTGCTGCAGCAATACGTTGGCCAGGTTGTTGTGGGCGCGCGCGTCCTTCGGGTCGCTCAGCACCAGTTCCCGATAGACGGCGCGGGCCCGCGTCGCATCGCCCAGCGCCAGCCAAGCTTCCCCCAGCGCATGGGCTGCCGGACGGTCGGCGGGATGGCGCCCGCGCCAGTCGGCCATCAGACGGGCGGCCTCCGGCGCCTGGCTTGTCGCCAGCAGGGCGCCATACAGGCCAAACAGGCTGTCGCTGCCGGCATCGTCGGCATAGGCGCGGCGATACGCCTCGACGGCTTCGCTTTTGCGCTGCTGGGCCAGCCGGATCTCGCCCAGCAAGCGCAGCGCTTCGGCTTGGGCGCTGCCTTGCGCCAGCAAGGCCTGGGCCTGTTTCTCGGCTTCATCCAGCTTGCCGGTTTGCACATTCAGGCGCGCCTGCAGCATCCGCGCGGGACGGAAGCCCGCATCGGCCAGGAGCGCCTTGCTCAGGCTGTATGCGGCCGACTCGGTGTCGCCGATCTGCATCTGCCTGGCCGCGGTCTGCGTGAGCCAGGATGCGTTAAACGCCGCCGCCTGCGTCAAGCGGCGCAGCGTGGTTTTCGCAAGATCGGGATTGCCGACGGCGATCTGCCCCTGCGCCAGCGCCATCAGCGCAGCGGGATGATTGGGCGCGATTGCCTGCGCATCCTTGGCGGCCTCCAGCGCCTGCTGGGCCCGGCCCAGGCGGAGGTACAGGCCATGCAGCGCCAGAGGCGCACGGACGTCCTGCCCACGCAGGCTGCGTGCCTTGTCGAGCCAGCGGATGGCTTCATCAACCCGCCCTGCGCCCTCTTCCAGCCGCGCCAGTTCCAGCATGGCGTCGGCATGGCCGGGGCGCACTTTCAGGATGCCCAGATAACGCTGGCGCGCCCGTTCAAGCTGGCCGTCGGCTTCGTCCAGCCGCGCCAGATTGAGATGTGCCGTATAAAAGCTCGGTGCAGCCTGGATGGCGGCCACATAGGCCGCCCGCGCACCCGCCCGGTCGCCCGTCGCAAGCTTCGCCACGCCCAGCAGGTTGCGGGTGGAAATATTGCCGGGTTCGCGCTTGAGAATCTCCTCCACGATGGCCACGGCACGCCCGGCTTCGCCGCGCTTGAGGTAGGCCAAGGCCAGCGGCACGCCGGTCTGCGAGGTGGCAGGCGCCTGCCGATAGGCGCGCAGCAGGGCATCAAACCCGGCTTCTTTCTGGCCTGTACTGAGCAGGCTGATGCCGAGCCCGGCCTGAATATCGGGGCTGTCGCTCGCATGGGCCGCTTCCTGGAACAACAACGCGGCTTTGCCATGATTGCCCAGCCCCATATAGGCCGCACCCAGCATGGACATCGCCCGCGCATCGTCCGGATTAGCGCTCAATGCCGGCTGCAGCATGGCGACGGCACGCTCGAACTGACGCTCGGCAAGGTAGATGCTGCCCAGCAATTTGCGCGCGCCCGCCTCGCGCGGGTGCTTTCCCAGATAGGCGTTGAGATAGGTCTTGGCGCGTTCGAACTCGCCCAGCGCATGATGGGCCAGCCCCCCCAGCAGCGTTAACTGGTCGCTGGCGGCGAGAAACTCGGGGGACAACTGACCCAGCGTACGCGTCGCCTCCTGCAGCGCAGTGCGCGCACCGGCCGCGTCGCCGCGCCGGCTGTAATACAGCGCACGCAGGTAGGCGCCGCGCGGGTCGTAGGCGAAATGCCGCAGCAGGTAGTCGATGTCGGCCTTGGCATCGTTGTCGCGCTGCAGGTCGAGATAGACCGCCGCCCGCGCCAGGCGCGCATCGAGATGCAGCGGCTGCGCTTCCAGGGCGCGCCCGTAGTCGCGCGCTGCGGCCTGCAGGTCCCCCTGGGTGTGGGCAATCGACGCCTGCATATTCCATGCATCGGCATTGCGCGGCGACAGCTGCAGGGCACGCTGCACGGCCGCGCCCGCCTCCCGTGCACGGCCGGACTTGAGGTGGATTTGCGCTTGCAGGGCCAGGGCGCGCGCTTCGCCGCCCTTGATCTGCTCCGCCTGACGGGCACCAGTCATCGCCGCATCAAGCTGGCTCAGGCTGATCTGCGCCCGCGCGCGCAGCAGCAGCATGTCGAGCCGCGCTTGCGGCGCCAGGCCATCGGCGCCGAACTTTTCCAGCAGCGCGCGCGATTTCCCCTGATCCAGGTAGGCCTGCGCCTGATAAACCGCGATCTGTCCGCGCGCGGCGCCCAGGCGCTCGGCATCCGCGAACACGCGCTCCGCCGCCGCCGGCTCGCCTTTGCGCAAGTGCGCCTGCCCCAGCAGCACCAGCGCGGGCAGCATGCGCGCATCCTCCTTCAGCGCATTCTTGAGCTGGATGATCGCGCCCGCATCGTCGCGGCGCTCGTAGCGCGCCAAGGCATCTTCGTAATAGCGGGCGGCCTGGGCCTCGCGGTCGGCCAGCGCCAGCGGGGACACGCCCAGGCCGACAAGCAGGCCTGCCAGCAGGGCATACGACTCCGCACGCGCCTTGGCGCGCAGCGCATCGAGGATCCTCGGAAAAAATTTCAGCATGGGGCGGGGTCTCATTCGTCAAAAACGGTCATCGCCGACCGGGTCTCAATCGGCCGTCTCTTCAACGCAAGTATCGTACCTGCCGCGCCGGCCGCCGTGCCGCCCGGCGCAACGGGCATTCTCGCTCCCCGCCTCTACCGCGCCGGATTTCCCCCTGTCGAGAGTCGGACTGCAGCGGCAGAAACTCGTTACGCCCGCGCGGGGCGCAGCGGGACACGGTGGCGGACCTTATATAATGCAGCGTTCCCCGCTTCTGCCGACCGCCATGTCCAGCACCGCACAACTCCGTTCCCTGCTCGCCCAGCGCATTCTCGTCCTCGACGGCGCGATGGGGACGATGATCCAGTCGTACAAGCTCACCGAAGCGGACTATCGCGGCAAGCGCTTCGCCGATTTCGCCCACGACCTCAAAGGCAACAACGACCTGCTGTGCCTGACTGCGCCCGCCATCATCAAGGAAATCCACGCCAAGTATCTGGCTGCCGGCGCCGACATCCTGGAGACCAACAGCTTCAATGCCACCTCGATTTCCATGGCGGATTACCACATGGAGCATCTGGTACCGGAACTCAACTTCGCCGCCGCGCGCCTGGCGCGCGAGGCCGCCGACGAGGCGACCGCGGCCAATCCGGCCAAGCCGCGCTTCGTCGCCGGCGTGCTCGGCCCGACCTCGCGCACCGCCACGATTTCGCCCGACGTCAACGACCCCGGCTTCCGCAACGTGACGTTCGACCAGCTGCGCACGGCCTATCTGGAAGCGATCGACGGCCTGGTGAAGGGCGGCGCCGACATCCTGATGGTCGAGACGATTTTCGATACGCTCAACGCCAAGGCGGCGCTGTTCGCCATTGATGAATATTTCGAACAGCACGACATACAGCTACCGGTGATGATCTCCGGCACCATCACCGACGCGTCCGGCCGCACCCTGTCGGGCCAGACCGGCGAGGCATTCTGGAACTCGGTGCGCCACGCCCGTCCTTTATCCATCGGGCTGAACTGCGCGCTCGGTCCCGACCTGCTGCGCCAGTATGTCGAAGAGCTGTCGAACAAGGCCGACGTGTTCGTCTCGGCCCATCCCAACGCCGGCCTGCCGAACGCCTTCGGCGAATACGACATGGGCGGCGACGAGATGGCGACCCACATCGGCGAATGGGCACGCTCGGGGCTCTTGAACATCGTCGGCGGCTGTTGCGGCACTTCACCGGCGCACATCGCGGCGATTGCCAAGGCGGTCGAAGGCATCGCGCCGCGCGTGCCGCCGGTGCTGGAACCGGCAATGCGCCTGTCCGGACTGGAACCGTTCAACGTCGGCAAGGACAGCCTCTTCGTCAATGTCGGCGAGCGCACCAACGTTACCGGCTCCAAGGCCTTTGCCCGGATGATCCTCGAAGGCCGCTACGACGACGCGCTGTCTGTGGCACGCCAGCAGGTGGAAAACGGCGCGCAGGTGATCGACATCAACATGGACGAAGGCATGCTCGACGCCGAGGCGGCGATGGTGCGCTTTCTGCTATTGATCGCCTCGGAACCCGATATTTCACGGGTGCCGATCATGCTTGACTCGTCGAAGTGGAACGTCATCGAAGCAGGCCTCAAGTGCATCCAGGGCAAGGGCATCGTCAACTCGATCTCGATGAAGGAAGGCGAGGCCGAGTTCATCGAGCGCGCGAAACTCTGCCTGCGCTACGGTGCAGCCGTGATCGTGATGGCCTTCGACGAAGCGGGCCAGGCCGACACCTACGCGCGCAAGACCGAGATCTGCGCGCGCGCCTACAAGCTCTTGACCGAAACGGTCGGCTTCCCACCCGAGGACATCATCTTCGATCCCAACATCTTCGCGATCGCCACCGGCATCGAGGAGCACGCCAACTACGCCGTGGATTTCATTGAAGCCACCCGTTGGATCCGCCGCAATCTGCCGCATGCACATGTGTCCGGCGGGGTGTCGAACGTCAGCTTCTCGTTCCGCGGCAACGACGCGGTACGCGAGGCGATTCATACGGCATTTCTGTATCACGCAATCCAGGCCGGCATGGACATGGGCATCGTCAACGCCGGCCAGCTCGGCGTGTACGCCAACCTCGACCCGGAGTTGAAGGAACGGGTCGAGGACGTGCTGCTCAACCGCCGGGCCGACTCCACCGAGCGCCTGGTGAGTCTGGCCGAGAACGTCAAAGGCGGCGCCCGGGAAAAAGTCGAAGATCTGTCCTGGCGCCAGCTGCCGGTGAACGAGCGGATCAGCCACGCGCTGGTGCAGGGCATCACCCAGTTCATCGTCGAGGACACCGAGGAAGCGCGGCTGCAGTCCGAGCGCCCGCTGCACGTAATCGAAGGCCCGCTGATGGCGGGAATGAACGTGGTCGGCGACCTCTTCGGCGCCGGCAAGATGTTCCTGCCGCAAGTGGTGAAATCGGCTCGCGTGATGAAGCAGGCGGTGGCGCATCTCATTCCCTACATCGAAGCCGACAAACGGGTTGGCGACGCGCAAAGCGCGGGCAAGGTCGTCATGGCCACAGTCAAGGGCGACGTTCACGACATCGGCAAGAACATCGTTGGCGTGGTGCTCGGCTGCAACGGCTACGACATCGTGGACTTGGGCGTCATGGTGCCGGCACAGAAGATTCTCGACGCGGCCAGAGAGCATAAGGCCGACATCATCGGGCTGTCGGGCCTGATCACGCCGTCGCTGGAGGAAATGGGGCACGTCGCGCGCGAAATGCAGCGCCAGGGCTTTACCCTGCCACTCCTGATCGGCGGCGCCACCACCTCACTGGCGCACACTGCCGTGAAGATCGAGCCACACTACGAACACGTGGTGGTGCACGTCAAGGACGCTTCGCGCGCCGTCGGCGTCTGCACCCAGTTGCTGTCGAACGAGCTGCGCGACGCCTTCGCCGCCGAGATCCGTGCGAATTATGCCCAAACGCGCGAGCGGCACCTCAACCGCAAATCCGACACGGTGATGCTGTCGCTGGCCGACGCGCGCGCCAACAAATTCACGGTCGATTGGGCCCGCTACACGCCGCCGGTGCCAAATCAGCCCGGGATCCAGGCACTGAAGGCCTACGATCTGGCGAAGATCGCCGAAGTCATCGACTGGACACCGTTCTTCTCATCATGGGAACTGCACGGCAAGTTTCCAAAAATCCTCAGCGACGAAGTCGTGGGCACCGAGGCAAGCAAGCTCTTTGTCGAAGCCCAGGCCATGCTGAAGAAGATGATTGCAGAAAACTGGGTGGAAGCGCGTGCCGTATTCGGCCTCTTCCCGGCCAACACGGTCGGCGACGACGACATCGAAATCTACGCTGACGAATCGCGCTCGGCCACGCTGGCGACCTGGCACAACCTGCGCCAGCAGGCGAAGAAACCGGAAGGCCGCCCCAACCTGTGCCTCGCCGACTTCGTCGCCCCCAGGACGAGCGGGGTGAAGGATTATCTGGGCGCCTTCGTGGTGACTGCGGGCATCGGCGAGGACGAGCGCGCCAAGGCTTTCGCGGCCGCACACGACGACTATTCGGCGATCCTCTTCAAGGCGCTGTGCGACCGCCTCGCCGAGGCCTTCGCCGAGCACCTACACTTACTGGTACGCAAGAAGTTTTGGGGCTACATCAGTGATGAAGCACTCACCAATGACGATTTGATCGCGGAAAAATACCAGGGCATCCGCCCTGCACCCGGCTACCCGGCGTGTCCCGAGCACAGCGAGAAAGCCCCACTGTTCGCAATGCTCGATGCCACGGACAGGATCGGCGTGGTGCTGACCGAGAACTTCGCCATGTGGCCCGGCGCGGCCGTGTCGGGCTTCTATCTGTCGCATCCCGACAGCCACTATTTTGCCGTGGCCAAGATCGGACGTGACCAGGTCGAGGACTACGCGCGCCGCAAGGGCTGGACGCTGCAGGAGGCAGAACGCTGGCTGGCGCCGAATCTGGCTTACACACCGGCTTGACGTGACCGGAAGCGTCAGCCGCGCCGTTTCAGCCAAACCAGCCAGCCGGCAAGCGCACCCAGCAGGCCACCCAGCGCCACCGCACCGATCCCGACGAAAACAGGCAGGCTGGCGTCCGTGACCACTTCCAGCCGAACCCACACGTGGCGCGCCACCCAGATGGCGAGGCCGAGTGCCGCCAGCGGTTGCAGCCAAGTGAGCACATCGGGAAGCAGCATCAACGAGACATAGAAAGCAAGCAGCCACGCACCGAAGAACGCGGCGACCGAGAGAAGCAGCCGGAGCGGAGCGGACATGGTCCGCTCACCAGCCCTGTTCAAGCAGTTTTTCCAGCCAGAACAGCCCGACCACGGTCTTGGTTTCGCAGATGCGGCCGTCGCGCACCCATTGCATCGCCTCGCCGAACGGCAGGCGGAAGATTTCCAGGAACTCGTCGTGGTCGCGGCCGTGGTTGCCGGGTTCCAGTCCACGCGCCAGGTAGAACGCCAGCCGCTCGTCGGAATAGCCGATGCAGGGATAGATGGTGGTGACCTCGCGCCACTCGCCCGCGGTATAGCCGGTTTCCTCTTCCAGTTCCCTTTTCGCGCAAGCGAGGTCGTCCTCGCCGGGATCGATCTTGCCGGCCGGCAGTTCGATGAAATCGCGGTGCAGCGGATAGCGATGCTGGCGCTCCAGCAGCAGGTCGCCATTGCCGAACACCGGGATGACGACAACGGCGCCGGGATGGACGATGTATTCGCGCGTCGATTCGCCGCCGTTGGGCAGGCGCACGCGGTCGCGTTTGACGTGCATCAGCCGTCCCTTGAAGACGGTCTCGCTCTCCAGTCCGGTTTCGGTGAGCGTGGTTGTTGACGCTTCAGCGTCTTTACAACCACGGCCTGCCTCTTGCGGGTTAAGGTCGGGGGTATCGTTTTCCATGGCCGCCATGATAGCGATGCCGGCCGCAAGCGCGGGCAAAAAAATGCCGGGTTCTTGCGAACCCGGCGGAACCGGGGGTGTCTGCCCCGCGTTGCGGAGAACTTCCAGCTTGCAGGCAAACCAGCAAGCTCGTTCATCCTACGCAGGGGGTCTGGATCTGGCTATACAACTTTAGTTGTAGAAGCAATGCAACTCATTGTTTATGTTTAACTAATTTTTCACGCAGCGTGGAATACTGGCGCCGGCTGACCACCAGATGTTCGTCCAGTCCGTCCAGCCGCAAGAAATGGCCGTCCTCGTCGCCGGGCAGCTTGCCGATTTCGCGGATGCGCGCAGTGGCCACCAGGCAATTGCGGTGGACCCGCAGGAAGCGCTCGCCGAACTCGTTCTCCAGCCGGACCAGCGATTCCTCGATAAGAAATTCGCGGGCGGCGGTGCGCACGGTGACATATTTGAACTCCGCCTTGAGATAGAGGATGTCTGCCACCGGAATCAGCACGACGCGGCCTTTCTCGTTGACCGACAGATGGCTGCGCGCCTTGGGGTGGGCGTCGCGCAATCGGTCGAGCACGCGGGTGCTCAAGCTGTGCGCCCGCGACAGGGCACGCAGCAGCCGGTCGGCGCGCACCGGCTTCAGCAGATAGTCGACCGCGTTGAGATCGAACGCCTGGCAGGCATAGGCATCGTAAGCGGTGCTGAAGATGATGGCGGGGGGGGCCGCCAGCCGGTTGAGGTGGGCGGCGCATTCGAGGCCGTCCATGCCGGGCATGCGGATATCGAGCAGCACCGCGTCGACCGTTTTTTGCTGCGCCTGGTTCAGCGCATCCAACCCGTTGTCGGCTTCGCCGACGACATTGACCGCCAGTTCGTCGGCGCAATCCGCCAGCACGTCGCGCAGACGGTGGCGCGCGGGCGCCTCGTCATCGACGATGAGGACGCGCAGGGGCGGGTTGGGTGCGTTCACGTGTGTAGGGAATGACGATATGCACCTGATAAACGGCGCCCAGCGGCTCCAACTTGAGCTGGGCGTCGAGGTCGAAGTGCAGCAGCAGGCGCTCGCGGATATTCGCCAGCGCGATGCGGTTGCCCTTGTGGCGACCAACATCGGCGGCGATCGGATTGCGCACCACGATGTGCACCTTGTCGGCGCTGCGATAGATATTGAGGCTGATTTCGCCGCCACCTGCCAGCGGCTCGATACCGTGGTAGACCGCGTTTTCCACCAGCGGCTGGACCACCAGCGGCGGAATCAGCGCGTCGGCCGGCATTTTATGGATGTGCCAGACCACCTGTAGGCGGTCGCCCAGGCGCAGCTGTTCCAGTTCCAGGTAAGCACGGGTGAGCGCGATTTCGTCCTCCAGCGGCGCCAGCTGGCTGGCGTTGCCCATCAGCGCACGGAACAGGTCGGCCATGTTTTCCAGCGCGTGTTCGGCCCGGCGCGGATCGCTGCGCACCAGCGACAGCACGGCGTTCAGGCTGTTGAACAGGAAATGCGGACGGATGCGCGCCTGCAGGGCCTGCAGGCGCGCCTCGGTGATGGCGGGCGACAGGGCGCGGGCACGCAGATTGAAATAGGCCAGCAGGCCGGCGCCGAGCAGCAGCGCGAACGCCGCCACGCCGGCCACCGGAACCGGCTGCGATCCGGCCAGCAGCGGGCTGAGCCACAGCATCGCCAGCACGGGAACCGCCATGCCGAGCAGCAGGGTGGCGCCCACGCCCATGCGATACGGCAGTCCGCGCAGCCAGCGTCCCGCCGCGCACAGCGCAAGCAGGGTCAGCAGCAATGCCGGCTGCGCCAGCGCCGACAGGGCGACGAATTCCGCCCAGAAGGCCGGGACGTCCGCCACGCGCGCCGCCACCCCGGCGGCCAGCGCCGCCTCCACGGTCAAGGCGATGCGCAGGTTCGCCCCCAGGTGACAGAAGTTCGGCAATTCGACCTGCCGGTTGTTATGATTCCTTCTTTTCATTCCCCGCTTCTGTCCCCATGAGCACGTCATCGACGCCGCCCGCCGCCTGGTCCGGCCGCTTTTCCGAGCCGGTTTCCGAAATCGTCAAACGCTACACCGCGTCGATTCCCTTCGATTATCGGCTGGCCGAGTTCGATATTCAGGGTTCGCTGGCGCACGCCGCCATGTTGCACCACGTCGGCGTCCTGTCCAAGGACGACCTCGAAGCGATCCAGTGCGGCATGGCCGACCTGCTGGCCGAGGTCCGCGCCGGCCAGTTCGTCTGGTCGCTGGACAAAGAAGACGTCCACCTCAACATCGAGGCCGCGCTCACCGCGAAAATCGGCGACGCCGGCAAGCGCCTGCACACCGGACGCAGCCGCAATGATCAGGTAGCGACCGATATCCGCCTCTACCTGCGCGACGCCATCGACCGCATCCTGGCCGGACTGAAGGCTTGCCAGACCTCGCTGGTCGACCTCGCCGAGGCGCACGCCGACACCGTGATGCCGGGCTTCACCCACCTGCAGGTGGCGCAGCCAGTCACTTTCGGTCACCACCTGCTGGCGTATTTTGAAATGCTGGCGCGCGACGCCGAGCGCATGGCCGACTGCCGCCGCCGCGTCAACCGGTTGCCGCTGGGCGCCGCCGCGCTGGCCGGCACTAGCTATCCGATCGACCGCCAGTTCGTCGCCGACCAGCTCGGCTTCGAAGGGGTGTGCGAGAATTCGCTCGACGCCGTCTCCGACCGCGACTTCGCCATCGAATTCGCCGCCGCCGCCGCCTTGGTGATGACCCACCTGTCGCGCCTGTCGGAAGAACTGATTCTGTGGATGAGCCCGCGCTTCGGCTTCATCGACCTGGCCGACCGCTTCTGCACCGGTTCTTCCATCATGCCGCAGAAGAAGAATCCCGACGTGCCCGAACTGGTGCGCGGCAAGACCGGCCGGGTCAACGGCCACCTGGTCGCCCTGCTCACCCTGATGAAGGGCCAGCCGCTGGCCTACAACAAGGACAACCAGGAAGACAAGGAGCCGCTGTTCGACAGCGTCGACACGCTGACCGACACACTGGCGATCTACGCCGACATGCTGCGCGGGGTCACGGTCAAGCCGGACGCGATGCGCGCCGCGGTGATGCAGGGCTTCGCCACCGCCACCGATCTGGCCGACTATCTGGTGAAGAAAGGCGTGCCCTTCCGCGACGCGCACGAAGTGGTGGCACGCGCGGTGCGCGCGGCCGACACCAGCGGGCGCGATCTGGCCGACCTGCCGCTCGCCGAGTTGCAGGCGTTCAGCCCGATGATCGCGGACGACGTCTACGCCGTGCTGACGCTGGAAGGCTCGCTCGCCGCCCGCGACCACTTCGGCGGCACCGCGCCAGCGCAGGT
>DAOMWT010000062.1:0-14718 GCA_035436705.1 Thiobacillus sp. | reverse complement strand
GGGACGGCAGCGCAGCGGCGTCGGCGGGCGCGGTGCCGGCGAGTCGCACACCGAACTGGACAAGCGCAAGATCCGCGACCGCATCGCCGAACTACAGAAGGAGATCGCCGCGATGGACGTTGAGCGCAAGACGCAGCGCGCGCGGCGGCAAGCGCACCAGGGGCTCGCCAGCGTGGCGCTGGTGGGCTACACCAACGCCGGCAAATCGACCCTGATGCGCGCGCTCACGGGCAGCGAGGTGCTGGTCGCCAACAAGCTCTTCGCGACGCTCGACACCACCGTGCGCAGCCTTTATCCGGAGAGCGTGCCGCGCGTGCTGGTCAGCGACACGGTCGGCTTCATCAAGAATCTGCCGCACGGGCTGGTCGCGTCGTTCAAGTCGACGCTCGAAGAGGCGCTCGATGCGTCGCTGCTGCTGCACGTCATTGACGCCAGCGATCCCGGCTTCGAGCGGCAGATCGAAACCACCGAGCAGGTGCTGAGCGAGATCGACGCGCAGGACGTGCCGCGCCTGCGCATTTTCAACAAGATCGACCACGTCGGCGACGCCGCGGCGCAAGCCGAATGCGAAGCCGCGCTACGCGCCGCCTACCCCGGCTGTATCGTAATGAGCGCGCGCCGCCCCGGCGACGTCGCGAAATTGCACACGGCGATCGTGGCGTTTTTCCAGCGGGATCTGGTCGAGGCCGAGCTTTTCCTTCCCTGGTCGGCACAGCAACTGCGCGGGGAGATCTTCGCGCGCTGCGAGGTGCTGGAGGAGCGCGCCGACGACGAGGGTGCGTTCTTCCGCGTCCGTGGCGAGCAGGCAACCCTGGATAGCCTGCGCGAACAGTTCGGCCAGGCGCGATGAGCCGATCCATTGCCGCGGCCGGACGCCAGTTCAGTTCGATATTTCCATAAGCAGCCGCTTGCTGTGGGTATTCGCGGTGCTCAGGGCCGCCCGCGGCAAACGATGCGCGGCCGTCCTGAAGCCGCAGCCATCGCCTGGGCGATCACGCCCCCGGTGCCGCCTCCCGTCCCATTGCCCCGCTGAGCGCCGCCAGGGCGCCCGGGTCCAGCGCCCAGGTGCGGGCGTGGTTGCGGCAGAGGGCGCCGCGAAAACCCAGGTAGTCCGCACCGATGGGCGCGAGGACAGGAATGTCGGCCAGCTTGAGCGAGCCGGCCAGGCCGCTGAGCAGCCCCGGTTTTTTCGCCTGCGCCACGAACTGCGCGAGGCGCGCCGCCGGCTGATGGGCCAGCAGACCACCGCCGGCCTTGTCCGCCGTGTCGAGCATGACGCCCGCGAAATCCCGTTCGGCAAGCCGCTCGATCAGGCTGAAATCCGGCTCGCGGTCGGCAAACAGCACGGCCACCAGGCGGTGGCGGCTGGCGAGCGGCGCCAGCGCATCCAGGCAATCGGTCAGCACGGGCGACGGCAACAGGCCGATCTTGACGAAGTCGACGCCAGTGGCGGCCATGGCGGCAACGGCGGCCGCCACCGCAGCGGGGTTCATGTCCGGGAAATCGCCGATGGTGGCGCTGACCGGGACGCGCCCATCCACCGCCGCGACGATGGCGCGCACGGTGTCGTGCGGCAGCGCGCCGAGCGCGCCGGCATGCGGGTTCTTGGCATCGATGATGGCGGCGCCGGCGGCCAGCACCTGGCGCGCCTCGGCGGTATCGGTAATGCTGGCGAGCCAGGCGGTCATGCCGCTTCCCGGTGCGCCGCGATCTTCTCCCTGAGCCAGCCCCACGCCTCCAGCTCGCGCGGCCCGGCGGTCTTGTCGATGGCGATGGCGAGGTAGTCCATCTCCCGTTGCACCTTGTCGGCAGGCAGCATGTTCAGGCGGCTGACCAGAATGCAGGCCTCGATGACGGCGGCCTGGGCGCGATTGTGGCCGGGAAACGGCGCGTGGTTGCGGGCGATCAGTTCGCGGCACAGAAAGCGCGGCCGCAGCGGGTCTTCCTCGATGCGCGCCACTTCCAGCTCGACGTGGCTGAGCGCGCTTTCCAGCCGGCCGCAGGCGATGCGTTCGCATGGCATGAGCGGCCAGTCGCGCCGCCCGGTGAGGCAGCCGGCAAACACACGCGTGTCGTCAGTGTGGCTCAGGGCGGCCAGGCCGGTGGCGCGCAGGTTGTCCAGAGTGCGCGAGGGATGGAATGGCGCCAGCACGACGAACCCGCCTTCGCGCCGGAAGCCCAGCGGGGCGATGTGGGTGGTGCCGTCGGACGTGGCGCTGGTGAGGATGGCTTCAAAAATCAAGCTCACGACAATTCTCTCGTTGTATCGGTGCGGGTCGGGCCAGGGGCGCACTGCTGGCTCATGTCTTCGGGCGGGCGCGGCTGCATGCAGCCCCAGGCCAGCTGCTCGTCCTGGCTATAGCGCTTGCCGAGTTGCCAGGCGATCTGGGCACGGGCGAGCTCGACGCCCAGATAGAAGGCGTGGCCGCCGTCATGTTCCAGCTTGAGATGCGGCCAGAGCTGAAATGGATCGGTTGCGGTATGCAGGCCGTCGCGATTGTATATGTGCATGCCCGCCTGGCTGATCTGGATGCGGAAGCTGGGGTCCTTCACCGCTCCGGCCATGGCGGCGATCTCGTCCGGGCCATAGGGAAACGGCTTGCGGTGGCGCAGCCCCAGGAGGTCGTCGGAAAAGTCGCGGGGCAGGCTTTGCGCCTCCCGGGCGGCGAACATGATGCGCCGGGCAGCATCGATCTCCCGCACCGCGCTCTTGCAATGGGGACTGACCTGGGTGGTAAGCAGGGCCCGGATGTCGAGCTCGGCCATGATCCCCAGCAGCAGGGCATGGATGCCGGCGGTGTCGGCGTCGGTAAGTTCGGAGACGTTGCCGGTGCCCATGAGTATCTCCGCCTGGGGCATGCGCCGGCGCAGTTCGTGGTAGCGCGCCAGCGACGACGCGAAACCGAACGGCAACGGATCGAGAATGGGGTCGGCAAGATAGGGCTTGCCACGCGCCTCCAGTTGTTGCATGGCGCCGACCAGGTCGTCGAGGTCGCCATGGCGGGCAGGGATCAACACCGGAATGGAGGCAACCTCGTCGGCCAGGTGCAAGGTAGCGGAACTGAGCGACAACAGGTAATCGGCGCCGGCGCGGCCGCCGCGCAGCAGTTCATCGGTATCCAGTGAATCCACGCTGACCCGGTGGCCGGCGGCCTTGAGCGCGCGTACGGTCTCTTCCAGATGCGGGAACGGCGTCTGCGGTAGACAGCCGATGTCGATCACGTCGGCGCCGTCGGCGGCGTAGGCGGCGGCCTGGGCCAGAATAGCCTCGATGCCCATGCGCGGTGCGTCCACCAACTCGGCGAACAGGACGACGTCGTGGCGCGAGAGGTCTGGCGCTCGGCGCTTGCGGCCAAAAAATTCGGGTAGGTCCATGAGTTCGTCGGGCCCGCGTTCGACGGGGATGCCGAAATGCGCGGACAGTGCGGCCAGGTCGCCGCGGCAGCGCCCGGGCAGCATGATGCGGTCGGCCCGGCCGGTGTCGATGAGGCGGCGATGGATCATGTCGGTGGTCATCAACGCCGCCACCTGCACGCCCAGCACCCGCACCTCCCAGGTGAAGCCGGCATCGCCCAGGTCGCCGAGCACGCGCCTGAGCTGCGACTCGGCCAGGCGGCCGGTCAGGAAAAGGATATGTTCAGGCATGCCAGGCGCTTCTCGATGGCCGCCTTGAGTGCGGCGACGTCCTCCGCCACGATGGTGTCGGGAAAACGCTTCAGGTGACGCGTGCACTCAAGATCGATGGGGCGCGGGTAGACCATCACGGTACGGTCGGGTGCCTCGGTGATCACGGTCGGCTCAGTGTCGCAGGCAAACACGATGCTGGGGATGCGGCACTTGCCGGCCTGCGCATAGAGGTTGGTGACCAGCGTGTCGGAGATGCCGGCAACACACTTGGCCACGGTGTTTGAGGTGGCCGGGCCGATGATCAGCGTATGGTAGTGGCCGCTGTAGAGAAAGCCCACCGGCACGCTGCTGGCGGTGTGATCCTGGTAGACGCGGTATTTCGCGCGCAGCGATTCGAGCGGGATGCCGTACATGCTCAACACCTCGACGGCGGCCCGGGTCACGAATACATCCACGTCCGGCAGATGGTCGATCAGCTCCAGGCATTCGCGTAGATAGTGGCCGGAGCCGGTCAGTCCCCAAGCGATGCGGGGTATTTTCGGCTCAGTCATGACGCGGCCGGTGGCGTGATATCCCCCACTGGCGGTCGGCCTCCTCGACACCGATTTCCAGCAGTTGTACGCCGGTCGTCAGATTCTCGCGGTGCAGGGCGTCCACCAGCCGCTCGCCAATGTGGAAAGCGAGCAGTTCCGCCGTGACGTTGGCGATGGGCAGCACGATGCAGCCTTCCTTTTCCACCCAGAAGCGTTTGCCGAAACTTTCCGCCTTGATCAGGCCGTCCTCCTCGGCCAGCTTCACCACCGGGCTGGCACCGGGCAGAATGACGCGGTCGGAGAGTTCCTGGCAGATGCCGCGGGCCAGACGGGTCAGGGCGACGAAATCCAGCACATAGCCTTCGCCGCTGTCGCCGCCGTGGGCAGCCACCCGGGCATGGAAGTTGTGGCCATGCAGGTTTTCGCACACGCTGCCATAGGTAATGAAGTGGGCGGAGTTGAAACCCAGGTCGGCAGGCTCGACCCAGGTAACGAAGGGCGAGGACGGCAATTCATTCCTCCTTGTTGATGCGGATATTGAGATTTTTCATCTTGCGGTACAGGGTGTTGCGGCTGATGCCGAGATGGCGGGCAGCCAGGGTGACGTTCCAGCGGAACTTCTCCAGGTTGTGCAGGATGGCGTCGCGTTCCGCCGTTTCCAGGGACGACAGCGGCGCCGCCTCCGTGATGCATTCCGCGGGCTGCGTACCTGGCGTCAGCCGGCTGATTTCATCGAGCAGGTCGTAGGCCGTGATTTCCCTGCCCTCGCGCATCGCCAGCGCGGTGCGCAAGACGTTGCGCAACTGCCGGATATTGCCCGGCCAGGAATAGGCCTCCAGCTGGCGCAGTGCCCCCTCGCTGAGGACCGCCTCTTCCCGGGTGCCGCATTCCATGGCAAGAACGTGGCGGATCAGATCGCGTTTGTCCTGGCGATCGCGCAGTGGCGGCAGGGTCAAGGCGATGCCTTGCAGGCGGTAATACAGGTCTTCGCGGAAACGGCCCTCGGCGACCAGTTCCTTGAGGTTGCGGTGGGTGGCGCTGATCAGCTTGATATCCACCTTGATCGGGACTTCCCCGCCCAGCGGGATGACCTCGCGCTCTTCCAGTACGCGCAGCAGGCGGGCCTGCAACATGATCGGCATATCGCCGATCTCGTCCAGGAACAGCGTGCCGCCATTGGCCTGGAGTATCTTGCCGCGCCGCCCTTCCCGGTTGGCCCCGGTGAAAGCACCCGACTTGTAGCCGAACAATTCGCTTTCGATCAGGGTTTCCGGAATCGACGCGCAGTTCACGGCGACGAAAGGCCGGTTTGCGCCCGCGTGCTCGTAATGGATCGCCTGGGCAAAGATTTCCTTGCCGGTACCGGTCTCGCCGTACAGCAGGATGGGAATGTCGTGGTCCTGCACGCGTTTGGCACAGCGCACGTTGTATTCCATGGTCGGATCGCCGAACTGCAGTTCCTCCAGGCGCATGATCTTGGGGTTGCCCGGAACCGTGATCGCAGGCGCGGCACGGCGCGCGGGCGCAGCCGTGGACGGGCCCTGGTGTTCCGGCGGGCGCATCAGGCCGAAGAAACGATTGCCCTGACGGGCTTCGTAGAGCGGAACCGGGTTGAGCCAGCTCAGGTTCTTGTGACCGATCAACGCGGACATGCCGGTATTGAACAGGTCGCGCAACTGCAGGCCGACCATGTCGGCCGGCTTCTTGTAGCCTAACTGGAACAGCGCGCTGCGGTTGGCGGCGAGGATGCTGCCCTCCTCGTCCAGCGCCAGGACGCCCTCCCACAAGGTACCGATGAGCTCCGGGCGGCTATGGAAGCGGAGCGCATACTGGTTGCGGAAGCGACACAGGAATGCGCGGTTCTCGATGATCTGCGCCGACATGTTGACCAGCACCAGCGTGTGCTGCTGCGCCATGTGGGAGAAACTGGAGGCATCCAGCACTGCGAGCAGGCCGCCTTCGGAATCGAAAATGGGCGCGGCCGAACAGGTCAGGCCGATGTTGCGCGTCAGAAAATGTTCATTGTGGTGGACCAGGATCGGGCGCTGCTCGATGGCGCAGGTACCCATGCCATTGGTTCCCTGATGGCGCTCGCCCCACAGGGCGCCTTCCACCATGCCGCACTCGGCGGCGGTCTTGCTGAATGTCGGGTCGCCCAGAAAGTCCAGCACCACGCCTTCACGGTCAGTCAGCAGCACCGAGAAACCGGAGCCCGCCAACTGCTGGTAAAGCGTCGCCATTTCTCCCTTGGCAATGGCACGCAAGGGCTCCAGCGGCCCCTGGCGTTCCTTGAGTTCGTGATTATCGAGAATCACGATCGGCTCATCCTTTACCGGATCAAGGCCGAAATCGTGGGCGCATCGGTTCCATGAGCGCGCAATCGCCGGCCCCACTTCCACCGGTTCTATCGCGCCACCCAATCCCACCACCGCGTTCACCTGACGGGCATGTTCCAAGATTTCTTGCCTCTCCATCGCTTCGATCCTCATATAAAGCAATATCCACGCCCAGCCATTAAAACGGCTCTGAATGTTTATTGTTTTTTAAGGCGCAGCAGGTAAAGGCTCCCCACCTCGATCTATCCAATCATACTCGAACTGGCGAAAGATGCGAGACAGACTGTCCCGGAATCGGTACATCTCGCATGACAACGCCGGTGATTGCTTGTTTTCGGTACGGCATGCCCGGGCGGCAACCCCGGCTGTGGCACCGGCATCCCGATCTCATCATGGCATGTCTTCTGCTTGATACCCCCCATCTTCATTCCGTACAAGGAACGACATGTCGGTGGCTCTGCGTATTTCACTGTTCTGGTTTGCCTTGTGCCTGGCTGGCCCGTCATGGGCGACAACGACACTGGGGGGCGATTTCACGCTGCACACCACCAGGGGAGAGCCGGTTTCGCTGGCATCCCTGCAGGGCAAAGTCGTGCTGCTGTATTTCGGCTTTACCTACTGTCCGGAAATGTGTCCCGCGGAACTGCTCCAGTTCCAGCAACTGCTTGCTCAGCTGCCGCCCGAGAAACGCCGCCTGGTGCAGCCCATTTTCATCAGCGTCGACCCGCAGCGCGACACCCCGGACGTGCTCGATCCCTACATCAAGCACTTCGGCGGGGGAATCCTGGCCCTGACCGGCAGTGAACAGGAACTGCGCAAGGTGGCCGATCAGTACGGCGCCCAGTTCCGCTACGTGCCGACCGGATCGAGCTATACCGTCGATCATACGGTCAACACCTACCTGATCGACACCGGCGGCAAGCTGGTGAAAATCATTCCCTACGGCACACCCGGAACGGAAGTGCTGAAACTGGTTTCCAGATTCCTGCCGTGATGACCCCGTTTACAGAAAGCCGCCCATGATCACTTGCGATACCGTCTGCGAAACCGAACTGCCCTGCCCTGCCGCGCGCCCGGGCGGCACGGCCGCTTCCATGCCCGATGTCCAGAACACCCCCGATGCGCGCCGGATCGCCATCGACAAGGTCGGCATCAAGGCGGTCCGCCATCCCGTCAAAGTCCTGGACAAGACCGGCGGCGTGCAGCACACCATCGCCCTGTTCAACATGTACGTGCATCTGCCGCATCACTTCAAGGGCACCCACATGTCCCGCTTCCTCGAGATCCTCAATGGCTACGAGCGGGAAATATCGGTGGCATCCTTCGAGCACATGCTGCGCCAGATGGTGGAACGGCTGGAAGCCCGTTCCGGCCACGTCGAAATGAGCTTTCCCTACTTCATCAACAAGAAGGCACCGGTATCGGGGGTCGAGAGCCTGCTCGATTACGACGTGACCTTCATCGGCGAAATCCGCGACGGACGCTACCTTCAGACCATGAAGGTCGTCATTCCGGTCACCAGCCTGTGCCCATGCTCCAAGCAGATTTCGCGCTATGGCGCGCACAACCAGCGCTCGCACGTGACCCTGACGGTGCGCGCCAACAGTTTCATCTGGATCGAGGATGTCGTCCGCGTCGCCGAGGACAACGCGTCTAGCCAGCTCTACGGCCTGCTCAAGCGGCCGGACGAGAAGTTCGTCACCGAACGCGCCTACGACAATCCCAAATTCGTCGAAGACATGGTGCGCGATGTGGCAGCGGCACTGGATGCGGATAGGCGCATCGATTCGTATGTAGTCGAATCGGAGAACTTCGAGTCCATCCACAACCACTCGGCTTATGCCTTGATCGAACGCAACAAGGCTGTAGCCTGAAACCCGCGGCGACCCGGGCGGACGGGCATACGTCCCGACCTGGAAGCTGGACGCCTGATTCAGGCCCGGACGGGAAGTCTGGGGGAAGGTGCGGGAGCAGAGACAGACAACACCGCCGGCATGGCGCTCTGGCCTGCCATCCGATATTGGCATCCGTATTCTGAAAAAAGAAATACGCCGGCACTTGGCAAATGGCGGAGAGGGGGGGATTCGAACCCCCGTCAGGATATTATCCTGAACACGCTTTCCAGGCGTGCGACTTAAACCACTCATCCACCTCTCCGGGAGCCGCGCATCATACCGGAAGCCCCCGCGCGCAGCAAATCGACATGCGCCGCACCTCGCGCGGACCGCAGCGATGAAAAAATGCCGCTCCCTATTGAATCCGCAGGGTTCGGCCCCATTTACCCGCGAGGACAATTGGGAGCCGATATGCAGGACGACATCAAGATCAACGCGGAAGCGGCCGAAAGCCATCCCGCCAAGGAAATCATGCCCAGCCTGGAGGAGCTGCTGAAGGCAGCCGAGCTGCAGGCCGCCGAGCATCATGACGCCTGGCTGCGCGCCAAGGCAGAGACCGAAAACATGCGCCGCCGCGCGGCGGAAGACGTCGACAAGGCACGCAAGTTCGCGGTGGAAAACTTCGCCGGCGAGCTGCTGGCGGTGAAGGACAGCCTGGAAGCGGCGCTGGCGGCCGACTCGCCAAGCGTGGAAAACATGAAGGACGGCGTCGAGCTGACCCTGAAGCAGTTGGTTGCGGTATTTGGAAAGTTCAACTTGCACGACATCGATCCGATGGGCGAGAAGTTCGATCCACATCTGCATCAAGCGATCCAGGTGGTCGAGTCCGAGCAGCCCGCCAATACGGTCGTCACCGTGCTGCAGAAAGGCTACCGCCTGCACGAACGCACGCTGCGGCCAGCACTGGTGATGGTGGCCAAAGGCAAGGATTGAGCCGGCCCGGTTGGCCTCCGCCTTGAAATGGGCGCCCACTCCCCCCACATTCAAACCAATTAAAACTCTTTTAGGAAGGAACGCATCATGGGACGCATTATTGGCATTGACCTCGGCACCACCAACTCCTGCGTGGCGGTAATGGAAAACGGCACGCCTAAAGTGATCGAGAACGCTGAAGGCGCGCGCACCACGCCGTCGGTCGTCGCCTACACCGAAGACGGTGAAATCCTGGTCGGCGCCCCGGCCAAGCGCCAGGCGGTGACCAACCCGAAGAACACCCTGTTCGCGGTGAAACGCCTGATCGGCCGCCGCTTCGAGGAAAAGGAAGTGCAGAAGGACATCGGCCTGATGCCCTACAAGATCGTCAAGGCCGACAACGGCGACGCCTGGGTCGAAGTGCGCGACAAGAAAATGGCAGCGCAGCAGGTGTCGGCCGAAACCCTGCGCAAGATGAAAAAGACCGCCGAGGACTACCTGGGCGAGGAAGTGACCGAAGCCGTCATCACCGTGCCGGCCTACTTCAACGACAGCCAGCGCCAGGCCACCAAGGACGCCGGCCGCATCGCCGGCCTGGAGGTCAAGCGCATCATCAACGAGCCGACCGCGGCGGCGCTCGCCTTCGGCATGGACAAGAAGGAAGGCGACCGCAAGATCGCCGTCTATGACCTCGGCGGCGGCACCTTCGACATCTCGATCATCGAGATTGCCGAGATGGACGGCGAGCATCAGTTCGAAGTGCTGTCGACCAACGGCGACACCTTCCTCGGCGGCGAGGACTTCGACCAGCGCCTGATCGACTACATCGCCGAGGAATTCAAGAAGGAACAGGGCGTCGACCTGAAGAAGGACGTGCTCGCGCTGCAGCGCCTGAAGGAAGCGGCGGAAAAGGCCAAGATCGAGCTGTCGTCCGCGCAACAGACCGAAGTCAACCTGCCCTACATCACGGCGGACGCCTCCGGTCCCAAGCACCTCGCGGTGAAGATCACCCGCGCCAAGTTCGAGGCGCTGGTTGAAGATCTGATCAAGCGCACCATCGACCCCTGCAAGATGGCGCTGAAGGATGCCGGTCTCACCACCTCGCAGATCGACGATGTCATCCTGGTCGGCGGCCAGACCCGCATGCCCAAGGTGATGGACGCGGTGAAAGATTTCTTCGGCAAGGATGCACGTCGTGACGTCAATCCGGATGAAGCCGTCGCCGTCGGCGCCGCGATCCAGGGCGGCGTGCTGCAGGGCGAAGTGAAGGACGTGCTGCTGCTCGACGTCACCCCCCTCTCCCTGGGCATCGAAACCCTGGGCGGCGTGATGACCAAGCTGATCCCGAAGAACACCACGATCCCGACCAAGGCCAGCCAGGTGTTCTCCACCGCCGACGACAACCAGAGCGCGGTGACGGTGCACGTGCTGCAGGGCGAGCGCGAAATCGCCTCCGGCAACAAGAGCCTCGGCCAGTTCAACCTGTCCGACATTCCGCCCGCGCCGCGCGGCATGCCGCAGATCGAGGTCACCTTCGACATCGACGCCAACGGCATCCTGCACGTGTCGGCCAAGGACAAGGCCACCGGCAAGGAGAATACCATCCGCATCCAGGCCAGTTCCGGTCTTTCCGAGGAAGAAATCCAGCGCATGGTGAAGGACGCCGAAGCCAATGCTGCCGAGGACCACAAGGCGCTCGAACTGGCCACCGCGCGCAACGCGGCGGACAGCATGATCCACTCGGTGAAGAAATCGCTGGCCGAATACGGTGACAAGGTCACGGCCGACGAAAAGGCCGCGATCGAAGCCGCATTGAAGGAGACGGAAGACGTCGTGCGCGAAAACGACAAGGACGCCATCGAAGCCAAGACCAATGCGCTCGCCACCGCCTCGCACAAGCTTGCCGAGCAGATGTACAAAGCCGAGCAGGCCAAGGAACAGCCGGGTGAGGCTGCCAGTGGCGGCGCCAGTGCTGCGGACGACAATGTGGTCGACGCCGAGTTTGAAGAGGTGAAGGACAAGTAAGGGATAGAGGTCAGGATTCAGGGATCAGGGGAAGTCGCGCGGTGCGCGGCTTTTCCTTTTCGCCTGGCCTGCCCCACCCTGCCCCTGACTCCTGACTCCTGACCCCTGACATGTCAAAACGCGACTACTACGAAGTCCTCGGCGTCACCAAGAACGCCTCGGACGAAGAAATCAAGAAGGCCTACCGCAAGCTGGCCATGAAGCACCATCCCGACCGCAATCCGGACGACAAGGGCGCGGAGGAGAAATTCAAGGAAGCCAAGCTGGCTTATGAAATCCTGTCCGACTCGGACAAGCGCGCCGCGTACGACCAGTTCGGCCACGCCGGGATCGACCAGCAGGGCGGCATGGGCGGCGGCTTCGGCGGCGGCGGTTTTTCCGATGCTTTCTCGGACATCTTCGGCGATATTTTTGGCGGGGGTGGTGGCGGCGGCGGCAGCAGCAGCCGCCGCGACCGCGTGTATCGCGGTGCCGACCTGCGCTACAACCTGGAAATCGGACTGGAAGACGCCGCGCACGGCACTGAAACCAAGATCCGTATTCCGACCCTGGAAGAATGTGGCGTGTGTCACGGCAGCGGCGCCAAGCCCGGCACCCAGCCGACCACCTGCACCACTTGCAGCGGCCACGGTCAGGTACGCATCCAGCAAGGCTTTTTCTCGGTGCAGCAGACCTGTCCACGCTGCGGCGGCACCGGCAAGATGGTGGCCGATCCCTGTACAGCCTGTCATGGCGAAGGCCGCGTCAAGAAACACAAGACACTGTCGGTCAAGATTCCCGCCGGAGTCGATAGCGGCGACCGCATCCGTCTGGCCGGAGAAGGCGAGGCTGGCGTCAACGGCGGTCCGCCGGGCGACCTCTATGTGGTGATCCACCTCAAGGATCACCCGGTATTCAAGCGCGACGGCGACGACCTGCATTGCGAGATGCCGATCAGCTTCTCCACCGCCGCGCTCGGCGGTGAGCTGGAAATCCCCACCCTGGACGGCCACGCCAAGATCAAGATTCCGGCTGAAACGCAGTCGGGCAAGGTGTTCCGCCTGCGCGGCAAGGGCATCAAGGGGGTGCGCAGCCACACGCCAGGCGATCTCCTCTGCCACATGCTGGTGGAGACGCCGGTGAACCTGTCCGAGCGTCAGCGCGAATTGCTGCGCGAGTTCGAGGCGCTAAGCCCCGGACGCAACAACAATCCGCGCGCGCAGTCGTTCATGGACAAGGTGAAGTCCTTCTTCAGTCAGTAAGCGGCGGCCCGCACGGCCGTGCGGCTTCAGTCTGGCCGCGCAGCGGCAAACAGCCGGAAGAAATTCTGCGTGGTGGCGTCGCCCACCGCTTCGGCGCTGATGCCGCGCACCCGCCCGATTTCCTCCGCCACGTGCTTGACGAAGCCCGGCTGATTGGTCTGCCCGCGATGCGGCACCGGCGCCAGGTACGGCGCGTCGGTCTCGATCAGCATGCGCTCCAGCGGGATGGCCGCGGCCACCTCGCGCAGCGCGGCGGCGTTCTTGAAGGTGACGATGCCGGAAAACGAAATGTAAAACCCCAGTTCGATGGCGGCTTCCGCCACCGCCAGGCTTTCGGTGAAGCAGTGCATCACTCCGCCCGCCTCGCCCGCCCGCTCCTCGCGCATGATGCGCAGGGTGTCGTCGGCCGCGGCGCGGGTGTGGATGACCAGAGGTTTACGGCAAGCCCGCGCCGCGCGGATATGGGTGCGAAAACGCTCGCGCTGCCATTCGAGGTCGCCGGTCAACCTGAAATAATCCAGCCCGGTCTCGCCGATCGCCACCACCCTGGGGTGATCGGCCAGCGCAACCAGTTCCTCCACCGTCGGCTCGGTGCAGTCCTCGTGGTCGGGGTGCACACCGACCGAGGCATACACATTCGGATGCGCCTCGGCGAGCGCGCGGATTTCCGGGAATTTTTCCAGCTCCACGCCGATGCACAGCGCATGGCTGACCTGGTTGGCCGCCATGAGGTCGAATATCTCGGGCAGCTTGCCGGCGAGGTCGGGAAAATTGATGTGACAGTGGGAATCGATGTACATGGATCAGAGACAAGGTTCAAGTTACAAGATGCAAGATCCTTGAAGGCGCGCAGCGCCGCTCTTGCCACTTGAGTCTTGCACCTGTCCTACATGGTGTGGGTGGGACGCGTCGATTTTAACGAACCGCCGAGCAAACCTTCAATCTTGTTTTGTGCCGCCTTGCCGCTTTCGTTGGGCGCAAACTGCACCCCGACGCCCTGGGTGCGGCTGCCATGGGCGCCGGCGGGCGTCACCCACACCACCTTGCCCGATACCGGCAGCTTGGCGGGGTCTTCCATCAGGGTCAGCAGCATGAAGACCTCCTCGCCCATCTTGTAGCTTTTGTTGGTGGGAATGAACAGCCCACCGCCCTTGATAAAGGGCATATACGCCGCAAACAAGGCGGACTTCTCCTTGATCGACAGCGAAAGCACGCCGGGGCGTACTTGTCCTGCTAGGTCATTGGCTACTGCTTTCATGGTCGACTCTCTTCAATCAAATAGGTGCCGGTACCGAATCAGCCAGGCTTGCAGCTGCACCGCCCGATTCAGCGGATGGGCGAGTACCCTGCCTTCGTTCGCCTGCATTCTGGCAAGCGCCAGCAGCTTCCCCAGATCGGCCTGCGCTCCCAGACGCATCAATACATCAGAAAAATCGCGGTTGAACTGCACGCTGCCCTGCAACTTGACCGCCAGCAAATCACCCAGCCACTTATACACCACGGCATGCCAGGTCTGCGGCTTGACGGCCTTCCAGCGTTCGCCCTGTGTCACCGGGTCGAGTTGCCTGGGGCGCGCCAGGCCCTCCAGTACGCTGCGCCGCTCATCCAGTTCGACTCCCCCGGCCCAGTTCAACGCATCCAGCGGCGCCCCGCCGGACAAAGCCAGCAAGGTCGCCGCATCTTCCAGCTGCTGGCCGGCCAGCCACTGCATCGCGATTTCAGTCGCCGGCAGCCCGAGATCCAGCCGGGTGCAGCGGCTGCGGATGGTCGGCAACAGGCGCCGGGGCTGATCCGACACCAGCACGAACACTGTATTTAACGGCGGCTCCTCGAGCACCTTTAACAGGGCGTTGGCCGCCGCCAGGTTGAGGCTGTCCGCCGGATTGACCAGCACCACGCGAAAGCCCGCGCGATACGTGGACAGCTGGACGAAATCGACCGCTTCGCGCGCCTGCTCGACCTCGATGGCGGTGGCTATCCTGGTTTCGCCTTCCTTGCCGGTTTTTTCCTGCAGGGTGAGCAGGCGAAAATCCGGATGCGTGCCGCTGTCGAACCAATGGCAGGCCGGACAACCGCCGCATGCCGCGCCATCCGGCAACGGCGCTTCGCACAGCAAGGCCCGCGCCCACGCCAGCGCCAGCGCGCCCTT
>DAOMWT010000061.1:0-15241 GCA_035436705.1 Thiobacillus sp. | reverse complement strand
TTTGCGGCTGTCGGCCACGCTCACCACGGCACCGCGCGCCGCCAGCCAGCGCGCGCACGACAGGCCGGTGTCGCCGAGGCCGAGCACCATGACCTGCTTGCCGGAGAGTTGCAAGCTGTCGTAGTTCATCTCAGTTTCAGACTTGAAAGGCCAACCAGCACCAACATCATGCTGATGATCCAGAAACGCACCACCACCTGATTCTCCTTCCAGCCCTTGAGCTCGTAGTGGTGGTGGATCGGCGCCATGCGGAACACGCGCTTGCCGGTGAGCTTGAACGAGGCGACCTGCACCATCACCGACAGGGTTTCCGCCACGAACACGCCGCACATGATGAAGAGAATGATTTCCTGGCGCACGATGACAGCGACCACGCCCAGCGCCGCGCCCAGCGCCAGTGCGCCGACGTCGCCCATGAACACTTCCGCCGGATAGGCGTTGAACCACAGGAAGGCGAGTCCGGCGCCCGCCATCGCGGCGCAGAAGATCGCCAACTCGCCGGCACCGGGAACGAAAGGCACACCGAGATATTTGGAGAACACCGCATTGCCGGCGACGTAGGCGAAGATCGCCAGTGCCGAGGCGACCATCACCGTCGGCAGGATCGCCAACCCGTCGAGACCGTCGGTGAGGTTGACCGCGTTGCTGGCGCCGACGACGACGAAATAGCTGAGCGCAATGAAGGCTGCGGCCGGCAACGCCAGAGTGGCGTGCTTGAGGAAGGGAATGATGAGTTCGGTATGCGCCGGCAGGCTGGCGGTTTGCCACAGGTAGGCCGCGACCGCGAGGCCGATCACCGACTGCCAGAAGTATTTCCAGCGCGAAGGCAGGCCGCGCGAATTTTTCTCGACCACCTTGCGCCAGTCGTCGATCCAGCCGATGACGCCAAAGCCGAGCAGGGTGAGCAATGCCACCCACACATAGTCGTTCGACAGGTCGGCCCACAGCAGCGTGGTGACGCTGACCGACACCAGGATCAGCGCGCCGCCCATGGTTGGCGTGCCGGCCTTGACCAGGTGCGTCTGCGGGCCGTCGCTGCGCACCGACTGGCCGATTTTCAGCGCGGCGAGCCTGCGGATCACGGCCGGGCCGACGATGAAGGAAATCGTCAGCGCGGTGAGCGTCGCCAGCACCGCGCGCAGCGTCAGGTAGTTGAAGACATTGAAGGCGCGGATGTCCTGGCCGAGTTGTTGAAAGAGCCAAAGCAGCATATCAGTGTCCTTGCCCCCCCGTTGAAGGCATCAATGCCCGGGCCGCCTGGCCGTCGGGGGATTCCGTAAAGCTTTTGACCACACGCTCCATCTGCATGAAACGCGACCCCTTCACCAGCACCGTGGTATCGGGCGCAAGCTCGTTTTCGAGTTCGGCAAGCAATTCCTGGATGCGTTCGAAATGCATCGCGCCGGCACCGAATGCGCTAGCGGTTTCTTTCGTCAATTCGCCCAGCACCAGGAGTCGCTCCACCCCCGCGGCACGCGCGGCAAGCCCGATCTGTGCGTGCATCGCCGCGGCGTCGCGGCCGAGCTCGCCCATGTCGCCCAGCACCAGCAGCTTCCTGCCGGGCTGCTGCGCCAGCACCGTCAGTGCGGCCCTGACCGAATCGGGGTTGGCGTTGTAGGTGTCGTCGATGAAGGTGCTGCCATGCAGCGCGGCCTTTTTTTGCAGGCGGCCCTTGATGCCGCCGAAGCCCGCCAGGCCCGCGACGATGCTGCGATGGCTGACGTCGAGCGCGAAGGCGGCGGCGACGGCGGCAAGCGCGTTCATCACGTTGTGCTCGCCCGGCACCCGCAGTTCCACCTCGATCTCGGCATTCGGCAAGGCGATAGTCAGCATCGAGCCGAATCCGTCGGGCCGGTAGCGGCCATGGATCGCCGCCGCCGGCGTCAGGCCGAAATCCAGCATGCAGCGGCGCGCATTGAGTTCGCGCCACAATCCGGCATGCGCGCTGTCGGCGTTGAATACCGCGATGCCCGCATCCGTCAGGCCGGCGAAGATTTCGCCCTTGGCGCGCGCGATATTCTCGAGCGATCCGAGAAAGCCGATATGCGCCGCGAGCGCGTTGTTGACCACCGCCACGTCCGGCCGCGCCAGATGCGTCAAATAATCAATTTCGCCGGCGTGGTTCATGCCCATTTCGAGCACGGCGAACTGGTGCGTCTCACGCAGGCGCAGCAGCATCAGCGGCAGCCCGATGTCGTTGTTGAGGTTGCCTTCGGTATTGAGCACCGCCGCGTCCGACCCCGCTTCCGCCCGCAGGATCGCTGCCAGCATTTCCTTGACGGTGGTTTTGCCGTTGCTGCCGGTAATCGCCACCACCGGCAGCCTGAAGCGCGCGCGCCAGCCGGCGGCCAGCCTGCCAAGGGCAAGGCGGGTGTCGTCGACGCGGATGGCTGCGATTGCCGGCGCCTGCGTGCGGTCGAGCACCACGCCGGCGGCGCCTTGCTGCAGCGCCTGCGCAGCGAAGGCGCCGCCGTCGAACTTTTCGCCGCGCAACGCGATGAAGAGATCACCCGGCAGGATCGTCCGGCTGTCGGTGGAGACACGCAGCACCTCGGCGTCCGCGCCGGTAAACGGCACCTCGAGCATGGCTGCGGCTTCGGACAAACGCATCATGCTCATGTCCATGCCTCCAGCGCTTTCTTCGCCACCGCGACATCGGAGAACGGCTGCCGCTGGCCGTCCATTTCCTGGTAGTCCTCGTGGCCCTTGCCGGCGATCAGCACCACGTCGCCCTGCTGCGCGCCGCCGATAGCCTCGAAGATGGCGCGTGCGCGATCCGCCTCGACGTGCGGCTTGTCGCTTGTTCCGGCGAGGATGTCGTCGATGATGTGGCGTGGATCCTCGTTGCGCGGGTTGTCGCTGGTGACCCAGACCGCGTCCGCGCCGCGGGTGGCCGCCTGCCCCATCAACGGACGCTTGCCCTTGTCGCGGTTGCCGCCGCAGCCGAAGACGCAAATGAGGCGGCCGCCACTGACGATTTCGCGCAGGGTGGCAAGCACTTTTTCCAGCGCATCGGGAGTGTGGGCGTAATCCACCACCACCAGTGGCTGCGTGCCGCCGCCGAGCGTCTGCATCCGCCCCGGCGGCGGGACGATGTGCGCCAACGCCCGGCAGGCGTCGTCCAGCTTCACCTCCGATACCAGCAGGGCGGTGAGCACGGCCAGCAGGTTGGCGGCGTTGAAGCGGCCCAGCAGCGGCACGTCGAGTTCGGCATCGCCCCAGTCGGTGTGCACGTGCAGGTGCAGGCCACGTTGTGACAGGCGCAGCTTTTCTCCCACCACGGCACCGCGCTGGAATCCATAGCCGGCAACGCGCGACGGCCGCGTTTCGCTTTCCAACTGTCGGCCGAAGGCATCGTCGACATTCAGTACGGCCCACTGCAGTCCCGGCCAGTTGAACAGGCGCGCCTTGGTATCGGCATAGCTGCCCATGTCGCCGTGATAATCGAGATGGTCGCGCGACAGGTTGGTCAGCACTGCAACATTGAGCCGGGTGCCATTGATCCGTCCTTGCGCAAGGCCATGCGATGACACTTCCATCGCACATCCCACCGCACCTTGCTGCCGGTATAGCGCAAGACGCTGCTGCAATTCGACGGCGTCGGGCGTGGTGTTGAGCGCAGGCGTAAGCGCGCCGGGCTGGTTCCCGACAGGAGGAAAGCCGTTGCCGACGGTGCCGATGACGGCGGTTTTCCGTCCCAACTGCGAAAACGCCTGCGCCACCCAGTGCGCCACCGAGGTTTTGCCGTTGGTGCCGGTGACGCCGACCATATGCAGTGCGCGCGAAGGCTCGCCATATATGTGGGCGGCGATTTCGCCGATGCGGGTTTTCAGCCCGGCCACGCCCGCATTGGGAACGCCGAGCGCGGGATCCCACTGATAGTGGTCGGCCTCCCACAGCACGCCATCGACGCGCTGCGCCACCGCCTGCGCAATGAAATCGCGGCCATCGCGGGTTTCGCCTGGATAGGCGGCGAATACCGTGCCTGGCACGGCCTTGCGGCTGTCGTTGACGAGCGCATCGACCGGGATGCCAAGCCGTTCCAGGATATGCAGCACCGATTCCCGGATTGCCCGGGATGCCGGCAAAACCGGGCTGGGCCTGGCGCCAGCGCTGGCGCCCTTCACGGTGTCCGTGTCCTTGAGGGTTCCTGCCATCACGCCCCCCCGCCCGCCCGCACTGCCACGGGCGTGCTCTGTGTCATCCGTGTCGCGGTTTTCGGAGCATCGGGCGGCAATGCCAGCTGGCGCAAACTGGCTGCCATGACCTGGGCGAACACCGGGCCGGCCACGCTGCCGCCGTAGTACACGCCGCCTGACGGCTCATCGATTGCCACGCCGACGATGAGGCGCGGATTGGAGGCCGGCGCCATGCCGACGAAGGAAGACAGGTAACGGTCGGACGCGTAGCGGCCATTGACGATTTTGTGCGCGGTGCCGGTTTTGCCTGCCACGCGATAACCCGGCACCCGGGTGCGCGTCCCGGTGCCACCATCCTGGGTGACCGCTTCCATCATGGCACGCACCTCACGCGCCACGCTTGCGGAGAACACCCGTTCGCCGACGATTTCCTGCGGCTCGCGTTTCAGGAACGACAGCGGCATCACTTCGCCATCGTTGGCGAATGCCATGTAGGCACGGCTCAATTGCAGCAGGCTCACCGAGAGGCCGTAGCCATAGGCCATGGTGGCGTGCTCGACCGGCTTCCAGGTGCCGGCGTCGCGCAACCGGCCGGCCGTTTCGCCGGGAAACCCCGAGCCCGGCAACTGGCCGAAGCCGGCACGATGCAATACCTCCCAGTATTGCTGCGGCGTCAGCATCATCGCCATTTTGGCTGCGCCGACGTTGCTCGATTTCTGGATGATCTCGCTCACCGTCATGTGCGGGTGCGGATGCTCGTCGCGCACCAGCTTGGTGCCGACGCGCCAGGTTTGCGGCGTGTCGATCACGCTGTCCGGGTGCAACAGGCCGCGCTCCAGCACCGCCGCCGCGACGAACGGCTTGATGGTGGAGCCCGGCTCGAAGGTGTCGATCACCGCACGGTTGCGCATCGGCCCCGGCTGGTAATTGCGGCGGTTGTTGGGATTGAAGACCGGCTGATTGGCCAGCGCGAGGATTTCGCCGGTCTTGGCGTCGAGCACCACCACGCTGCCGCCTTTGGCCTTGTGCGTGGCGATGGCGGCGGCGAGTTCGCGGTGCGCCAGGTATTGAATCTTGAGATCGAGCGCCAGTGCCAGATTGCCGCCCATTTGCGCGGTCTTGATCGGCGCCAGATCGCGGATGGTGTTGCCGCGGCGGTCGCGCTGTATCTGGCGTTCGCCCGCGCGCCCTGCCAGCCAGTCCTGATAGGCACGTTCAACGCCTTCCTGCCCGAGATCGTCCACATTGGTGAAGCCCACCACATGCGCGGCCACCTCGCCCGCCGGGTAGTAACGACGGAATTCGCGCCGCAGATGCAGGCCGGGTGCCCCCATGGCAGCGATCTTGACCGCCTGTTCCGGGGTGACCGGGCGCTGCACGCTGAATTCACCACGCGTCTTGCGCCTCAACTTTTCCGTCAGTGCCGGCACGGACAGACCCAGCACCCGGGCCAGATACGCGTGTTGATCGCCCGTCAGCCGGAGCTCGGCCTGGCGCGCCCACAGCGATTCGACCGGCGTGCTGATCGCCAGCAGCTGGCCGTGACGGTCGGACACCTGGCCACGGTGCGCGGGCAGGGTGAGGTTGCGATTGGCCACCGCATCGCCCTTGCCCTGCAGATAATCGGTATTCAATCCCTGCAGATAAAACGCGCGTCCCGCCACCAGCACCAGCCCGGTGAGCAGCAGCCCGCCCACGGCCGCCATGCGCCAGGGCGCAAGGTTGAGCTTGAGCAGTTTGCGCGAGTGGTAATTCATGGTGTGCCCACCAGCGTTTCGACGTGCACCCGTTCCGGCGGCGGCGCCACCAGGCCAAGCCGGGTGCGCGCGAGCGCGTCCACCCGCGCCGGGTTGGCCCAGGTACCCTGCTCCAACTGCAGTTTCCCCCACTGCTCATCGAGCACGCGCGCCTCTTTTTTCAAGCGTTCCAGTTCCACAAAATACGTACGCGCGCGGTGCTGTGCCTGGATCACGGCCAGCGCGCACGCCACCAGCACCAGTGCCAGGATGACATTGAGACGGCTCATGCCGCCTCGCCCACACGTTCCGCCACCCGCAACACGGCACTGCGTGCCCGCGGATTGGCCGCCACCTCGGCGGCGGCCGCATGCTGGGCACGGCCCACCCGCTTCAGGCGGCCGGGTTTCAGCATGGCGGCCGGGATCGGCAAGCGGCGGGGCGCCTGCTCCCCCAGCGCCTCGTCACGCATGAATCGCTTGACGATGCGATCTTCCAGCGAATGAAAGCTAATGACCGCGAGCCGCCCGCCGGGTTGCAGCCTGTCCACGCATTGCGGCAGCACGGCGCTCAGTTCTTCCAGCTCGTGGTTGAGATAAATCCGAATAGCCTGGAAGCTGCGGGTCGCCGGATGCTGCCCCGGCTCGCGCCGCTTGACCGCTGCGGCGATGAGGTTCGCCAGCTGCCCGGTGCTGCGGATGGCTTCTGTTTGCCGCGCCGCAACAAGCGCGCGCGCAATCGATTTAGCAAACCGCTCTTCCCCGTAGGTGTGGATGACTTCACTGATCTCTCCCTCTGCCGCCGTCGCCAGCCAGTCCGCGGCCGACATTCCGCTGCCCGGATCCATCCGCATGTCGAGCGGCGCATCGAAGCGAAAGCTGAATCCGCGCGAGGCGTCGTCGAGCTGCGGAGACGACACCCCGATATCCAGCAAAATTCCATCCACCTGCGCCACGCCCAGTTCGTCCAGCACCGCATCCAGACGCGAAAACGCGCGCTGCACCAGCGTCAGCCGTGCATCCTGCAGGGCCCCACCGGCGCGGATGGCATCGGGGTCGCGGTCCAGCGCGATCAGGCGCCCGGCCGGTCCCAGCTGCGCCAGAATCAGCCGGCTGTGGCCGCCACGGCCGAAGGTGGCGTCAACGTACACGCCATCGGGCTTGATCGCCAGCGCCGCCACCGCCTCCTGTGCCAGCACCGGCACATGGGCGGGCTCAATCACAACGTGAACCCCTCCAGTTCGGGCGGCAGCGCGTCGTCGCTGAAGGTCAGCGCCTGAGCCACCTGGGCCTCCCAGCGCGACTCGTTCCACAACTCCACCTTGCTGCCCTGGCCCACCATCACCACGTTTTTATCCAACTCGGCGAATTTGCGCAGCATCGGCGGCAGCAGCACGCGGCCTGCACTGTCCATATCCATGTCGTGCGCGTAGCCGACGAGCAGTTGTTTGAGGCTGCGGGTGCGGAGATTGAAGTCGGACAGGCCGTTGAGCTTTTTCTCGATCGGCTCCCATTCGGGCAGGGGGTAGAGCAGCAGGCACTGGCTGGGGTCAGCAGTAATCACCACGCGCCCACCCCCATTCACCAGAAGGGCGTCGCGATAGCGCGCCGGCACCACGAGCCGGTTCTTGCTGTCCAGACAGACTGTTGCGACCCCCCGAAACATGCTTCCCCCGTTATTGAATTTTGGCTGTGCTTGGACGGGCGCATTCTCCCACAACTTCCCACCAATCACCACCTGCACCCACTATAGGGGATAGTTTTGGGGGGGTCAAGCCAATGAACGCAAAAAAACCCCTATGCCTCAATGACTTAGGGGTGGTTTTGGGTTGTGGATAAGTTTCTGGAAAAACCGATGCTTAGCTGCTTGTTTTGCCATATTTTTGAGGACAAAACGCTAAGTATTTGAATTGCATGAAAAGTGGGAAAGTCGATCGGTAAGCCGGGTTCTGTCGTGGACAACCATTCCTCTAGGCCGGCCATTGCTGACCGGCTCCAGCCACCTACCCGCAGACTCAGCGAGCCGCTTCATCGCCTGCCTATTTGGTGTTGCTCCGGATGGAGGTTACCGCGTTTCACCGTAACTTAATACGCTCGTCTCTGTGGCCCTATTCCTCGCCTCGCGGCGTCCGGCCGTTAGCCGGCATCCTGCTCTGTGGAGCCCGGACTTTCCTCTCCCATTTATGCCCCCGAAGGGGCCTGCGTGGCAGCGGTTGTCTGATCGGCTTTCCCACCGGGATTATAAGGCCTTTACCCGGTCAGCCCGGTAGAGCCACCATCCAAATATTAGAAGCGGACCGGGTCATCGGCCGAAGGCGACGCCGGCCTTACGATTGCCTGCGTCCACTGTGCTTCAAGATCCGTAGTTGGAGAAATGCCATGCGAAGGTGCTGCAATGCACGATGCGTTCTTCCATGCATGCCGTCTACCTTGCCAACAACGAGTTAGTACTTCCTTTCTGATTCCCGATGCCCATGGGTCAGCGGAAAGCGACGAGGAGTGCCGGAGAACCTGATACCCTTACCGCAGCGCCTCCCACGTGTTCGTCATGATGCAAGCGAACCATCGAATCCGGGAGGTCCTGCAGATGAGCACATGGCCGCGACCGGCCAGGTTCGCGTGGCCGTCGGATTTACGGCTTCTTGGGCGTGGTGTATTTGACCACTTTATGGAACGGGTCCCAGATGGTGTCGTATCCGACGTAACCCTTCTCGTTCGGCGCTTTTTGCCGGGTTGTCAGAAAGCGTGATCTGCCTTCCGGGACCGGGCGCCTGGTTTTGGTGGGTTCGCTCATGTTTTACCTCCTTACATTGGAAATTGGGGTCTGGGAACACCGATATCAGGCTGCCCAACGCGCTGACAGATCGAGCGATGCAGTTAAGCTGGCATGCCGGCCTTGCGTTCCGGGCCCGCTGCACGTCATGTTGCGGATACAGTTTGCACACCATTCACATGGGAACGGCACGACAGTTGTTCAGGTCAGGGGCCGCCTCCACCTTGCCGCCGTACCGGATTTCCTCGTCGGTGGCATCACGCACCAGCAGGATCTCGAGCTTGAAAATCACTTCCCGGCCGCACAGCGGGTTGTTGCCGTCGATCGTCACCGTTCTGGCGTCCACCCGGGTCACAAGAAAACTCTTGGTCTGACCGTTGTCGTTTTCCATCAGGATGGCCGTGCCGACTTTACGGTAGGCCTCGGGGACGTTTGTGATGGCTTCGATAATCACCAGTGCTTCGTCCCGCGGCCCGTAGATGTCGTTGCAGTCGATGTGCACCTCGATGATATCGCCCTCGGATTTGCCTTCCAGCGCGTCCATGACCCGGGGCGACAATATCTCGTTGACGCCATGGACGTAGCCCAGCGGAAACTCGACCAGCGTCAGCACCTGGCGTGTCTTCCGGTCGATGACCTTGTAGGTCAGTTCGACATATTTGTTGGCTTCGATGATGGCTTTCATGGGTATCCGAAGTTTCAGAAAATGGAGGCGGCAAAGATACGCACCTCGCCTTGTTCATAGCCCAGCACCAGCCGACCGAGCCATTCACCTTCCTTTTTCGTGCTGCGGACCCGGTACAGTACCGTGACATGCTGCCCTCTACGGATGATGCCCAGGTAATCCCAGTCTTCGTGCAGGCTTCGGGTCAGTTCGCTGTTGGCGAACTGTTTGCCGACTTCGATTTCATTGAGGCCGAGCAGCAGGTCGTAGGAGAACTTGCGGATGAATTTTCCGTACAGCCCCTGGTTGGAATATTTGATCAGGTCGCGCCACATGGGGTGGGCGATCTCCAGAATCGCTTCATCGGTGTGCTCGATGATGTTCATCGCGGTCTTGGGTGGGGCCTGAACGACAGAAGTGGTCATGGGCAATTCCTGTTGGGGTCACGAAAAAACTGCGCAAGCAACGTGCGGGTCTTCCGGGCGGCCGGCAGCGGCCTTCAGACGCGCCGGGGCTGCGGCTTACTCGTCCTTGCCGACCAGGTGGTAGCACGGCGCCTTTTCCATGGTGTATTCGCCGGTCTCGGGATCGCGGCGCGACACGGTGAGGACGTGCCAGTTCGCGTCGTCGAGCTTCATCGCATCCCCCCTGTAGTAGTAACCCGGCCAGCGGGTTTCCTTGCGGAACAGGGTGTGCTGCATGACTGCTTCGGAGGTGAGGTGGCGATGCTTCAGCTCCCAGGCGCGCAGCAGTTCATGGATATCCTTGGCGGCGATCTTCTCAAGGTCTTCTTCCATGATCTTGAGTTTTTTCAGGCCGATCTGCAGCAGCTTGTCGTTGGTCATGTAGTTGACCGTCGCGCCTGCACAGTACTCGTCCATCAATTTCTGCAGGCGGTCCAGGCCCTGTCTGGGGTTGATGTAGTGCGGGTTGACGCTGCCCGCCGTGATTTCGTTGCGGTAGACCCGGTAATGCTCCATCGGCTTGAAGATTTCTTCACCGCGGCGCCGGATCTGCGCGTCAGAAACCTCGATGCCCTCGGCCTTGCCGTCGTCGATGTATTTGCACGCGGCCTTGGCGGCCAGACGGCCTTCGGTAAACGAGCCCGACGAGAACGCGTGCGGCGTCCCGCCGACGGCATCGCCCGCGCCGAACAGGCCTTCGACCGTGGTCATGCGGTTGTAGCCCCAGAAGTATTCCGGAGGAGAAACATCCTCCGGGCCTGAACACCAGGCGCCGCAGCCGGTCGCGTGCGAGCCCATCACATACGGCTCGGAGGTGGTCAGTTCCGGGTTTTCATACTTCGGATTGACATCGGTCGCCGCCCACAGCACGGCCTGACCCACGGTCATGCCGAGGAAGTTATGCCAGCCGATCTCCTCAAGGTGCGGATCCTGGAAGGCCTCCATCGTCACCATGTGGATAGGGCCGCGGCCGGCGTTCACCTCGGAAATGAATGCGTGATTGCGCAGACAGGTCGGAATAGGCTTGTGGGACAGATGCTGACCTTCGGTATCCAGATATTCCTTGCCGACCATTTCAGTCAGCGCCGGGAACCACTTCGACTCGTACTCTTCACCATTACCGTTCTGCGTGTAGGTCTTGAGGTGCAGAAAGTAGGCCCCCACCGGACCGTAACCGTCCTTGAATCGCGCCAGTACGATACGGTTTTCCATCTGGGTCATTTTCGCGCCCGCCTGGATCATCAGGCCATAGGCGGAGCCCGACGACCACGGCGCATACCAGACGCGACCCGCACCTTCACCCACTGAGCGCGGCTTGAAGATATTGGAGGCGCCGCCCGCGCCGACGATCACCGTCTTGGATTTGAAGACGTGGTAATCACCGGTACGGACGTTGAAGCCGACCGCGCCGGCCACGCGATTCTCCTTGGCGTCGTCCATCAGCAGATGGGTGATGCAGACCCGGTTGAAGACCTTGTCGGCGGATTTCTTGGCGGCCTCGGCCACGATCGGCTTGTAGGATTCGCCATGAATCATGATCTGCCAGCGCCCTTCGCGCTGATAGTGGCCGGTCTTGGGGTCGCGCATGATCGGCAGGCCCCACTCCTCGAACTGGTGAACGGCGGAGTCGACGTGACGCGCCATATCGAACAGCAGGTCTTCGCGCACCATCCCCATCAGGTCCATCCGCGCGTAACGCACGTGATCTTCAGGCTGGTTCTCGCCCCAACGCGTGCCCATGTAACAGTTGATCGCGTAGAGGCCCTGAGCCACCGCACCCGAACGGTCCATGTTGGCCTTTTCGGCGATGACGATCTTCTTGTCCTGCCCCCAGTAGCGGGCTTCCCACGCAGCGCCCGTGCCGCCCAGGCCCGCGCCTACGACGAGGATGTCGATGTTGTCTTCGACAACCGTGTTGTAAGCCATCAGTAGACCACCCCTTCCTTCATCACGAGACCGTTCGATTCCAGCGTGTGCAGAGCGCCTTCGTCCATACGAATGTATTTGGGCTCGTTGAACAGCAACTGGCTATCGCGCATCATTTGGGTGGGCGCCGGCACATCGGAGAGTTGCGGAATGTGTTTGCCCCAGGGTTTGGTCGTGATCGGCGCCAGCAGCTCCATGTCTTTTTCACCGTTGCGGAACTTGATGCGCCAGGCAATGACGCCTTTTTCCTCGTCGCGGCGGACGCGTACCGAGTGGCCCAGCGGGGCGAAGTCGGCGTACCCGCGCACATCGATCGCGTCTTGCGGGCAGGCCTTGACGCACGAGTAGCACTCCCAACACATGTTCGGCTCGATGTTGTAGGCGCGCCGTGTGACTTTATCGATGTGCATGATGTCTGACGGACAGATGTCAACACAGTATCCGCAGCCATCGCAACGCGTCATGTACACAAAGGTAGGCATGGTGCTCCCCTCGATTCTGCCGGGCTGACCGGGCGATCAAAAATGGTTGGGCGCTTCACGCTTGATGCCCAATCCCATGTTGGGCGGATTGGCGCCCATGTAGGCCGGGATATCCGGAAACCTCGCCTGTACTTCAGGATCCGATACGTCGTAGATCGCGGGCATGTTTTCTCTCGAACCGTCGGCCTTGATGACGCGCTTCTGGAAAGCGGCAGCAGGCTTGAAGAACATGTGCGCGAACTTGGACCAGTACACCGAGCCGAAGAGCAGCGTGGTGAAGGCGACGAACAATACGAAGAACAGCATGTTCAGCGCGCCGGCGCCCATGGAGAAAGACCAGAGCAGCGCAAAGGTGGCCATGCCCAGCAGGCCGACAATGAAAAGGTCGCCGCGTCCGTTCAGCTGATACCACTTGACGCCCTCGGAGGCGACGTCGACGCGGATGCTGAACCAGAACCAGTATCCCCCCAGGCACAGCATGGCCGCGCCCAGGTGCCAAAGCAGCGGCACGACGGTCGGCGCCGGATAGTCCGGGGTCGGATAGGCAAAGATCAGTATCGCCGTGGTGACGACAAAAATGATGAAGCCGTACATGGTGAAGAGGTGCGAAATGCGGCGTTTGGGATTGTTGAATTCGCCCGAGGTCAGCACCTCCTTGGCGACGGTCTTCAAGGCCAGTGCGCCTTTTTCACCCGTGCCCAGCGTGCGCGTCGCGTTCTTTCTGGCCTTCCTGGCATTCTCGAAAAAGTACTGCGCACTCTTCTTGTGCAGCATGTCGAGTATGGTTCCGGCTACGACCAGAAGGAACATCAGCACGACATAGGCCTGCATGGCAGTCGGGGGTATGACAGCAGCGAGTTCGGCGAAAGGGTTGCTAGCGATCATGGGTTCAGGTCCCCTCAGGTCTCAAAATACGGACACGGGCCCTTCGTGTACGAAATAGCTATGCGACTACAAGATGCATGTTGCAGACCACACTGCCCCGATGCCCCAAATCGCTATTCGCTGTTGTCCGCTGATTGGGTATTCCTCGGCCGGTCCGCATAGCGCAAGCCGGTTTATGCACCATAGGGCTAGCAAATTTATTTTCAAGGGAAATTTGTCGGCCGGGAAACGGAGCGGCGAACGTCGGTGGTTCTCAATGCGGAGGTTTTCAAAAATCCGCGACGATGATCTTGATTAAAAACAATCTGCCCGGCTAGCTGTGTTTGACCCCTCGGCGTTAGTTACCCCCTTGCCAACCTGCCAAGTGTCTATTCAGTCTGAGCTCGTTTCCAGCCTCAGCAAAGCGCGTGACGCCTGCCGTTCAGTCACCCTAAGACCACAGGCGGATCAAGCCGATGACTTGCCAACCATGCCAGTTCAGCCGCCGGCAGTTTGCTAAGGTATACCGGCCGGCCAGGAACGTAAGTTTCGGTTTACACACTAACCGAAGTTGGCCAGCTGCAGGCATTCCCCCTGCGACGACCAACGCTACTCGCCGGGCAACAGGCATCCCCCAGAAATCAGATCATCGAATTCCGATTTATGCGACGACGCGCCAGCGGATGGCTTCGCCTGCGCGCAACGGAACCAGGCTGTCCTCGCCCAGTTTGAGACTGGCCGACACCTCCCAGCTTTCGCGCTTGAGGGTGAGGGTGTCAGTGTGGCGCGGCAGGCCGTAGAAATCGGCGCCGAAAAAACTGGCGAAGGCTTCGAGCCTGTCGAGCGCGCCGGCGTCCTCGAAGGCCTCGGCATAGAGTTCGATCGCCGCATGTGCGGTATAGATGCCGGCGCAGCCACAGGCGGCTTCCTTGGCGCCCACCGCATGCGGGGCGGAGTCGGTGCCGAGGAAGAACCTGGGGTTGCCGGAGATGGCCGCGGCCATCAGCGCCTGGCGGTGCTGTTCGCGCTTCAGCACCGGCAGGCAGTACATGTGCGGGCGGATGCCGCCCTTGAACAGGGCGTTGCGGTTGTACAGCAGGTGATGCACGGTGACCGTCGCCGCGACGTTGGCCGGCGCGGCGGCGACGAACTCGGCGGCCTGGCGGGTGGTGATGTGCTCCAGCACGACTTTCAGTTTGGGGAAATCGCGCAGCAGCGGGATCAGATGACGCTCGATGAACACCGCCTCGCGGTCGAACACGTCGACCTCGGGGTCGACCGCTTCGCCGTGCAGCAGCAACGGCATGCCGGTTTCCTCCATCGCTGCGATCGCCTTGTACGCCTTGGTGAGTTCGGTGACGCCGGAATCGGAATTGGTGGTCGCACCCGCCGGGTAATACTTCACCGCGTGGACAAAGCCGCTTGTCCGCGCGCGACGGATTTCCTCCGGGGTGGTGTTGTCGGTGAGATAGAGCGTCATCAAGGGGTCGAAAGCCGTCCCGCGTGCCGCTGCCAGCAGGCGCTCGCGGTATGCCGCCGCATCGGCCACGCTGACTACCGGCGGCTTCAGATTGGGCATGGCGATGGCGCGGCCGAACACGCGCGCGGTGTCGGGCAGCACGCTCCGCATCGCGGCGCCGTCGCGGAAGTGGATATGCCAGTCGTCGGGGCGGGTGATCGTTAGGGTGTCGGTCATTCGGCGTCCTGCTCCTGCGGCTTGAGTGCCAGCGACATTTTATAAAGTTCGGCCTTGCTGCGTCCGGTGATCTGGGCGGCGAGCTTGGCGGCGAGCGTCGGCGGCAGCGCGCCCTGCAGGATGTCGAGCACGCGCATCGCTTCCGTATCGATCGCCACTTCGGTGGCGGGCGGATGCACGACGACGACGAATTCGCCGCGCACGTTGTTGGGGTCGGACGCCAGCCAGGCCGGCGCATCCGCAAGCGGCAGGGTGACGATGCTCTCGAATTTCTTGGTCAGCTCGCGTGCCAGCGTCACCAACCGGCCAGCGTCCAGCACCGCGGCCATGTCGGCGAGCGTCTCCTCGATGCGGTGCGGCGCCTCGTAAAACACCAGCGCTGCCGGCAGCGCCGCCAGGGTTTGCAGTTGCGCACGGCGCGCACCGGCCTTGGGCGGCAGAAACCCGTGGAACAGCCACGTCCCCGACTCCACCCCGGCGGCCGACAGCGCCGCAGTC
>DAOMWT010000060.1:0-15386 GCA_035436705.1 Thiobacillus sp. | reverse complement strand
CAATTGCATCAATGCGTTAGGCTGGATTTCCGGCTAAGCGAACACGGATTCAGGTTCTTATTCTTGGACTTTATTCTTTTATTTGCAAATCAGACAATACTTCCATGGCGCCAATCCGGTGCCGGACAGTACAGGAGAGCATTGTCATGCAAGCAAGCCCAACCCCTTCCCCTGCCACCCAATTGCGCGTGCTGCGCGTCGATGCCAGCGCCCGCGCCGAGGGCTCCGTCAGCCGCCGGCTCGCCGACCAGATGCTCGATGAACTGGGCGAGCGCCTGTCCGGCCTGGAACTGGTCCGGCGCGACGTGGCGCCGGGTCTGCCTCTGGTCGACGCTGCCTGGGTCGATGCCAACCTGACCGAGCCCGAGGCGCGCACCGCAGTCCAGCGCCAGGCCCTGGCGAAATCGGACGAGCTGGTGGGCGAGCTGATGGCGGCTGACGTGCTGGTGATCGCCACGCCCATCTACAACTTCGGCGTGCCGGCCAGCCTCAAGGCCTGGATCGACCAGGTCGCGCGTGCGCGGCTGACCTTCCACTACACCGAATACGGCCCGGAAGGCCTGCTGACCGGCAAGAAGGCCTATATCCTCGCGGCCAGCGGCGGCACCGAAGTCGGCAGCGCCATCGATTTCGCCACGCCCTGGCTGAAATTCGTGCTGGGCTTCCTCGGCATTGCCGACGTCGAGGTGATCGCCGCCGACCGCGGCATGGCACGCGGCGACACCGCACGCCAGCAGGCGTCCGAACACATCACCCAGGTGCTGGAGCGCGACTGGCCGGCGCTCGCCGAGGCGGTTTGAAATCCGGGTCGAGCCAGACCATCATGCATAGACAGAGCAAGGAGGCTTCCATGAACACGCGCAACATTCGCCAGCTTGTCCCCGCTATCGAAGTGACCGAAGGCGCTGGGGTCACCGTTCACCGCAGCATTGGCACACCGGCACTGAAGAATCTGGATCCCTTCCTGATGCTCGACCACTTCGGCAGTGACAATCCGGACGAGTATATCGCCGGCTTTCCGGAGCACCCGCATCGCGGCTTCATCACCTTCACCTACATGCTCGACGGCCACATGGAGCATCGCGACAGCATGGGCAACCGCGGCGATCTCAAGGCCGGCGGCGTGCAATGGATGAAGGCGGCCAGCGGCGTCATCCACTCGGAGATGCCGCAGCAGACCAACGGCCTGATGCGCGGCTTCCAGCTTTGGATCAACCTGCCGGCCCGCGACAAGATGTCCGATCCGGCCTATCAGGAGTTCTCGTCGGCGGCGATTCCGGAGGTGGCGCTGGATGCGGGCCGGGTGCGGGTGCTGGCGGGCGAATTCGGCGGCGTGCGCGGCGTCATCGAGGACTCCGCCACCGATGTTCTCTATCTCGACGTCACTCTTGCCGCCGCTGCGCGTTTCAGTCTTCCGCTGAGTGAAACTCACAATGCCTTCGTCTATGTTTTCGAGGGCGCCGGGCGCCTGGCCGGGCAGGAATTGCAGACGCACAGCCTGGCGGTGCTGGGGGCAGGCGATGCGGTGGAAATCGCGGCGGGCGAGGAGGGCGCCCGCTTCATCCTGGTGGCGGGCCGGCCGATCGGCGAACCCGTGGTGCAGTATGGCCCCTTCGTCATGAACACCCGCGAGGAAATCGAGCAGGCTTACGCGGATTATCGCGATAATCGGCTGGTGCGGGCGCGGGCGGCGATGAGCGGACATTGAATGGCGCGCGCGCAAGACCCGGAACAGCCGCAACGGCAATAAGGCCAAGGGGTTTGCTGGCCAGGAGTAATACGCAGCGGACAATCATCGCCGGACGATGGCGCATCGGAGCCGGCCAGCGCCGCTGCGCGCCACGCTGGGTGCTTACCGAATTGGGTGGCATTGCTGGCCCATCCGGGTTGCCGGCGTGCCCTAAAAACCCCACATCGAATGCCACTCACATGGCCACACCACGGTATTGCAGTAGCATAGTGCCATCATGCACGAAACCCTCCAGCACGGCAGCCTCCCCGGACCCAGGGGTATGGCGGGCGTCCCCGACTTGATCCGACGAGGTGCCGGCATTCTGCCGGACAGCCTTATGTTCCGCGCCGTGGCCGGCCTACTGGCCATACTGGCCATGATCTCGGCAGTCATGTTTTACGGGATCGACGGCTTCGTCAGCCAGCAATTCAGCCGGTTGCACAATGAGCGTGTGGCCACTCAGAACAGCCAGATTCAGCAATTGATCCAGGATGAGCTCACCACTTATGAGGCGCTTGCCCAGCTTGTGGTGACCGACTCCGATTTACGGCAAAGCGCGCAATACCATTTTTACCTGGATGGGGAGGCCGTGCCCTTGCGGGCGGACCTCAATCGCATAGCCAAAGCGTTTCGTCTGGAGTGGCTTGCAGTCTGGGACACCTCGGGCAGACTCGTTGCGGCGGGCAATGAAGCGCTGGCCCATATGCCTAAAAATAGTCAGACTGCTCTCAAGCCCTGGGCTTCCCTGGCCTGGATCGACAAAAAACTCTGGGTGATTTCCTCCACGCCGATCATCGTCGGCGACGACATTATTGGCTGGATTCAACTGGGCCGTCAGACCAGCACGCGGGGGAGCGCGACCATTCTGTCCGACGAGCGCCTGACCCTGCTTCCGGCTCAGGCTGGCGCGCCGCAGCCGCCATCGTCGATACGCATTCCGGTCTGGTCTCCGGAAAATGACATCCAGGCGCTCGATATTGTCGTCACCGATCCGGCACGCGAGGTGCTGGCGCACACCAAGCGGCTGATTGTATTGACCCTCCTGGCTAGCGCCGTGCTGCTCGCCCTTGCCATCGCGATTTATCTGCATCGCGTGTTGATGCCGGTCAGGCAATTGACCGCGGCGGTCGGCCAGTTGCCGGAACAGATCAAGACGGATCAGCTCAATCTCCTGAAAATCGGTGGTCATGGAGAGGTTCGGCAACTGGTCAATGCCTTCAACGATATGATTCGCCATCTGTCACGCCTGCGACAGATGGAAGCCGAGATGCATGCCCAGGAAAAGCTGTCCGCGGTGGGAAGGGTGGCAATGAGGGTGGCCCATGATCTCAACAACCCGATGACGGTGATCAAGAACACCGCCCATCTGTTGAGGCCGGAGTTCGTCAACCAGCCCGAGGTGCTTGCAGAGATCGACCTCATCCTGCACTACTGCACCCGCTGTACTTCCACCATCGACAATCTGCTGCGCTTTGGCAAGCCTGCCAAGCTGAAGATCGAAACCATCGAGCTCGGCGCTTGCATGCTTGCCTACCAGGAAAGGCGGGAGCACATGAATTGCGAAAAGAAGATCAATCTGATCCTCCAGCCGGGCGGCCCCTATTTCACCCGGGGCGACCGCTATCAGCTCGAGCAGATGGTTGACAATCTTCTGGACAATGCGTTTGAGGCCAATGGCAATCAGGTTGTCGAGGTGGCCATCGGGGCCGATCCGGATGGCCGGTATTTCATTCGATTTACCGACTACGGCAAGGGCTTCAAGGATGACGAGACTGACAAGGCGTTCGAGCTGTTCTTCACGACCAAGCAGACCGGAACGGGCCTTGGACTCTCAAATTCATGTGCCATTGCACAGGCGCACGGCGGCGAGATCCGGATCACGGATGCCGCTAACGGCGGCATCACGGTATGGCTCAAGCCTAGCCCCTGAGCGCACTGATTTTCGGGCGTCGCAGGTATTCTGGTGCATCGCCCAGTTCGGCCGCCTGTGTGCCGTTCACTGGGACCGTGTTCCTGGCGATGATCCGCTGTGCGTCCTCGCTGTAGATGAAATCCAGAAATGGCCGCATCAAGTCATCCATCCACAATGCGAAAATCAGATTGAGCGGACCAGTCAGCGGATAATCACCGCGCGAAACGCTGCGCACACTTGGCATGACGCCGTCGACGCTGAGGACCTTGAGTTGGCCCTGCTTGACGTAGGGCGACGCGAGCACCCAGCTGTCGACTCCCAGGGACGGTCGAAAACGCACCAGATGGCGCAAATGGTCCGAATCGGTGTTGGAACGCATGGCGTGCTTCGACCAGGTTTTTCCGCCGTTGAGCAGGACGGTGCGGACAGGCTCAAGATAGGGTGGGCAGTGGTTGTGCACGATAAAAGCGATCGGCCGGTCGGCGCCGCCCAGCTCACGCCAGTTCCGGATTTCGCCGGTCGCCACCCTGCGCAGGTTGGCTAGACTGATGTCGTGTACAGGGTTGTCGGGTGAGGTCAACACCACTTTCATGTCTTGTGCCACAGGCAGCCAGCCCATCCCGGCGGCGGGTGAATCCTGCACCGGGCAACATAATTCGCCAAAATGCGCCTTGCCCGCCCGTGCCGCGACCAGACCACCATCGCATCCATCGCCAATCACCCTGACCCGGTTTCCGGTGCGCTTCGTATAAAGTTGGGCAACCTCGTCCAGAAAGCCCAGTTTCAGCAATCGGGTGCCAACGAAAGTCAGGTCTTTCGGCAGGACGGCAGGATTGATGCGTAATGTCGACATTGACGCGGGCGTGATGCATATGTTTCTGTCGATAACACCATCGAGTCTGTCCAGCGCTGTTTCGCGCCTGGTCGTAGCGCCAAGGCTTAGCGTGAGGCCACCGATTCCCACCCCCCCCAATGTGGTGATGAATCTTCTTCGGCTGCATGCAAAATCCCGTATGTCCGTCACGTTTTTTTCCTCTCGCCCGCTACAGCCTGCGCAACAGCGTCTTGTAATCGATGCCTAACAGTCGGGCGGCATGGGTCTTGTTGCCCGACGTCACTTCGAGGATGCGCCGGACATGAATCCGCTCCATCTCGGCTAGCGTCAAGACTGCGTTCTGTCCGGATTCCTCGGCCGCGACTTCTCCTCGCGCAATGTGGTTCAGCATCGGCAGCGTGATTTCCTGGGCCGAGTCTTCGCACAGAATCACCGCCGCCTCGATCAGGTTTTCAAGTTCGCGCACGTTGCCCGGCCACGCCATCTGCTGCAGGTAGTACAGCGCATCGGAGCGGATCTGGCGCACCCGTTTGCCGTGGGCGCGGCTGTAGTGCTGCATGAATTGCTGGGCAAGCAGCGGTATGTCTTCGATGCGCTCACGCAGTGGCGGCAGCGTGGTCCCCAGCACGCGCAGGCGATGATAGAGGTCGCGGCGGAACCCGCCATCCTGCACCATTTTCTCCAGTTTCTCGTTGGTGGCGGAAATGATGCGGAAGTCGACTTCCTGTTCCTTGTCGCCCCCGACGGGCCGCACCCGTCTCTCCTGGATGACGCGCAGCAGCTTGGCCTGAATCAGGGGCGACATGGAGTTCACTTCGTCCAGGAACAAGGTCCCGCCGTGCGCCTCGCACAACAGGCCCTTGCGATCCTGGGTGGCGCCGGTAAAGGCGCCGCGCCGATGGCCAAACAGTTCGGAATCGGCCAGTTCGTCGGGAATGGCTGCCATGTTGACCGCCACGAAAGGCCCTTGATCGGCGTGTATCGCGCGCGCGACCAATTCCTTTCCGGTGCCGCTTTCACCTTCGATCAGCACGCTTGCACGCGTATGACGCACACGCAGGATCCAGCTATGCAGGCGTTCGATGGCTGCGCTCTGGCCGTTGATGCTGCGCAGATATCCGTCCTGGCCCAGCAGGGAGCGTTTGAGGGATTCGCAACGCGCACGTAGCACCAGGTCCTGTTCGAGCTTGGCGATGATCAGCTGCACCGACTCGGGATCGAAGGGTTTCGGCAAAAAGTCGAAAGCCCCCAGTTTCACGGCCCGAACAGCGTTGTCGATCGTTGAGTAGGCGCTGACGACCACAACCGGGGTGTCCGGCAGGATGCCTTGAATCCGGCTCAATACCTCGAACCCGTCGAAATCCGGCATCACCAGGTCGAGGAAGATCAGGGTCGGCTCAAGCTTGGGGAGTTCGTGTTCCAGATCAAACTTGCCGACCCGGACGGTGACCTCGAAGTCGCCGCAGGTCTGTACCACACGCCCGAGTATGCGTGCAATTTCCGGTTCGTCATCAATGATCAAAACCTTGTGCGCACCAATTGGCTCGGGGGGCGGGGGCATGTCTTTTGGATCAGAGGGGCACATGGAGCAGGGAAGAAGCCAGGTCATTAAAACGCAATCTGCGGACCACCTTAGCCCCATCCCGCAGCCAGCGTCAAGCGCATGGTCTTACTTGGCCGGGCATCTGGAAAAAACGGCACATTGAGCGCTATGGCGTTTCTCCCATGGCATGGCCTGGCCGATTGGCGATACGCCAGTGACGATGCCTGGTTAGTCAGAAATTATTTTAATAATCCAATTGTTTTCAATAAGTTATTTATTTGTTTTGCTGGTGGCACGGTGTCTGCTCTAAGCCTGTCGGGTGGACGCGACTCAGGCGGCAACTGCGATCTTCCGCCCGATTCGTTTGTTTCAATTAATGGAGAGGCTATGAACATTCCAAGAAAACTCAAATTGCTGGCATTTGGCGCTTGCCTTGCTGCCGCCGCGCTTCCGGCAGGTGCCGAGGAGTACCCGAAATTTGATTACATGCCGGGCAAGGAGTTGGCAATCCCCCACGTTTCAGGGGACGCGAAATTCTCGAATACCTATCAATACTGGAAGGATGAGAAGGCGCTTGAAGACGCCAAGAAAAGCGGAAAGATGTCCCATGAGATGAACTACAAGGACTTCCGCTGGGCCGTCAAAAGCTTCGACGCGGAAGGCGCGATCGACATCGGCAGGGGGTATTACAACGAGAAGAATGCCAAGGGGCAATCCTGCGCTTCCTGCCACGGCGCAGAGGGGAAAAAGCTCAAGGGGATATACGCAAACTACCCTGCCTACAACAAGCGCCTGAAGCGTGTCGTGACCGTTCCCACGCAGATCAAAACCTGCGCGACCGAACGGCTCGGTTTCGACTGGAAGGAGAACACGCGTCAGAACACGCTGATCGACTTCTTCGTCGGCTCGCTGTCGGATGGCAAGGTCGTGAAGATCGATGCCACCTCTCCGGGCCCGATCAAGGCGTCCTACGAACGGGGCCGCGATCTGTTCTTCAAGCGCGGCGGGCATTTCAACTTCGCCTGCGCGAGCTGCCATACCCCGCCGGCCGCAGGCAAATATCTGCGTGGCCAGCGTCCGACTACTTTCTTCGGCGACGCCGCCCAGTATCCCATCTATCACTTCCCCTACTCGTTGCCGGGCGATGACTTCGAGTACGTCTTCACTCTTCAGCACCAGATCAAGTCCTGCCAGATTCTGTCGCGCATCTACCCGGGGGAGGAAGGTAGCCCCGCCATGACGGATATCGAGGTGTTCCTCAAGGCATCGGCGAATGGCTACAAGATGAGTGTCCCGGTCGCGGAATACAACATGGATACCAGCTATCTGGATTGAAGCGCATCTTCGGTGCCGCAACTGATTAAAAAGGAAAACTGACATGAAATTTGGCTTCAAACAGCGTTATCTGCCACTGCTTGTGCTGGCGGGTTCTCTGACCGTTGGCGCAATCGCCTCCAGCTCGGCCGAGGAGGCGCCGAAGTGGGTTCCCGGCGAACAGTATCCGCGCGAACTGCTCAAGAACTTTCCTTGCCACGACTACGACCTGCCATGCGGAAAAATGACCTCGCCGCCGGTGGAACGCGTCGAGTTCAAGGGTCCGCTCAATGGGGACGCGGAACGGGGCGAGAAAATCGCAACCAACCTGCGTTGGGGGAACTGCATTGCATGCCATGCGCTGCCCAAGCATGAAGGCGGCAGCATCGGCCCCAGCTTGAAGGGGTATGCGTATAGGGAAATGCCGTTGGACTACACCTATCAGCGTCTCTGGGATGTCCGTTTCTACAACCCGAATGCCTTCATGCCCGTTTATGGCCCGAACAAGGTGCTGACCGACCAGGATATCCAGGATGTCATGGCATTCCTCTACACCAAATAAACACGCGTTTCCCATACAACGATCGCAATCCCGCGCCAACGCGCGAAAAGGAAATCACAAATGACTGATTCTTCGAAAAAGCTTACCCAATACACCTTGTCGGCGCTGTGCCTTACGGGGATGTCCTTGTTCCACCAGGCAGCCCAGGCTGAGGCGGAGGCCAAGGTCGATTCCTACAAGGCCTGGCCCATGCTGTACGGACGCGAATCCACGCCTTCAGACGACGTCACCATGACCATGGGCGTCGAGATGCAGCCCACTTTCACGCTGACCGACAGCAAGAATGCGGCATCCGACAAGAGCGAGTTTTCATTCCAGCGCCTGCGCTGGTACATGAAAGGCAGCATCACCAAAGACGTGGATTATCTGGTCGTCACGGAATGGGCGCGCAACGGGGTCACTTCTGCCGCCAACGGCAGTGCGCGCGTCTTTCGCGCCAGCGCCACCTTCCGCGATGTTTTCGACATGACCAATATTCAGGTGGGGTCCGTGATCGTCCCGTTCGGCCATGCCTTTTACGTTCCTGCCGGAATTGCGCCATGGGTCAACTACACCCGCATGACCTCGCAGCTCTATGGTTGCGGCTCGATCGGCTGCACGGCGGATGGCGGTGAAGTCGTGACCAACATCTTCAAGACTGGCGTCATGGCCTTCAATCAGATCAACCTGGGCAGCGACAGCAGCCTGACCTATACCGCCGGCGTCTACAACAGCACGGGCGTCAAGCAGCAGGATGAAGGCGACCAGAAAGACTTCAACGGCAGCCTGGAGTTTCACAAGGGATCGATCTGGGCGCATTACGGCTTGCGGCTCGGCAGCGCGCAGATCAACGGGGGGCCGGAGCTCGACCGCGAACGCCATGCCTTTGTGCTGCGCTACAACGACTTTGCCAAGGACAAGTGGTGGGCCTGGGGTGAAGTCATGACCGGCAAGGATGAAACCCTAGGCGGTGCTGCCGATCTGAAAGCCAAGGGCTATGAGCTTTCGCTCGGTTATAAATTGACTCCGAAATGGGAGGCCGTGGGGCGCTATTCTGAATATGATCCGAACACTTCCCTGAGCAACAATACGTTCCAGGAAACCTCGCTGGGCCTGACTCAGCGTCTTGACCGCGGGATCCGCCTGCAATACCAGGCAGACCGTATCCGGAACGACAACAATACAATTGAAGACAATATTTTCACTGTCCGTATCACGGTGCCTTTTGCCAAGAAATTTATGTAACACGCATCAACAGCCTCCTCCGTAACGCATTGGGGAAATCGATATTTCTGGTGCGTTATGCCTTCTGCCGCCCTTCGGGGCGGTTTTTTTGTTTCCCGCCGGTATTGGGGAAAGCCGGATTTTGCGATACGAGAACCGTATGGGGAGCGCAGGTCGACTCAAGCGCTGCGCTGCAATGGGTGCCCGAAAAAACATGGTGCCTGCAGTGTCCCATTTCTCCAGAAGCAGGGCATAAGGGACTGGCGTTACGCCATGTCTGGATTTTTACGGTTTGAAGCGTGGAAAGTATTTTTTATTGTTATCAATGCCTTGGTGTGGATTCATTGTTGGGCATGGCGTTTGCTAATCGTAGGTGGGTTGGCGAAATTGTGGATTGTTCAATCTCCCATTCAAAAAAACAGGTTATTTAAATAACCTGAATATGGAAAACGGAAACTCCAGGAATATTGATGATTTTGCTATTTAAAAGGAGATAGGAAAATGAATGCACTTCGTAGAAACGTACTGAAAGGCGCCGCAGGCGCGGGCACCGTGGCCATCGCCGTGGCCGCCGGCCTGCTGAAGTCCACCCAGGCGATGGCTGCCTGGAACAAGTCCGCCTTCGAGGCGAAGAACGTCGGTGACGCGATGAAAGGCCTCGGCGTTACCGGCCCGGCCGACAGCAAGGAGATCGCCATCAAGATGCCGGACATCGCCGAAAATGGCGCGGTGGTACCGGTGGAAGTCACCAGCAGCATCGCCGGCACGACCAGCATCGCCATTTTTGCCGAAAAGAACGGCACCCCCCTGGTCGGCTCCTACAACCTGTCGGGCGATGCCCAGGGCTACATCGCCACCCGCATCAAGGTGGCTCAGACTTCGTTTATCCGTGCGGTGGTCAATGCCGGCGGCAAGTCCTACACCGCGGCCAAGGAAGTCAAGGTCACCGTCGGCGGCTGCGGCGGCTGATCCCGGCCTGGCCAGACATCATTCGTTGAACTGAATTCTTTACTAGAAAGGAAAGCCAAATGGCTGAACCCATGCGTATCCGCGCCACCATGGCAGGCGACGTCGCCGACGTCAAAGTGTTGATGAACCACCCGATGGAAACCGGCCTGCGCAAAGACGCCAAAACCGGCCAGCTGGTGCCCGCCCACTTCATTCAGGACGTGACGGCCACCATCAACGGCGCCGCGGTGCTGAACGCCGACTTCGGCACCGCCATCTCCAAGAATCCCTACCTGGGATTCAAGGTCAAGGGCCCCAAGAAAGGCGACAAGGTCGTCGTCAACTGGGTCGACAACAAGGGCGACAAGAACTCCGCCGAAGCCACCATCGGCTGATGCTGTTGCGCACATTGACTGCGGCGTCAATGGAAGACCTCCATTGGCGCCGCAGTCAGGTAGGCAAGGTGTAATCTGCACTGCTTCGGGCCACTGTTGCGATGAGAAGACAAGAAAAGACGGGACGCAAGCAATTCACTTTGCTTGCGTCCCATATTAAATTCTGTTGACTTGGTGGCGGCATTCCCGGTGGTACGGGGCTGGATGCCCTCGATGACGTGGCGTTGTGACAATGCCTCAGGGCTGCCCACGTGTCCGCGCGCAAGACGGCGGCTGAAGCTGCCGCCGCTACAGGGCATGGGCGAGGCGCAGGCACGGTGGACATCGCATGGTTCGTGCCGTTCGAATGGATGAAAGGAGAACGCATGGCAGCCCCGGTTTCCTGGCAATGAGCATGGCCGTCATCCTTGCCGACGCAGTGGTGATCGTGCACCTGCTTTTCGTCGCCTTCGTGGTGGCGGGCGGGTTTCTGCTGGCGCGCTGGCCGAGGCTGGCCTGGCTGCATCTGCCAGCCGCCGCCTGGGGCGCATTCATCGAATTCAGCGGCGGGATCTGCCCGCTCACGCCGCTGGAAAATCACCTGCGCGTCATTGGTGGAGGCAGTGCCTACGGCGGCGATTTCATTGAACGCATCCTGCTGCCGATCTTGTATCCGGGGTATCTGACTCTGCCGATCCAGCAGGTGCTGGGCGGCGTGGTCGTGGGGGTGAATCTGGTGGCGTATGCGCTGGTTTTCCGGGCCTGGCGGCGCCAGACCCGGCTGCGGCAAGCTCAATCCACCCGGCGATCCAGTTCCTGATCCGCCAGGGAGACGGGGTCTTCCAGCGGTTCCAAATGCGTGGTGATGTGGGCGTGCGGCACGGCCTGGCGGATGTCGGCTTCGAGGTGTTCCGAGCAGTCGTGCCCCCGCTGGATCGTCCAGGTGCCAGGCATCATGACATGCAGGGTAATGAAGGCACGGGCGCCGGCCTGGCGCGTGCGCAGGGCGTGAAATTCCAGCCCCTGCCGGCGGTAGCCGTCGAGTATGGCTTCGATGGCCCTGATTTCTTCCTCGGGGAGGGAAACGTCCATCAGGCCTGCGGCGGAGCGCCGCAGCAGCTGCCACCCGGTCCACACGATATTCAGGGCCACCAGCAAGGCAATCACCGGATCGAGCCAGAGCCAGCCGGTCGCCCATACCAGCCCGACTCCTGCAATGACCCCCGCGGACGTCCAGACATCGGTGAGCAGGTGGTGGGCGTCGGCTTCCAGGGTGATGGATCGGTATCTGCGGCCCACCCCCATGAGGATGCGCGACGTGACCAGGTTGATCACCGATGCGGCCACAGACACCGCCAGGCCGATCCCTACCGCTTCGAGCGGTTGCGGGCTCAGCAAGCGCTCGATGGCGGCATATGCGATGCTGACGGCAGCAATGAGGATGAGAAAACCTTCGAATGCGCTGGAGAAATACTCCGCCTTGCCGTGGCCGTGCGCATGGTTGTCGTCCGCAGGCATGGCCGCCAGCGACAGCATGGCCAGCGCCATCATCGCTCCTGCCAAATTGACGAAGGACTCGAGTGCGTCGGACAGCATGCCGACCGAGCCGGTGAGCCACCAGGCCCAGCCCTTGAGCAGGATGGTGGCAAGGGCCGCGGCGATGGAGAGCCAGGCGTAGCGTTTGAGGGAGGCGGGCAGCATTCGATGTCTCGCAGAGGCCCAAGGAGTCGATCGGATTGTACTATGGCGCCATTCATGCTTCCGTACGGCCCGAGCATAGAGGAAAGGTGCCCGCTTGACGGATTCTTGAGATACTGCCACACCGGTCATCGAGGTGTAATGCAGCGCGCTTTTCTGGGATACCCGCAATGGAAAACCTGTTGTACTGGGCCGGTATTTCGGCCGTCGCGGTGAACGCGCTGACCGGCGTCCTCGATGCCGGTCGCAAGAATATGGACCTGATCGGCGTAATGATGGTGGGCGCCGCCACCGCACTGGGCGGTGGCACGGTGCGCGACGTTCTGCTGCAGCGTCCGGTGTTCTGGATCAGCGACCAGGTCTACCTGATCGTCGCTCTGGCGACCACGCTGGTCATCTTTTTCGCGGTGCGCGGCCTGCGCCTGCCGCCGCGTCTGTTCCTGGTGCCCGATGCGCTCGGCCTGGCCCTGTTCACTGTCATCGGCACCCAGATCGCCCTGGAGTGGAATGCACCCTGGCTGGTGGCCAGCCTGCTGGGTGTGATTACCGGTGTCGTCGGCGGCGTGCTGCGCGATGTGCTGTGCAACGAAGTTCCATTGATATTCGTGCGCGGCGAACTGTATGCATCGGCAGCCTGGACGGGTGCCCTGATGCTGACAGGCTTGCAGGCGCTGGAGGTATCGCCGGTGATTGCGGCGTGGTCGGGAGTGGTGAGCGTTCTGGGCGTTCGCCTGTTGGCGATGGCGTTCCGCATCACGTTGCCGATCTATTCGGAACGCAAGTAGGCTCACAAAGCTAGGCATCCCTCATGGCTTGGCGGGTTCGGCGTGGCGCTTGCCATCGACCTGGCCGTGAGCGGTGACGGACTCCATCAATAGCAGCCAGTTTTTCTCGGTGAAGTACAAGTCCACATTCAGGCCCAGCTCGGCCAGCAGCACGGCGTCGAAGTAGCTCCACTTATCGCCTGTGTCACCGGCATAGACCGGCACGCTGCCCGGCGCAAAGCGGGGCGCGACGTCCTCGAGGATGTTCCGGATCAGCTCGCTATGCTCGCCGGGGCTAAGGGTGATTTCCTTGCCTGGCGCAACTTCAACCGGAATGCGGTTTTGTTCACGCTCCTTCGCGTACTTGGCAATCAGCGTTTCACGCTCGGTCAGATAAGCGGTGAGGCCAGATCCCAGTTAGGGCGATGAGGACAGCGTGTTCGCTTTCATTGTAATTTAGCGAAGGCTTTGGAAGCACCAACAAAATCTGGTTTTACTCCAGGTGATGGATACCGGTTTGAGTGTCTGAAACACAGCAAGAGCCAGATGCCATAAAATCACAGCTATGAAAACCCTGTCCGCCCTGCTGTTGTGCCTGCCCCTTGCCGCTCATGCCGCATGGATTGATTTCGACGGTGAATTCGAACAGGACAAACCCTGGGTCGAGGTGGCGTCGCAGCTGCCGCCGCACCCCAAGGCCGAGAACCTGATTCCGTTCAACGTGTCGTCGGCGACGCGCAACAAGTTTTTCGTCGACGCCGAATCGATCAGCGTCGGCGCCGATAAAGTGGTGCGCTACATTGTGGTGGTCGAGGCGGCGGGCGGAGCGAAAAATGTATCCTTCGAGGGCATGCGCTGCGAATCCGGCGAGCGCCGGCTATACGCCTATGGCCATCCGGACGGCACCTGGTCGAAGGCGCGCAGCGCCGGCTGGGAAAGCATCAAGTTCCGCTCGCTACTGTCGTATCAGAAAGCCCTGTTCGAGGATCACTTCTGTCCCAACGGCCTGCGTGTCCGGGACGCCAGGGAGGCGGTGCAGAATCTGCGGCGGGCGGCACGATGAGCGCTTCGGTCGTCAAGCATGCGCGGCGCATCGTCGTCAAGGTCGGTTCCAGCCTGGTCACCGCCGAGGGGCGCGGGCTCGACCACGCCGCGCTGTCGCGCTGGGCCGGACAGATTGCCGCGCTGACCGCGCAGGGCAAGGAAGTGGTGCTGGTGTCGTCCGGCGCGATTGCCGAGGGTATCGCGCGCCTGGGCTGGAAGAAGCGCCCGAAGGCCGTCAACGAATTGCAGGCGGCCGCGGCGGTGGGGCAGATGGGACTGGTGCAGGCGTACGAATCGATATTCCGCACTTACGATCTTCATGCCGCGCAGGTGCTGCTCACCCATGAGGACCTCGCCGACCGCGCCCGCTACCTGAATGCACGCTCGACCCTGCGCACGCTGCTGGGGTTGCGCGTGGTGCCGATCATCAATGAGAACGATACGGTTGCCACCGACGAAATCCGCCTTGGCGACAACGACACATTGGGCGCGCTGGTGACCAATCTGATCGAAGCCGACTGTCTCGTCATCCTCACCGATCAGACGGGCCTGTATACCGCCGACCCGCGCCGGGACCCGCAGGCGACGCTGGTGATGGAGGCGCACGCGGGCGATCCCGAGCTCGAACGCATGGCAGGCGGGGCGGGCAGCAGTGTCGGCACCGGCGGCATGCTGACCAAAATACTCGCCGCCAGGCGCGCGGCCAGAAGTGGCGCACACACCGTGATTTGCTGCGGCCGCGAAGAACAGGTGCTGTTGCGGCTGGCAGCGGGCGAAGCCATCGGCAGTCAACTGATCGCTCGCCAGGCACCGCTTGCCGCGCGGCGGCAGTGGCTGGCGGATCATCTGCAATTGCGCGGTGGCGTGGTGCTCGACGACGGTGCGGTGCGCGCCTTGCGCGAGGAGGGCAAGAGCCTGCTGCCAGTCGGCGTGAGGGGCGTGACCGGCGAATTCGGACGCGGTGATGTGGTGGCGGTGGTCGACATCGATGGCCGCGAAATTGCACGCGGCCTCACCAATTACAGCGCCAGCGAGGCACGCCGCATCGCCGGCAAGCCGAGCCGTGCGATCGAGACCGAACTCGGCTACATGGATGAACCGGAATTGATCCATCGCGACAACCTGGTGGTGCTGGCGTGACCACTACGCTCGACCTGCTGCGCCACGGCGAGCCCGTCGGCGGGCGCAGGTATCGCGGCCAGATCGACGATCCGCTGTCGGAAAAAGGCTGGGCGCAAATGCATGCGGCGGTCGGCGATGCCGTGCCGTGGACGCGCGTTGTGGCGTCGCCCCTGCTGCGCTGCCGTGCGTTTGCCGAAACGCTGGCCGGCCGCCACGGCCTGCCGCTGGCAGTGGACGCGCGGCTGAAGGAAGTCGGCTTCGGCGAATGGGAGGGCAAGTCGGCTGCCGAGATCGAGCAGGATGCGCCCGGCACGCTGGCGCGCTTCAAGGCCGAT
>DAOMWT010000059.1:0-15480 GCA_035436705.1 Thiobacillus sp. | reverse complement strand
CGTGCCTACGTTTACGTGCGGCTTGGTCCGCTCGAATTTTTCCTTAGCCATTTCAGATGCCCTATAAAATCAAAATTATTTCTTGGCGATAACCGCTTCCGCGACGCTCTTCGGCGCTTCGGCGTAGTGCTTGAATTCCATCGTATAGGTCGCGCGCCCCTGCGACATCGAACGCAGATCGGTCGCATAGCCGAACATTTCAGCCAGCGGAACCTCGGCCTTGATCGCCTTGACGCCAGCCACATCATCCATACCCTGGATGATGCCGCGCCGGCGATTCAGGTCGCCCATCACGTCACCCATATAATCCTCGGGCGTCTCGACCTCAACCGCCATCATCGGCTCCAGCAGTGCAGGACTGGCTTTGCGCATGCCGTCCTTGAACGCCAGAATGGCCGCCAGCTTGAACGCCAGTTCGGACGAATCGACATCGTGGTACGAACCATCGAACAGGGTGACCTTGACGTCAACCACGGGAAAGCCCGCAAGCACGCCGTTGTTCATCGCTTCGATCAGGCCTTTTTCGACCGCAGGAATGTATTCGCGCGGCACCGTTCCACCTTTGATGGCATCGACGAACTCGAAGCCCTTGCCCGCTTCGTTCGGGCCCATCTTGATCCAGACATGTCCGTACTGGCCCTTACCGCCCGACTGCTTGGCGTGCTTGCCTTCCTGCTCGACTTCTTTTCTGATCGCCTCACGGTAGGCCACCTGCGGAGCGCCGACGTTGGCCTCCACGTTGAATTCGCGGCGCATGCGATCGACGAGGATGTCGAGGTGCAGCTCGCCCATGCCGGAGATGATGGTCTGACCGGACTCCTCGTCCGTGCGGACGCGGAACGACGGATCCTCGGACGCCAGACGACCCAGTGCGATACCCATTTTTTCCTGGTCAGCCTTCGTCTTCGGCTCGACCGCAACGTGGATGACGGGCTCGGGGAACACCATGCGTTCAAGGATGACGGGAGCCGCAACATCGCACAGCGTATCGCCCGTGGTCACATCCTTCAGCCCGACAACCGCCCCGATGTCGCCTGCCCGCAACTCCTTGATTTCCTCGCGGTCGTTGGCGCGCATCTGCAGGATGCGCCCGATGCGCTCCTTCTTCCCCTTGACCGAGTTCAGAACGGTAGAACCCGCTTGCAGCGTCCCCGAATAGACACGGATAAAAGTCAGCTGGCCGACGAACGGATCGCTCATGAGCTTGAACGCCAGCGCCGAAAATTTTTCGTCGTCACTCGCCTGGCGCACAACTTCCCTGTCATTGTCATCCACACCATCAACCGGCGGAATGTCGACCGGCGACGGCAGATACTGGATGACCGCATCCAGCATGCGCTGCACGCCCTTGTTCTTGAATGCGGTACCGCACAGCATCGGCTGGATTTCACCGGCAAGCGTACGCGTCCGCAGACCCAGCACGATATCGTCCTTGCTCAGCTCACCTTCCTCGAGATACCTGTTCATCAGCTCTTCCGAAGCCTCGGCAGCAGCCTCGACCATGTTCGAACGCCATTTAGCCGCCAGCTCGGCAAGCTCGGCCGGGACGTCCGAATAGTCGAACTTCATACCCTGGCTGGCTTCGTCCCAGTTGATCGCCTTCATCTCCAAGAGGTCAACGACGCCGACAAAGCTGTCTTCCGCGCCAATCGGTATCACGACCGGCACCGGGTTGGCCTGCAGCCGCGCACGCATCTGCTCGACAACCTTGAAGAAATTGGCGCCGGAGCGGTCCATCTTGTTCACGAACGCCAGTCGCGGCACGCCATATTTGTTGGCCTGGCGCCATACCGTCTCCGACTGTGGCTGCACGCCACCCACCGCGCAATACACCATGCACGCGCCATCCAGCACACGCATCGAACGCTCGACCTCGATGGTGAAGTCGACGTGCCCCGGCGTATCGATGATGTTGATACGGTGCTCAGGCATGGACATGTCCATGCCTTTCCAGAAACAGGTCACGGCGGAGGAGGTGATAGTGATGCCGCGCTCCTGCTCCTGCTCCATCCAGTCGGTCGTTGCCGCGCCGTCATGCACCTCGCCAAGCTTGTGACTCACACCGGTATAGAAAAGGATGCGCTCAGTGGTGGTCGTCTTGCCGGCATCGATGTGCGCGGAAATGCCGATGTTGCGATAGCGTTCGATAGGAGTCGTGCGTGCCACGTTATGGTCCTGACTGTGTCTGGTAGTGTTTTTAAAAAGTAACGCTCAGAAACGGAAATGCGAGAACGCCTTGTTGGCTTCAGCCATACGATGCACTTCCTCACGCTTCTTCACTGCACCGCCGCGACCTTCGGACGCATCGAGCAATTCACCCGCCAGACGGGCACCCATGGATTTCTCACCACGCTTGCGCGCCGCGTCCTTCAGCCAGCGCATCGCCAGTGCGGTACGGCGACTCGAACGCACCTCGACCGGCACCTGGTAGTTGGCGCCGCCGACGCGGCGGCTCTTTACCTCGACCAGCGGACGCGCATTATTCAGCGCAGTGCTGAACACTTCCAGCGGATCTTTACCGGACTTGCTGGTGATCTGCTCGAAGGCGCCGTAGACGATGCGCTCGGCAACCGACTTCTTGCCACTGGACATGACGACGTTCATGAATTTCGAAACTTCCTGATTACCGAATTTCGGATCAGGCAGAATTTCACGTTTGGGGACTTCGCGACGACGGGGCATTTTCCTGTCTCTCTATCTAGTTAAGCTTGCTGGCCGATTAGGCTTTCTTGGGACGCTTGGCGCCGTACTTCGAACGCGACTGCTTGCGATCCTTCACGCCAGCGGTATCCAGACTGCCACGCACCGTGTGGTAACGCACACCCGGCAAATCCTTGACTCGGCCACCACGCACCAGCACCACCGAGTGCTCCTGCAGGTTATGGCCTTCGCCGCCGATATAGCTGATGACCTCGAAGCCGCTGGTGAGCTTGACCTTGCAGACCTTGCGCAAAGCAGAGTTCGGTTTTTTGGGCGTCGTGGTGTACACGCGGGTGCATACGCCACGGCGTTGCGGGCAGGCCTTCAGGGCCGGAACCTTGCTCTTTTCCACCGGCGCCTGGCGCGGCTTGCGGATCAGCTGGTTAATCGTTGGCATGTCAAAAATTCCGAAAAATTAAGGTGAGCGTATCGCTACTAAAACAAGCGGGACGGCGCCAACCGCATTTTTTGAACGCGGCGCCGTCCCGGGCTAGAGTCCTGCGTTTCCCGGCGACACGTGTGTGGCCGGAAAAAGACGCGTGATTTTAGGGCCCCCCGCCACCCCTGTCAAGCAACTTCCTGATTCTCGGTGGGGCTTGCTTCCCCGCCTTCGATCAGGCGGCCGGCGCCAAGGTCTTCCCCTGCTGCCTGGCGGCGGCGGGTATTGTGGTAGGCAAGGCCGGTTCCCGCCGGAATCAGGCGTCCGACAATCACGTTTTCTTTCAGGCCGCGCAGTTCGTCCTTCTTGCCCATGATGGCCGCTTCGGTCAGTACGCGCGTGGTTTCCTGGAAGGAAGCCGCCGAGATGAAGGAATCGGTCGACAGCGACGCCTTGGTGATGCCGAGCAGGATCGGATCGTAGACGGCCGGCTCCTTGCCCGCAGCCGTCATATCATCGTTGATCTGCAGCACCTCGGAGCGCTCGACCTGCTCGCCGGGAATGAGGCCGGTGTTGCCCGGATCCACCACCACGACGCGGCGCAGCATCTGGCGCACGATCACCTCGATATGCTTGTCGTTGATCTTGACGCCCTGCAGTCGGTACACATCCTGCACCTCGTCGGTGATGTAGCGCGCCAGCGCTTCCACCCCCTGCAAGCGCAGGATGTCGTGCGGGTCGACCGGACCGTCGACGATCATTTCGCCCTTCTGGACGATCTGGCCGTCGTGCGCCGTCACATGCTTCTCTTTCGTGATCAAGTACTCGTGCGCCACCCCGTCCAGGTCGGTGATGACGAGGCGCTGCTTGCCCTTGGTGTCCTTGCCGAAAGAGACGGTGCCGGTGACTTCCGCCAGCACGCCCGCGTCTTTCGGCGAACGCGCCTCGAACAGCTCGGCCACACGCGGCAGACCACCGGTAATGTCGCGCGTCTTCGAGGTTTCCTGCGGGATGCGCGCCAGTACGTCGCCCACTGCGACATCCTGGCCGTCCTTCACGGTGATGATGGAGCCGATCTGGAAAGTGATGTTGACCAGCGTGTCGGTACCCGCGATCTTGATTTCATTCCCGGCTTCGTCCAGCAGTTTGACCTGCGGACGCACGCCCTTGGCAGCGCTGCTGGCTTTGCGCTTGGGATCGATCACCACCAGCGTGGACAGGCCGGTGACGTCGTCGAGCTGCTTGGCCACGGTAACGCCCTCTTCGATGTTCTCGAAGCGGATCCGCCCGGCGTATTCGGTGATGATGGGACGGGTATGCGGATCCCAGGCGGCCAACACTGCGCCGGCCTTGATCTTGGCCCCGTCGGTCACCATCAGCGTGGCACCGTACGGCACCTTGTGACGCTCGCGTTCGCGGCCGCTGTCGTCGGCAATGATGATTTCGCCGCTGCGCGAAATCGCCACCAGTTCCTTGCGTGCATTGGTCACATAACGCATGGTGGCGGTGTACTGCACGGTGCCATTGGACTTGGCATCGAGCTGGCTGGTTGCGGCGGCACGCGATGCGGCGCCACCGATGTGGAAGGTCCGCATGGTGAGCTGGGTACCCGGCTCGCCGATCGACTGCGCGGCGATGACGCCGACTGCTTCGCCGGCGTTGACCAGATAGCCGCGGCCGAGGTCGCGGCCGTAACACTTGGCGCACAAGCCATAGCGCGTCTCGCAGGTCAGCGGCGTGCGCACCTTGACTTCGTCGATGCCGAGCGACTCGATGGTATCGACCACGTCTTCCACCAGCAGGGTGCCGGCTTCGAACACGGTTTCCTGGGTCTCGGGATGAATGATGTCGCTGGCAGCCACGCGGCCAAGAATCCGTTCGCGCAGGGCTTCAACCACTTCACCGCCTTCGACCAGCGCCTTAACCACCAGACCGTTCTTGGTGCCGCAATCATCCTCGACCACCACCAGATCCTGCGTCACATCGACCAGGCGACGCGTCAGGTAGCCGGAGTTCGCGGTCTTCAGCGCAGTATCGGCCAGCCCCTTGCGTGCGCCGTGGGTCGAGATGAAGTACTGCAGCATGTTCAGGCCTTCACGGAAGTTCGCCGTGATCGGGGTTTCGATGATCGAGCCGTCCGGCTTCGCCATCAGGCCGCGCATGCCGGCCAGCTGGCGGATCTGTGCAGCAGAACCGCGCGCACCTGAGTCGGCCATCATGTAGATCGCGTTGAACGATTCCTGGGTGACTTCCTTGCCGTGGCGATCGACGACTTTCTCGCCGCCCAGCTGCGCCATCATGGCCTTGGCCACGGCGTCGCCGGCGCGGCCCCAGATGTCCACCACCTTGTTGTAGCGTTCGCCCTGAGTCACCAGACCCGAGGTGTACTGTGATTCGATTTCCTTCACCTCGGCTTCGGCCGCGCCCAGGATCTGGCTTTTTTCATTCGGAATCAGCATGTCCTTGATGGCAATCGACATCCCCGCGCGGGTCGCGAAGGTGAAGCCGGTATACATCAGCTTATCGGCGAAAATCACCGTCTCGCGCAGGCCGCAGCGGCGGAAGCTGGCGTTGATCAGCTTGGAGATTTCCTTCTTCTTCAGCGCCTTGTCGACGAAACTGAACGGCAGCCCCGGCGGCAGGATTTCCGACAGTAGCGCGCGGCCCAGCGTGGTCTCGACCCGTTTGATGGTCTCGACACGGTTCTTGTCCGCGTCCAGCGTCACTTCCTTGATGCGCACGGTCACGCGGGCATGCAGCTCGGCCTCGCGGTTGTCGTAGGCACGGCGTGCCTCGGTGACGTCGGCAAACAGCATGCCCTCACCCTTGGCGTTGATCTTTTCGCGCGTCATGTAATACAGGCCCAGCACGATGTCCTGCGACGGCACGATGATCGGCTCGCCGTTGGCGGGCGACAGCACGTTGTTCGATGCCAGCATCAGGGTACGGGCCTCGGCCTGCGCCTCCAGCGACAGCGGCACGTGGACGGCCATCTGGTCGCCGTCGAAGTCGGCGTTGAACGCCGCACACACCAAGGGGTGCAGCTGGATCGCCTTGCCTTCGATCAGCACCGGCTCGAACGCCTGGATGCCGAGACGGTGCAGCGTCGGTGCGCGGTTCAGCATCACTGGATGTTCGCGGATGACCTCTTCCAGCAGGTCCCACACGATCGGCTCTTCGTCTTCCACCATCTTCTTGGCGGCCTTGATCGTGGTCGCCAGCCCCAGCACTTCGAGGCGGTTGAAGATGAAGGGCTTGAACAGTTCGAGCGCCATTTTCTTCGGCAGGCCGCACTGGTGCAGCTTCAGCGTCGGGCCCACCACGATGACCGAACGGCCGGAGTAGTCGACGCGCTTGCCCAGGAGGTTCTGGCGGAAGCGGCCGCTCTTACCCTTGATCATGTCGGCCAGCGACTTCAGCGGACGCTTGTTGGCGCCGGTCATCGCCTTGCCGCGACGGCCGTTATCGAGCAGCGAGTCGACCGCTTCCTGCAGCATGCGCTTTTCGTTGCGCACGATGATTTCCGGCGCTTTCAGTTCCAAAAGCCTCTTGAGCCGGTTGTTGCGGTTAATGACGCGGCGGTACAGGTCATTCAGATCGGAGGTCGCGAAACGGCCGCCGTCCAGCGGCACCAGCGGACGCAGTTCGGGCGGCAGCACCGGCAGCACTTCGAGGATCATCCACTCGGGCTTGATGCCGGACTTCTGGAAGCCTTCGAGAATCTTCAGGCGCTTCGACAGCTTCTTCAGCTTGGTGTCGGAGCCGGTTTTGCTGATTTCCGAATGAAGGGTTTCCACTTCGGTGTGCAGGTCGAGCGAGCGCAGCAGTTCGCGCACCCCTTCCGCTCCCATCAGCGCCTTGAATTCGTCGCCGTATTCTTCGAGCTTGGCGAGGTAGTCCTCTTCAGTCAGCAACTGGCCGCGGTTGAGCGGCGTCATGCCGGGCTCGACCACCACGAAGCCTTCGAAGTAGAGCACCCGCTCGATGTCGCGCAGGGTCATGTCGAGCACCATGCCGAGACGGCTGGGCAGCGACTTCAGGAACCAGATGTGCGCGACCGGGCTGGCGAGCTCGATGTGCGCCATGCGCTCGCGGCGCACCTTGGACAACGTGACTTCAACGCCGCACTTCTCGCAGATCACGCCGCGGTGCTTCAAGCGCTTGTACTTGCCGCACAGGCACTCGTAGTCCTTGACCGGGCCGAAGATCTTGGCGCAGAACAGGCCGTCGCGCTCAGGCTTGAAAGTACGGTAGTTGATGGTCTCCGGCTTCTTCACTTCGCCGTAGGACCAGGAACGGATTTTCTCCGGCGACGCCAGGCCGATCTTGATGGCGTCGAACTCTTCTTCGTGAGTCGCTTGTTTGAACAGATCGAGCAATGCTTTCATGTCTTTTCTCCGTGAGGTGTCAGGTGTTAGGCGTGAGGCGCGGAGACATTTCCTGTCCCCTCACCCCTCACTCCTCACTGTTCAATAACGTTCCAGATCGATGTCGATGCCGAGCGAACGGATTTCCTTCACCAGCACGTTGAAGGATTCCGGCATGCCGGCCTCGATCTTGTGGTCGCCCTTGACGATGTTCTCGTACACCTTGGTACGGCCGTTCACATCATCCGATTTGACTGTCAGCATTTCCTGCAGCACGTAGGAAGCGCCGTAGGCTTCCAGCGCCCACACTTCCATTTCACCGAAGCGCTGGCCGCCGAACTGCGCCTTGCCGCCCAGCGGCTGCTGGGTCACCAGCGAGTAGGGACCGGTGGAACGTGCATGCATCTTGTCGTCGACCAGGTGGTGCAGCTTCAGCACGTGCTTGTAGCCCACCGTCACCTGGCGGTCGAAGGCTTCGCCGGTGCGGCCGTCGTAGAGCGTGACCTGCCCGCCTTCAGGCAGCCCGGCCAGCGTCAGCATGCGGCGGATTTCCTCTTCCGAGGCGCCGTCGAATACCGGCGAAGCAAACGGCACGCCTTTGGTCAGGTTGCGCGCAAGCTCGATCACTTCATCGTCGCTGAAGCTGTCAAGATCTTCCGACTTGCCCGACTGGTTGTAGATTTCCTTCAGGAAGTGGCGCATATCCTTCACCAGCGTCTTGGTCTGCGCCGCCAGCATTTCGCCGATGCGCTCGCCCAGCCCCTTGGACGCCCAGCCGAGGTGGGTTTCCAGAATCTGGCCGATGTTCATCCGCGACGGCACGCCGAGCGGGTTCAACACGATGTCGACCGGACGGCCGTCGGCCATGAAGGGCATGTCCTCGACCGGGACGATCTTCGATACCACACCCTTGTTGCCGTGGCGGCCGGCCATCTTGTCACCGGGCTGCAGACGGCGCTTGACCGCCAGATAAACCTTGACCATCTTCTGCACGCCGGGCGGCAATTCGTCGCCCGCGGTGAGCTTTTTCTTCTTCTCTTCGAACATCACATCGAATTCGATGCGCTTCTGCGTGAGACTGTCTTTCAGCGATTCGACCTGACGGCTGGCTTCGTCATCAGCCAGTCGGATATCGAACCAGTCGTGACGGTTCACCGATTCCAGATAGTCCCGGGTGACCTTGCTGCCCTTGGCGAGCTTCTTCGGGCCGCCATTGGCGACTTTCAGGTGCAGCAGCTTTTCCAGTCGAGCAAAGGTGTCGTCCTCGACGATCCGCATGCGGTCGGTCATGTCCTTGCGGTACTCCGCCAGCTGGGTGTCGATGATCGACTGTGCGCGCTTGTCGCGCTCGATGCCTTCGCGGGTGAACACCTGTACGTCGATCACCACGCCGGACATGCCGGACGGCACCTTCAGGCTGGTGTCTTTCACATCGCTGGCTTTTTCGCCGAAGATCGCGCGCAGCAGCTTCTCTTCCGGCGTCAGTTGGGTTTCACCCTTGGGCGTGACCTTGCCGACCAGCACGTCGCCGGCTTCGACTTCCGCACCGATCGCGATGATGCCGGAGTCATCCAGGCGGCCCAGCTGGCGCTCGGCCAGATTGGAGATGTCGCGGGTGATTTCTTCCGGGCCGAGCTTGGTGTCGCGTGCCACCACCGACAGTTCCTCGATGTGGATCGAGGTGTAGCGGTCTTCGGCGACGACCTTCTCGTTGATCAGAATCGAGTCTTCGAAGTTGTAGCCGTTCCACGGCATGAAGGCGACCAGCATGTTCTGGCCCAGCGCCAGTTCGCCCATGTCGGTCGACGCGCCGTCGGCGATCACGTCGCCGCGGGCGATGACGTCGCCCACCTTCACCAGCGGACGCTGGTTGATGTTGGTGTTCTGGTTGGAACGGGTGTACTTGATCAGCGAATAGATATCCACGCCGACCTCGCCCGCACGTGCCTCCTCGTCGTGCACACGGATCACGATCCGGCCGGCGTCGATGTAATCGACGATGCCGCCGCGATACGCAGTGACCACCGTGCCGGAGTCGACTGCAGCGGTACGCTCGATGCCGGTGCCTACAAAGGGTTTCTCCGGGCGCAGACACGGTACCGCCTGGCGCTGCATGTTGGAGCCCATCAGCGCGCGGTTGGCATCGTCGTGCTCGAGGAACGGGATCAGCGAAGCCGCCACCGACACGATCTGCGCCGGCGCTACGTCCATGAATTCAATACGGTCCGGGGCCGACAGGGTGAATTCGTTTTTGTAGCGGCACGACACCAGATCGTCCTTGAATTTGCCCTTGGCATCGAGTTCGGCGTTGGCCTGCGCGATCACGTACTTGCTTTCTTCGATCGCCGACAGGAACTCGATTTCGTCGGTCACCTTGTTATTGACGACTTTCCTATACGGCGTCTCGATGAAACCATACCAGTTGGTGCGGGCGAACAGGGCCAGCGAGTTGATCAGGCCGATGTTCGGGCCTTCTGGTGTTTCGATCGGACACACGCGACCGTAATGAGTCGGGTGCACGTCGCGCACTTCGAATCCGGCCCGCTCGCGGGTCAGGCCGCCGGGGCCCAGTGCGGAAACGCGGCGCTTGTGGGTGATCTCGGACAGCGGGTTGGTCTGATCCATGAACTGCGACAATTGGCTGGAGCCGAAGAATTCCTTGATCGCCGCCGACACCGGCTTGGCGTTGATCAGGTCGTGCGGCATCAGGTTGTCGGATTCGGCCTGCGACAAACGTTCGCGCACCGCGCGTTCGACCCGCACCAGGCCGGCGCGGAACTGGTTTTCGGCCAGTTCGCCCACGCTGCGCACGCGGCGGTTGCCGAGGTGGTCGATGTCGTCGATTTCGCCGCGGCCATTGCGCAACTCGACCAGGATCTTGATGACGGCGACGATGTCTTCAGTCGATAGCGTGCCAGTACCGGTCAGCTCTTCGCGGCCGATGCGGCGGTTGAATTTCATGCGGCCCACGGCCGAGAGATCGTAACGTTCGTCGCTGAAGAACAGGTTGCCGAACAGCGCCTTCACCGCATCTTCGGTAGGCGGTTCGCCCGGCCGCATCATGCGGTAGATCGCGACCTTGGCGGCATATTCGTCGATGGTGTCGTCGGTGCGCAGAGTCTGCGAAATGAAGGCGCCGTGGTCGAGGTCGTTGGTGTAGAGCGTGTTGAATTTTTCAATCCCGGCCGCGGCCAGCTTGGTCAGCAGCTCTTCGGTAATCTCATCGTTGGCGCGCGCTACCAGCTCGCCGGTGCTGGTGTCGACCACATCCTGCGACAGCACGCGGCCCACCACGAACTCGGCCGGCACCGCCCACTTCTTGACCCCTGCCGCATCCAGCTCGCGAATGTGCTTGGCGGTGATGCGCTTATCCTTCGCGACGATGACGTGGCCGTCCTTGCCACAGATGTCGAAACGGGCAATCTCGCCGCGCAGACGCTCGGGAACCAGTTCGAACTGCACCCCCTGGGTGTTGATGTAGAAGGTGTCCTTGCTGAAGAAATCGTCCAGGATGGCGGCCGGTGTGTAGCCCAGCGCTTTCAGCAGGATGGTGACCGGCATCTTGCGGCGGCGGTCGACGCGGAAGAACAGGATGTCTTTGGCGTCGAACTCGAAGTCTAGCCAGGAGCCGCGGTAGGGAATCACGCGTGCCGAGAACAGCAGCTTGCCCGAGCTGTGCGTTTTGCCGCGGTCGTGCTCGAAGAACACGCCGGGCGAGCGGTGCAGCTGGGACACGATCACGCGCTCGGTGCCGTTGATGACGAAGGAGCCGGTCGGCGTCATGAGCGGGATTTCGCCCATGTAGACTTCCTGCTCCTTGACTTCCTTGATCGTCGGCTTGGACGCTTCCTTGTCCATGATCACCAGGCGCACCTTGGCGCGCAACGGCGCGCAATAGGTCAGGCCGCGCTGCTGGCATTCCTTGATATCGAACACCGGTTCGCCCAGCGTGTAGCTGACGTACTCCAGACGGGCATTGCCGCTATGGCTGACGATGGGAAAAATCGAAGTGAATGCGGCCTGCAGGCCTTCGTTCAGGCGCTCTTCGCGCGAACGGCCTTCCTGCAGAAAAGCACGATAGGATTCAAGCTGGGTCGCCAGAAGAAAAGGCACCGGAAGGGTATTGGTACGGCTGGCAAAGCTCTTGCGCAAACGTTTTTTCTCGGTAAAAGTATAAGCCATGGGGTCTCCTTGACGATCAGGGGCAAGCGGGCACGCAGGCTACGGCCAGCGCTTTGCGGGGAATACGGGTTTTCACGGGCTTTGCCCCGCTGAAAGCCGGAGTCCCCTTGTGGGGCACACGCAAAAAGCAAATGACCCGGAAGCCGATTCCGGGTTCCGGGTATTTGCTGCTTGCGTCTGCTGCGGGTTTCCCCGCAACACACGATCGAATCAATTTCGTCACCGGAAGCAGGCAGCGCGCTTGCACGCACCGCCCTGTTGTCCGTTGTGACTTATTTGACTTCGACGGATGCGCCAGCTTCTTCCAACTGCTTCTTCAGCGCGTCGGCATCGGCTTTGGTGACGCCTTCCTTCACTGCCTTGGGAGCGCCGTCGACCAGGTCCTTGGCTTCTTTCAGGCCCAGACCGGTGGCAGCACGCACCACTTTGATGACTTCCACTTTCTTTTCGCCAGCGGAATTCAGCATCACGGTGAATTCCGTCTGCTCTTCAGCAGCAGCGGCACCACCGCCAGCGGCGGGGGCAGCCACGGCAACCGCAGCGGCGGCGGCGGACACGCCAAACTTTTCTTCCATTTCCTTGATCAGCTCGGACAGATCCAGCACCGTCATGCCGGCGATCGCGTCGAGAATTTCAGCTTTAGAAACAGCCATTTATATTACTCCTGTCAATGTGCTTCAGATTAAAAACAATTTCGTCGATTCGGATGTCGGCAGGCCGCTCAGGCAGCCTGCTTGTCACGCACCGCAGCCAGCCCACGAACGAACTTGGTCGGCACTTCGTTGAGCGTACGAACGAATTGCGCGATCGGGGCCTGCATGGTGCCCAAGAGCTTGGACAGCAGTTCATCGCGGCTGGGCATGCTGGCCAGGTTCCCCACATCCTTGGCGGACATGACGAAATTGGGCATGGCACCGGCCTTGATGACGAACTTGTCGTTGGTCTTGGCAAACTCGTGCATCACTTTGGCGGCCGCCACCGGGTCTTTGGAAATACCGTAGGCAAGCGGGCCGACCAACTGGTCGGCAATGCCTGCAAACGGCGTATCCGCAACCGCCCGGCGCACCAGCGTATTTTTCAACACGCGCAGATAGACCCCGTCCTGGCGCGCTTTCACGCGCAATTGGGTCATGCCTTCCACCGTGATGCCGCGGTACTCGGCAACGACAACCGTCTGGGCGACCGCAACCTGTGCGGCAACCTCGGCAACGACGGCTTTCTTTTCTTCAAGATTCAGACTCAAGGTCTTACCTCCTTCTCAGTTACGGAGCGTTATCCGCTTGTGCCCACGGGACGCTCCGGCTGGCGGCCTTGACAGGAAAATCCTGCTGGGGAACGCCATCTGCGTAGGGGCCGGCGAAGACAAACAGAGGACAGGATGCCATCACCCATCTGCCGCCCGCCGGCAATTAAATCCTTGCGGATGCCTACGGTCTTTGACAACCCGCCAGCCAAACCTGCCGGCTGACGGCCCAAAGTTCATTCAGGCACTCCTTGCAGAGATGCCCGCAACCAGAAATCATGCGCTGACGCTGGCCTGATCGACGCGCACGCCTACGCCCATGGTGCTCGACACCGACAGGCGCTTGAAATAGATACCCTTGGAACTGGTGGGCTTGGCACGCTGCAACGCGTCCAGCAGCGCCGCCAGGTTCTCCTTCAGATCATCGATACTGAACGAGGCGCGGCCGATGGTGCAATGCACAATGCCGCCCTTGTCGGTGCGATACTGCACCTGACCGGCCTTGGCGTTCTTTACCGCACCCACCACGTCAGGCGACACCGTGCCCACTTTCGGGTTCGGCATCAGGCCGCGCGGACCCAGGATCTGACCGAGCTGGCCGACGACGCGCATGGCATCAGGGGTGGCGATCACCACGTCGAAATCCATCTTGCCGGCCTTGATGTCGGCCGCAAGATCATCGAATCCAACGATATCCGCACCGGCATCACGCGCCTTCTGCGCGTTATCGCCCTGGGCAAACACAGCCACGCGAACCGTCTTGCCAATCCCTTTCGGCAGCACCACCGCGCCACGCACCATCTGGTCAGATTTGCGGGCGTCAACGCCAAGATTAATCGCGACGTCGACCGACTCGTCGAATTTGGCGGTTGCGGTTTCCTTGACCAGCTGCAGTGCATCGGCCACCGGATAATTACGGTTGCGATCGATCTTCTCTTTGAGTGCGCGCAAGCGCTTGGATGCATTAGCCATCTTAGACTCCCTCCACGATGATGCCCATGGAACGGGCCGTGCCGGCAATGGTGCGTACTGCCGCGTCCATGTCGGCCGCTGTCAGGTCGGGCTCCTTGGTCTTGGCGATTTCTTCGAGCTGCGCGCGGGTGATCGTCCCCACTTTATCCAGGTTCGGCTTGGCGCTGCCCTTGTCGAGCTTGATCGCCTTCTTGATCAGCACCGTCGCGGGCGGCGTCTTCATGATGAAGGTGAAGCTCTTGTCCGCAAATGCGGTAATCACCACCGGGATCGGCAGACCGGGCTCCATACCCTGCGTCTTGGCATTGAACGCCTTGCAGAATTCCATGATGTTGAGGCCGCGCTGACCGAGCGCGGGACCGATGGGGGGCGACGGGTTTGCTTTGCCCGCCGGCACTTGCAGCTTGATATAGCCGACAATCTTCTTTGCCATGATGGCTCCTAATGAGTGAGTACCAACGCGCTTTGGGTCGCCCTACTCGCGCTCCTCTCCGGAAAAACCGGATGCCGCACTCCAGCGTCAATGCCGGAGTTCAGCCTTTTTCGACCTGACCGAACCCCAGTTCGACGGGCGTCGCCCGGCCAAAAATCATCACCGACACGCGCAATTTGCTCTTGTCGTAATTCACTTCTTCCACGTTACCGTTGAAGTCGGTAAACGGTCCATCGATGACCCGGACCACCTCACCCACCTCGAACAGAACCTTCGGCTTGGGCTTCTCCACCCCCTCGCGCATCTGATCGAGGATGGACTGTACCTCTTTCTCGGAAATAGGCGCGGGCTTGGTTGCGGTTCCGCCAACAAACCCGGTGACCTTGGGCGTGCTCTTCACCAGATGCCAGGTATCGTCGTCCATCTCCATCTGCACCAGGACATAGCCGGGAAAGAACTTGCGCTCGGCGGTCTTTTTCTGACCGCCTTTCATTTCCACCACTTCTTCCACCGGCACCAGGATTTCGCCGAAACGATCCTTCATGCCCGCACGTTCGATACGCTCAACCAGATTGCGCGCGACGCTTTTCTCGAAGCCGGAGTAGGCATGAACCACATACCATCGCATACTCAACTCCCCTGTCCCATGGCCAACTTGACCAGCCACATCAAAATGCCGTCCACCGCCCACAGAAAGAGCGCCATTACGACCACAAACGCCATCACCACGCCCGTCATCTGGATGGTTTCCTTGCGGGTTGGCCAGACAACCTTTCTGGCCTCGTCACGCGCATCGAGAGCGAAACGGAAAAACTGCCTGCCCGGACCCGACATTCCGGCAACGACGCCCGCCAGCACGATGCCCGCCAGCACGGACAACACCCGCACCACAGTTGGCGCGTCCGCAAAAAAATAAAAGCCGGCCACCCCTGCGATGACCAGCAACACTGCTACCAGCAGCTTGAGTTTGTCAGCCATGAATGCTGTGCGCCTTACGGCTTATCCTGTGGCAGGCCAAGAGGGTCTCGAACCCCCAACCTTCGGTTTTGGAGACCGACGCTCTACCAATTGAGCTATTGGCCTGTATTCTTAAAGGCCGGACCCCGCGCACATCCCGCACGCCAAGCCCGCCTTGTAGCAAACCCGCCCGCCTTACTCTTCGATCTTGGCCACGACGCCGGCACCGACGGTGCGGCCGCCTTCG
>DAOMWT010000058.1:0-15654 GCA_035436705.1 Thiobacillus sp. | reverse complement strand
GACCGGCCAGCCGGCGAGCGCACCTTGCAGCGCGGGCAGCAGGCGCTCGGCCTGCGCGCGGATCTCGGACTGCGGCCGTGTCAGCAGACGCAGCGCGGTGAGCCGTTCGGGCAGGCGGTCGGGGTCGCGGTAGAGGCGCAGCACCGCCTCCAGCGAAGCCAAGGTGAGCTTGCCGATGCGCAGTGCGCGCTTGAGCGGATTTTTCTTGATGCGGCAAATCAGCTCGCGGCTGCCGACCAGAATGCCTGCCTGCGGCCCGCCCAGCAGTTTGTCGCCACTGAAGCTCACGAGGTCGGCACCGTCGGCGATCGAGTCCTGCGGAGTCGGTTCGCGCGGCAGGCCGAAGCGGGCGAGGTCGGTGAGCGTGCCGCTGCCGAGGTCGACCACGAAGGGCAGCCCGCTGGCGTGGGAAAGTGCCGCCAGTTCCGCCTCCGGCACGCTGGCGGTAAAACCCTGGATCGCATAATTGCTGGTGTGCACCTTCATCAGCATGGCGCTGCGCGGGCCGATGGCGCCTTCGAAGTCGCGCAGGTGGGTGCGGTTGGTGGTACCCACCTCCACCAGCCTGGCGCCGGCGCGGCTCATGATGTCGGGCACGCGGAAGGCGCCGCCGATTTCCACCAGTTCGCCGCGCGAGACGATCACCTGTTTCCGCATCGCCAGCGTATTCAGGAGCAGGAACACTGCGGCGGCGTTGTTGTTGACTACGGTGGCCGCCTCGGCGCCGGTGAGTTCGCACAGCACGCCCTCGACCACGTTGTCGCGGTCGCCGCGGCCACCGCTTTCGAGGTCGTATTCCAGTGCACAGGGATGGCGCGCCGCCATGATCAAGGCGTCCACCGCCTCTTCCGGCAGTGTTGCGCGGCCCAGGTTGGTGTGCAAGACGGTACCGGTGAGGTTGAACACCCGCTGCAGACGTGGCGCGTTGCGCTGCGCCAGATGCGCCGCAAGATGGGCCGTCAGGGTGGGCTCGGTATAGTCAGCCCGTGCGCCATCGCGTGTGGCCTGGCGGGCCGAATCGAGCACGCTGCGCGCGCCGGCGAGCACCGGTTCGCGGCCGTATTCGGCGATGAGCGGGGCGACGGCGGTCCAGTTGAGGACGCGGTCGATCGAAGGGGGGCGGAGATGCGGGGCGCTATGCACGATAGACCATCCCTTTGCAGTTTATGAATCGGTGTTTTGCAGCGGTACGGCTTTACCTTATACGAACTCTTTCACGGGCTGCCTTGAATCAGATACCAGTTGATCCCGCTGCGGACAAAGCCCGTCTCGTCCATCAGCAGATCGAGCGCCAGACTGGCGAGATCGTCGGCCACCGGATCGGCCTGCGGGTTTTTGTCCTGGTGGACGATTTTCAGATAGGTCCGGCATTCCGGACAGCTCTCGGCCCGCACCCCGTTGTCGCCGCCTTCCAGATGATGGTAGACGATGCCACGGGTGTTGTCGCAGTTGCTGCACTTGGCCCGCACAACGTGCCACTCCGAACTGCACAACGCGCAATGCAGATAGCGCAGGCCGTTTTCGGCGCCGCCGATGCGCACCACGGAGCTGACCGGATGCGAGCCGCATACCGGGCACAGGTTGGGATGCTCGGGCCGCGCTACCTGGGCAGGGTCGAGCTGGCGTGCGAGATGGGTCCAGTGCACCTGCAGGGCGGCGCCGATCACCGGCGCCACGGCAGCGTCCAGATTGTGCAGTTCTCCCGTGATCAGGTGTCCGGCCTGCGCCTCCAGCCAGGCATCCCGGCCTTCGAGGACAGGCTGCAGCGCCGCCTGGCCAGCCAGGGGCAGTGCGTCCTGAACCGCCAGGGCAAGGTGTCGCGCCGTATCGCGCCATCCGGATGGACGCGCCAATCCGCCCGGAGCCAGTGGCGGCATTCGGTATTCGCGGCATTGCGCCAGCAGTCCGGGCGCAGGCAGGCTCGCCACAGGGCCGGCATCGAGGCGTTCCTGCTGGGCATGGGCGAGGTGGGCGACAAAGCGCAGGTAGTCGCCCAGGGTGTGCCCTTCGGCCAATTGCTCCAGCCTCCGTGCACGCGTCAGAAACAGGTCGGCGGGCGGCAGCCGCAATTCGGGAATACTGCCGGCCGCCGCTTCGATCTGGCCGGGCTGCAGGAGGGTGGTGGTCATCTGTGTTATGCGTGTCCTTGTGTGATGAAATCGTCACTGATCACTTGCCGGTCATCTCGCGGTACCAGGCGCGGTGATGCTGCTTCGCCCAGGCGGCCGACACCGTGCCGCGCGTCATCGCCCGGACCGTTCCCTTGACCCAGATCGCCGCATAGACGTGGACGACGATGCCGAGAATCATGATCCAGGCGGCCAGCGCATGCACGACCACCGCCACGCGCAGCAGTCCGATGGGGAAAAACGGCGCAAACCACGGTTGCCAGACGACGATGCCGGAAATCAACAGCACCGGGATGCTCACCACCATGACCCAGAACAGGATTTTCTGCCCGGCGTTGTACTTGCCGGCTTCGGGAAGGCCCTGGTCACGGTTCCTCACCACATCGCCGATGCGCTTCCGCCATTCGCGGTCGGCGGGCGTGAAGCGGTTGCGTCCCCAGAATTGCACGGCCATCACCATGAAAAACAGGAACATCACCACGCCGATGAAGGGATGCAGGATGCGCGTCCAAGGGCCGCCGCCGAACAGATTCGTGAGAAAGAAAAAGGCCGGGTGGAACAGCGCCAGCCCCGAGAGGCCGGCAAGGATGAAGGCAATCGCCACCACCCAGTGGTTGCTGCGTTCCCGCGCGGTGTAGCGTTGAATCATCGTGCTCATGGCCGCTCCTCCTCTTCCTCGACTTCCTTGGGACCCGCCGTGACGAAATGGAAGAATCCGGCAAAAACCGCCAGTCCGATTCCCAGGCTCATCAACGGTTTGGCGATGCCTTTCCACAGACTGACCAGCGGGCTGATGTGCGGATCCTTCGGCAGATTCGCATACAGCTCCGGCTGGTCGCCGTGCTGCAACACATACATCACGTGGGTGCCGCCGACACCCTCGGGGTTGTACAGTGCCGCATTGGCGTAGCCGCGCTCCTTGAGGTCGGCGATGCGCCCTTCCGCATGACGGATCATGTCACCCTTGGTGCCGAACACCAGCGCGCCGGTAGGACAGGTCTTGATGCAGGCCGGCTCCATTCCCACGGCGACGCGGTCGGAGCACAACGTGCACTTGTAGACCTTGCTGTCCTTCTTCGACAGACGCGGAATGTCGAACGGGCAGCCGGTGATGCAGTAGCCGCAGCCGATGCAGTGCTCCTGGTGGAAATCGACGATGCCGTTGACGGACTGGACGATCGCCCCCGGCGCCGGGCACGCCTTGAGGCAGCCCGGGTCTTCGCAGTGCATGCAGCCGTCCTTGCGGATCAGCCATTCCAGCCTGCCCTGCTCCACCTCCACCTCGGAGAAGCGCATCACCGTCCACGATTGAGCGGTGAGGTCGCGCGGGTTGTCGTATATTCCCGTGTTGGTGCCGACCTCGTCGCGCAGGTCGTTCCATTCCATGCACGCCACCTGGCAGGCCTTGCAGCCGATGCATTTGGAGATATCGATCAGCTTGGCGACGTGAATCGGGTCGCGCACCCTGGGCGGCGGGGTGGTGGTGGCGGAACGGGCCTTGATGTCGAGCGATTGCAGTGCCATGTCATCGCCTCCTAGACTTTTTCAACATCCACCAGGAACGCCTTGAACTCCGGCGTCTGGGTGTTGCCGTCGCCCACGAAGGGGGTCAGGGTATTGGTGAGATAGCCGTTCTTCGCCAGGCCCATGAAGCCCCAGTGGAGGGGAATGCCCACCGTATGGGTCCGCTTGCCGTTCACGTTCAGGCTCATGATGCGCTTGGTCACCACCGCGACCGCGACGATATGGCCGCGGTTCGACTTCACCCGCACATGGTCGCCGGCCTTGATGCCCTTCTCCTTCGCCAGTTCCTCGCCGATCTCGACGAACTGCTCGGGCTGGGTGATGGCATTCAGGCGGGCATGCTTGGTCCAGAAATGGAAGTGCTCGGTGAGCCGGTAGGTGGTGGCGACGAACGGAAATTTGTCGGCCTTGCCGAATGTCGCCCAGTCGTCCTTGAACACCCGCGCAGCCGGTGAAGATCGCACCAGCGGATTGCCGGGCGACAGTGGATTGGCCGCCAGCGGCGTCTCGAAAGGCTCGTAGTGCTCGGGGAAAGGGCCTTCCGCCATCTTGTCCACCGCGAAGAAGCGCGCCACCCCTTCGGGGTTCATGATGAAGGGGTTCATCCCGTTTTCAGGCGCCGAATCGGCAACAAAGTCCGGCACGTCGGCCCCTGTCCACTTGCCCGCCCCGGCATCCCAGGCAATCAGCTTGCGCGTCGGATCGTACGGCTTGCCGCTCGGGTCGCAGGAGGCACGATTGTACAGAATGCGCCGGTTGGCCGGCCAGGCGAAGGCCCAGTTCAGGGTCTGGCCGATGCCGAAGGGATCGGCGTTGTCGCGCCGCGCCATCAGGTTGCCCTTCTCGCTCCAGGCGCCGGCAAAGATCCAGCAGCCGCAGGCGGTCGAGCCATCGTCGCGCAGTTCGCCGAAGCCGTTCAGCTGCTCGCCCGCCTTGACCAGCACCCTGGCCGGATCCTTCGGATCGGTCACGTCCTTCAGCGCCTTGCCGGAAAACTCCCTTGCCAGTTCTTCGGGTGCGGGGAACGACGTCACCTTGTGCTTCCACGTCAGATTGAGGACGGGGTCGGGGAAAGCACCGCCCTCTTTCTGATACAGCGCACGGATCCTGAGGAAGATGCCGGCCATGATTTCCTGGTCGCCCAGGGCGTCGCCGGGCGGCTCAGCGCCTTTCCAGTGCCACTGCATCCAGCGTCCGGAGTTGATCAGGCTGCCATCCTCCTCGGCAAAGCAGGTCGACGGCAAGCGAAATACCTCGGTCTGGATCTTGGCCGGGTCGACATCGTTGTACTCGCCATGGTTCTGCCAGAACTCCGAGGTCTCGGTCGCCAGCGGATCGATGATGACGAGGAACTTCAGCTTGGAAAGCGAATTCGACACCTTGACCTTGCATGGCGCTGAGCCGAGCGGGTTGAAACCCTGGCAGACGTAGCCGTTGACCTTGCCCTGGCCCATGTCCTCGAATACCTGCAGCAGATCGTAGCCCTTGTCCATCTTGGGCAGCCAGTCGTAGCACCAGTTGTTCTCCGCGGTGGCGGCGTCGCCGAACCAGGCTTTCATGAGGCTGACGTGGAATTTCTTGTAGTTTTGCCAGTAGCTCAGCTGCCCCGGACGCAAGGGCTTGGAGGCGCGCTTGTCGATGTAGGCATCGAAGTTCTGCTCCGCATCGCGCGGCAGCGTCAGATACCCCGGCAGCAGGTCGGACAGCAGCCCCAGATCAGTGAGCCCCTGGATGTTGGAGTGGCCGCGCAGCGCGTTCATGCCGCCGCCGGGCGCGCCGATGTTGCCCAGCAGCAACTGCACCATCGCACCGGTACGGATCATCTGCGATCCGACCGAGTGCTGGGTCCAGCCCAGCGCGTACATGATGGTCATCGTCTTGTTGGCCGCCGAGGTCTCCGCGATCGTCTCGCACACCTTGAGAAAGGCCGCCTGCGGCGTGCCGCAAATGGTGGAAACCATCTCGGGCGTGTAGCGACTGTAGTGCGCCTTCATCAACTGGAAGACGCAGCGCGGATGCTGCAGCGTGGGGTCGACCCTGGCGTAGCCGTCCTCGCCGATCTGGTAGTCCCAGGACGACCTGTCGTAACTGCGCTTCTCCGGGTTGTAGCCGGAGAACAGGCCGTTTTCGAACGAGAACTCGTCCTTCACCAGGAAGCTGGAGTCGGTGTAGCTCTTCACGTATTCGTGATGGATCTTATCGTGCGTCAGCAGGTAGTTGATGACACCGCCGAGAAAGGCGATATCCGTGCCGGCGCGGATCGGCGCGTAGTAATCGGACACTGCGGCCGAGCGGGTGAAGCGCGGGTCGACCACGATCAGGCGCGCCTTGCGGTGCGCCTTCGCTTCGGTGACCCACTTGAATCCGCACGGGTGCGCTTCGGCGGCATTGCCGCCCATGATCAAAACCAGGTCCGTGTTCTTGATGTCAACCCAATGGTTGGTCATCGCTCCACGGCCAAACGTCGGGGCAAGACTTGCCACCGTCGGGCCGTGTCAGACACGCGCCTGGTTGTCGAATCCAAGTATCCCCATGCTACGGACAACCTTGTGCGTCACGTAGCCGGTTTCGTTGCTGGAGGCGGAAGCGGCGAGGACGCCGGTGGTGAGCCAGCGATTAACCGTTTCGCCCTTGTCATTGGTGGCGATGAAGTTCTTGTCGCGATCGTCCTTCAACAGGCGGGCAATGCGGTCGAAGGCATCGTCCCAGGAAATGCGCTTCCATTCCTTGCTGCCTGGCGCGCGGTATTCCGGGTGCTTCAGGCGATTGGGGCTGCGCACGAAATCCACCAGGGCGGCGCCCTTCGGGCAGAGGGTGCCGCGGTTGACCGGATGGTCGGGATCGCCCTCGATGTGGAAGATCGCAGTTTCGGTGTTCTTGGACTTATCGCCCAGGCTGTACATCAGCAGGCCGCAGCCCACCGAGCAGTAAGGGCAGGTGTTGCGGGTTTCCGTAGCCTGGGCAAGCTTGAATGTGCGCACTTCCGCCAACGCCTCGCCAGGTGCGAAACCCAGCGCTGCAAGACTGGAACTGCCCACCCCCGCCGCACAGATTCTGAAGAACTGTCTTCGAGTCACTTGCATTTCGTCCCTCCCGTTTTCCATGCGTCAGCGCGCATAGAAAAACTATAGGAACAAAAAGCACTTATGCAAATTTCTCAATCTATCGGATTACCTGCCGATGGAGGAAATGCGTCCTTGACCCAACCGCCGGCTATTGCTCTCCGGCCCGATCCTGCGGCAGGCTCACCCCCGCCGACACCAGATAATCGCGGACATGGCGCAGTTCCTGTTTGGTGCAGGTGTTGCTGTTATGCGGGCGGTGCAAAAAACCTTCCACCCCGTTCAGGACCACGCGGAAATTCGCACCGTGGTGCGGCTCCATCCTGGCGCCCAGGTGCGTCAGCATCGACTCCACCTCGCGCCAGTGGACATTGCCGCTGATCGGCCCTTCAAAAATGGATCGCAGCAAACTCTCGCGCTTTTGACTCATGGTTGTTACCCGCAATGGCAGCTCACACCCTTACAGCATAGGGCGAGAGACGCCAGGAGGCGAACCGGAATTACAGCGCCGCCCCGTTCGCCTCGCCGGCCATCGCGATGCGTTCATGCAAGAAGGCCTCCATGGCGGCCGTCGGCAGCGGCCGGCTGAACAGGTAGCCCTGTGCTTCCCGGCATCCTTCCTCGCGCAGAAAAGCCAGTTGCGCCGGCGTTTCCACCCCCTCGGCGATGATATCCAGGCGCAGGCTGCGGGCCAGCTGGATGATCGCCCGGACAATGGCGGCATTGTCCGGATCGGTATTGACATCGCGCATGAAGGACTGATCGATCTTCAGCCGGTCGACGGCGAAACGCTTGAGATAGCTGAGCGACGAATAGCCGGTGCCGAAATCGTCGATGGACAAGCGTACGCCCAGGCGCTTCAGTTGCCGCACCGTATCCAGGGTGCTCTCCACATCCTGCAGCAGGATGGACTCGGTCAGTTCCAGTTCCAGCAAATGCGGCGGCAGACCGCTTCTGCCCAGCGCGCCTGCAACCATTTCGACCAAGCTGAAACGGTGGAACTGCATGGCGGACAGGTTGACCGACACGGTGAAGTCGGCCAATCCGGCCTGGCGCCATGCCTGGGCCTGGTAGCAGGCCTGCTCCAGCACCCAGGCGCCGATGGGCACGATGAGGCCGCAGCGTTCCGCCACCGGGATGAAACGGCCCGGCGCCACTTCGCCCAGCTCTGGGTTCTGCCAGCGCAGCAACGCCTCCATTCCGGTCACCTTGCCGCTGCCGATTTCCAACTGCGGCTGATAATGCACCTGAAGCTCCGCACGGTAGAGTGCCTGGTGCAGCCGGTGCTGCAGCATCAAATGCTCTTGGGCCTGCCGGTTCATCTGTTCGTCGAAGAAGCGATAGCTGTTGCGGCCGGCGTCCTTGGCGTTGTACATGGCGGTATCGGCCTTCTGCAGCAGGCTGTCGAAATCGCCGCCGTCCCCGGGATAAATAGCGATGCCGATGCTGCAGGATGTGTTCAGCACGTGGCCGTTGATCTCCAGCGGTTCGGCCAGATGGCTGAGGATACCGGTGGCAATCCGTTTTACCGTATCCAGATCCGGGATGTCATTCAGCAGCAGGACGAATTCGTCGCCGCCCTGGCGGCTGATGGTATCGCTGTCGCGCATGCAGTGGGACAGGCGCGAGACCGCGGCCAGCAGCAGTTCATCGCCGGCGGCGTGCCCCAGGCTGTCGTTCACCACCTTGAAGTTGTCCAGATCGAGAAACAGCACGGCCATATGTGACCGGGCCCGTTGCGCTACCGCCAACGCCTGTTCGAAGCGGTCGCGCAGCAGCACGCGGTTGGGCAGGCCGGTCAGGACATCGTGATGGGCAAGAAACTCGATGCGCGCTTCCGCCTGCCTGCGCTCGGTGATGTCCTGGCAGGCGCCATACAGCCGATGCTGCCCGTCATCCGACTTCACCTCCATGGAATAGGCACGGACATAGTGGATGGCGCCATCGCGGGCGAGAATGCGCAGCTCGCATTCGCTGCGCTGCCCCGGCGCCAGGTGGGTGATGTTACGGTCGAATTCGGGCAGGTCGTCGGGATGCACGTAGCTGCGCCAGCAGCCCTGCTCCAGGATCTCGTCCAGCGTATAGCCGAAGATGCGATCCGCCGAGGCCGTTGCCCAGTCGATGGCATAAAACCCCGTCCCCGTCTGCAGGCTGGAATACAGCAGATCGGTGGCAACGCTGGAAATCAACCGAAAGCGTTCCTCGCTCTCGCGCAGCGCGGCCAGTGCCGCGCGATTCCCCATGGCCACGCCGAGATCGGCGGCCAGCTTTTCCAGCAATATCCGTTTTTCAGGCCTGAACGCGTGCGCTTCATCGCTATAGACATTGAGCGCGCCGATCACGCGCCCGTGTACCCGCAGCGGCGCCGACGCCGACGAGCGATAACCCTGGGCCCGCGCCCGCTCCCGCCACGGCGCGTACTGCCGATTGGTCTCGGTATCGTCGTTGATCACCGTGATGCCCGAACGAATGGCCTTGCCGGTGGGGCCCCGCCCCTGCGGCGAGTCGTCGCAGCGGATATCCGCCTGGGCCAGATAGCCGCGGACACTGCCGGCCTCCGCCACGGGACGCACCGTCACGCCATCCTCATCGACCAGGCCGATCCATGCCATGCGGAACAGATTGTCGCCCACCAGTTCCTGGCAGATGCGCGCCATCAGTTCCTGTTCCGGCAGTTCCTGCATCAGCATTTCGTTGACCGCCGCGATGGTCTGCAGCAGCAGATTGTGGCAGCGCATGACCAGCGCCTCATGCCGCTGTTCGGTCACCTCGCACAGGCTGCCCACCATGCGCAGCGGCGTGCCGTCGGCATCGCGCCGCATGACCTCGCCGCGGTTCCGCACCCAGATCGCGGCGCCGTCGGCGTGGCGGATACGGTGCTCGCACTCGAAAGCGGCCGTGCCTTCGAGGCAGTGCCGTATCGCCGTCATCACCGTTTCCCGGTCCTGCTCATGCAACGCCGCCACGGCCTGCTGCCAGTCGTGTTCCTGCTGCCGTTCGTCCAGCCCCATCAGCTGCGCCCACTGCGCGTTATGCCTGACCTGGCCGCTGCGCAGATCCCAGTCCCACATCCCCTCGCCGAGAATGGCCAGGGCATAGGCCTACTCATCCGCGCCGGCCCCCGGCTTGTTTGCCTTGTCCGCCTTTCTCACTGCACCGGGATCCTGTCCGGCCGCCAGCAGCGCCTTCGCCGCACGGCGGCGCCTTCTCGCCTCGCCAAGCGAAATCTCCGGGTATACGCCCAGTGCCAGCGTCTTGCGCTTGCCATCAAAACGGTAATCCAGTCGCCAGTAACGCGAACCATCCGGCCGCAACAGCAAATACATGCCGCCGCCATCGGCCAGCTTGGTCGGCTTGTCGGGTGCTCTGATCTGGCGGATACGGCTCTCGGTAAGGGGGACGGCACTACGGGCCATGAGGCATGCGGACAGCTATTTTCGAACCGGGCATCCTAGCCGCCAGATGCCGTCACGAATACCGCTAATAAGGCCCGCGGTGGATAGTACAAACGACAGCGAAAAACCGTTCGATAACCAAAGTTTTCATCATGATATGGTTATTGAACGGCGGCATTCCACGCCTTGACACCTGGCGGCACACGCCCGGCGAATGGCTGCGCCACTTCAGCGCGGCACCACGCGGGCGTTCTCGCCGCTGCCTTCGACGCGCACATTCATGCCGTCGCGCAAGCGCCCATCCATCGGCTGCACGATCGTCACGCGTCCTCCGGTCTTCATGTCGACCGTAACGCGCTGCACATCCGCCTTATGGATTTTGCTTTCGGCATAGGTTCCGGCCAGGCCGCCCAAGACCGCCCCTGCCACCGTGGCCGTGGTGCTGTCGCCCACTCCCGCGCCGAGAATGCCGCCCGCCACTGCGCCCACCGCCGTTCCCACCCCCAGCTTGTACTTGTCGTCCACCTCGATGTTTTCCAGCTTGGCTACAGTGCCGTCGCGATCCGTCTGGCTCGCCACGGCACCGTCTGTCGCGCCATATTTCGGCCCTCCCAGGCTGCCCATATCAGCGCAGCCTCCCACCAAGGCAACCGTCAAGACAACTGGCAATGCGATCCTGTGGTTCATGGCTCGACTCCTTGTGGTTTCGGACATTCAGTATAGGAAACGGACCGCACAAAGGATCCGCCGGGGCAGATCGATTTCCGGCTTTGCAATAGAATCGGCCGGACACCGCATCCCCTCCCTCCCCACATGAGCGATCTGGCCAAACAACCCGGTTTCGAATTCCTCACCGCTTCCTGGCTGCCCCAGGTTCTGATGGTGATTACCGCGATCCTCGCCATCAACATCGGCGCCTACTACCTGCTGCGTCATATCGAAAAGGTCGCCGCGCGCACCCCGGCCATTTGGGATGACGCCCTGATCAAGGCCAGCCGCAAACCGCTGACGCTGGTCCTGTGGGTGGCAGGCACGGCCTTCGCCATCCAGATCGTGCACCAGCAACGCGGCATGCCCGTTCCCGATTTCGTCGGACTTGCCCGCGACACACTGATCGTCGCCGCCCTCGCGTGGTTTCTGTGGCGCCTGATTGGCAATGCCGCGCGCAACATCCTGGCGCGCGGCGCGCAAACCGGCAAGCCGGTCGACCGCACCACGGTCGATGCGCTGTCCAAGCTGGGCCGGGTCAGCGTCGTCATCCTCGCCGCCCTGGTCATCCTGCAAACACTGGGTTTCAGCATTTCCGGCGTGCTTGCTTTCGGCGGCATCGGCGGGATCGCGGTGGGTTTTGCCGCCAAGGACATGCTGGCCAACTTCTTCGGCGGCCTCACCATCTATCTGGATCGCCCGTTCATTGTGGGCGAATGGATCCGCTCGCCGGACAAGCAGATCGAAGGCACGGTGGAACACATCGGCTGGCGCCACACCCGCGTGCGCGCCTTCAACAAGAATCCGATCTACGTGCCGAATGCCCTGTTCACCACCATCGTGGTGGAGAACCCCACCCGCATGACCCACCGGCGCATCAAGGAAACCGTCGGCATCCGCTACGCCGACCTCGACAAGATGGCCGCCATCGTCGCCGACGTAAAAGCCATGCTGCAGGCCCACCCCGAGATCGACCCCGATGCCACCCTGATCGTCAACTTCAACCAGTTCGGCGTGTCGTCGCTCGATTTCTTCATCTATACCTTCACCAAGACCGTCCAATGGGTGCACTACCACGAGGTCAAGCAGGATGTGCTGCTGAAAGTCGCCGCCATCATCCAGGCCCACGGCGCGGAAATCGCCCTCCCCACCCGCACCTTGCATATCGAATCCGGCACGGGCGAGCCGCAACCCGTTCTCTAGAAAGAGGCTTCCTGCCTGCCGCTCCACCGTTTTGGGCACGCGGCAGCGCCGCACGCATACCTCGCCAGCCTTGCCAATACGGGCCTTGAGGCCCATACTGCCCTGCAAATCGATCTTTTGGTCAGTCTCCTCTGCCCCTCGCGGGCACCTTGTCGGCTCTCCTCTTTGGCATTTTCACCGCGCGCCACGGCGCGGTTGCCGCAGATCCCAACTGCGATCTTTTGCACACCCATTCGCCGGCGCACGGCAATCCGCGCCACCGGCCCATCATGAGGAACAAATCCTATGTCGAAAGAAGAACTTGTAGAAATGGAAGGCGTCGTCAACGAAGTGCTGCCGCAGACCCGTTTCCGCGTCACCCTGGATAACGGCTTCGAGATCACCGCCTACGCTTCTGGCAAAATGCGCAAGCACCGCATCCGCATCCTGGCCGGCGACAAGGTCACCATCGAAATGTCGCCCTACGATCTGACCAAGGGCCGCATCAACTTCCGCCACAAGGACGCCACCTCCGGGCCGCGACCTGCTCCGCAGAGACGATACTGAATTACGCGGGAAAGCCCCCAGGGCTGTTTTTCAGCTGCCCCGACGGCAGCATGCCTCATGCGCTGATGCGCACCTCGGTCCCCACCTTCACCAGATCGAACAGTTCGGCCACGTCCGCATTCTTCATGCGGATGCAGCCATGCGATGCCGGCGTGCCGAGCTTGTGTTCCTCGTTGGTGCCGTGGATGTAGATATAGCGGTTGCGGGTGTCCACCGTACCGCCCTGGTTTTTGCCCGGCTCCAGCCCTTCCAGCCACAGGATGCGCGTCAGGATCCAGTCGCGCCCGGGGTTCGCCGCGTCGAGTTCGGGGGTCCAGATTTCACCGGTTGGCTGGCGCGATTTGAAGGCCGCACATAGCGGCGCGCCGGCACCGATCTTTTCCGCGATGCGGTGGCGCCCGCGCGGCGTGCAATAGCTGCCATCCTGCTCCCCCGCCCCGTTGGCCGCGGTGGACACCGGATACTGGCGGATCAGCATGTCACCGTCCGGAAAAGGCTCCCACAGATACAACTGCTGCAGGCGCATATCCACCTCGATCACCAGATCGCTCATTGTCCTGCCCCCTTCTTCTGCTGCCGGCGTGCCTCGAAAAACGCCGAGATCGTCGCCGCGCATTCGTCTGCCAGCACCCCACCGGCGATGTCGCAATGGTAGTTGAGGCGCGGCTCGGCAAAGATGTCGACGATGCTCCCGTGCGCGCCGGTCTTGTATTCGCGCGCGCCGTACACCACCCGCGCCACCCGCGCATGCAGGATCGCCCCCGCGCACATCACGCACGGTTCCATCGTCACGTACAGCGTGCAGCCCACCAGCCGGTAATTGCCGAGCCGCCCGGCCGCATCGCGCAATGCCATCACCTCGGCGTGCGCCGTGGGGTCGTGGCTCGAAATCGGCTGGTTGAAGCCACGGCCGACGATCTCGCCACCGCACACCACCAGCGCTCCCACCGGCACCTCACCCGCCTCGGCCCCCTGCCGCGCCAGCTCCAGCGCAGCGCGCATGTAATCGTCGTCCGTCATTACATATCCAGCGGGCTGGTTATCCCACGCCCGCCCTTGTTCAGCACATGCGTGTAAATCATCGTCATCATCGTCGCCACATCTTTGTGTCCCAGCAGTTCTTCAATCGTACGGATATCCTGTCCGCGCTCCAACAAGTGTGTGGCATCGCCGGCTTGGCAACCACGCCGCCTGCACTGCGCGCTTCACCGGCACGGATACGGGATCACTGACAATTCAATGTGGTCTGCCAGTGATCCGGACAGACAAGGGCAAGGAGTTCGGTGGCCGAAGCCCATAGTGTGAGTGCGACGGGTTTCCCGCTCATCAAACTGCTTTCTGCCAGGCAGTTCGCGGCACGGTAATTCCCTTCTGAAAGCGAGACATTTTGTAATAAAAAAAATACATTATGATCCGAATCAGGTATTTGAGGCGGCAGTTGCGCCTGCGGTTCTGCACACAGAGCCGATTCGTACCGCGCCTTATGACCCACCTTGCGGCGGGTGCTATTGGCACCATTGATTCGCCGCCGCCAGATATAAATTTTCCAAATATATCAATAAGTAACAACGAAATTGAATTGTACTTCGTCTTGTCTCACCCCGAATTTCTGGGTTCATTTTTACGCTTTATTCATCCCCCGATTGTGGCTCCGAAGGTTTGCGCACCCATATCCATGTAGCCTGGATGGAATTGGCATGCCTTTCGCTTTACGAAAATTACCATGCCATATTCGCATGGTTTTATCCTGAATCATTCAACATGAAGAGGACAATGCTATGTCACGCAACAGCCAACAGTGGGCACAAAAACCCAGCCTTCCGCCGACGCATTACGCGGACCCGATGATTTACTCCGATCCGGCCATTTTTGAGGAGGAGAAAGAAAAAATTTTCAAGAAAGTCTGGATGCTTGCCATCCACGAAAGCGAAGTGGCCAATGCCAATGATTTTCGTACCTATCAACACCCGGGCGGCACTCGACTTGTGATTATGCGCGGAGAGGATATGAAGATCCGCACCTTCTACAACATCTGTACTCACCGCGGCAATCTCCTGGTTTATGAGCCTTCCGGCAACGCCAAGAAGCTGGTTTGCATTTTCCACCAGTGGGCATTCGATGCAAAAGGCGACTGTGTGGATATTCCTCGTGGGAAAGCCGGGTACCAGGAGCGCATCTGTGAAAGCGATGTCGGCCTCAAGGAAGTGAGAACGGAAGTGGGTTACGGCGGTTTCGTGTGGGTCAATCTCGACGATTCCTGCGGCCCGCTTTCAGAGCATATCGGCTCGTCTCTGGATTACATGCTGCCGGAGTTGGAGGCGGAACCCCTGGAAGTATTGTGGTACTACCAGGCCACTCTGCGTACAAACTTCAAGCTGATCCACGACACCAATAGTGAGTTTTATCACGACTACCTGCACTACCATAATCGCATTACCGGCATGTTGGATCCGAAGTCGGGGTATTTCCAGCGTAAGTACACGGCCTTCCCCAACGGCCACGCTTCGGTCGGCTCAATGAATGTCTCGTACGACGCGTACACTGGCAGTGGCCATTCCAAGCTTGGCTGGCCAAAATTGCCTACCAATGGCTGGAAGCTGGTGGACCTTTTTCCGTGCATCACATTCAACCTGCGCACTTCCGTATTACGGATCGACTCCTATATTCCGCTCGGCCCGGATCATGTCATTCTCGAGTTCCGCATACTGGGCCTCAAGAGCGACACCCCGGAAATACGCCAACAGCGCGAGAAAGATGCGGCCACGATCTGGAGCCCATTCGGTCGTAACCTGCACGAAGACCTGCTGGCTTCTTCCGGGCAGGGGATGGCCATGGCCAAGGGGAGTGACCCCATGTATGTGCTGCATGCGCGCGAGGAAGACCTGACGATCCACGACGAGGTCGGCATGCGCCACTATCTCGAGGAATGGAGTAAGCGGATGGGCCGCAGTTCCTCCGATCCAATGCACCCGGCAACAGCGCCAAAGCAGCAAACGGCCGCTCCAATGCCCAAAACGAAAGACGTTGCGCAACCTGAATCGCCCCGGGTTTTGAGGAGGCTCCTTTCCTTGAGAAGATGGAGCCATG
>DAOMWT010000057.1:0-16382 GCA_035436705.1 Thiobacillus sp. | reverse complement strand
GGCCGCCGACGCCGCCCAGGGTGCCGCCGACGCAGCCGCCGCTGGCGCCGACAAGGCGCAGGAAATGGCCGACCAGGCCAAAGACGCCGCCAAGCAGTAATTCCGCTTCAGGCAGGGCAATCGGCCGGGTAAACCTGGCCGTTTTTGTTTGCCTGGCCAGCGCTGGCCAGGCTCCGAAACCCAGCCCCTGCAACCAGCAGTTCGTCCGCCTTTACCCGATGAATCCGCGCACCCTGCTGCTGGACTCGTTTCACGCTGCCGTCGCCGCAGCCGATCCCGCACGCATCCTGCCGCCGCATCTGCCGGCGCCGCCAAGCGGCCGTACCCTGGTGGTCGGTGGCGGCAAGGCAGCCGCCAGCATGGCCGCTGCCGTCGAGGCTCACTGGCCGGCCGATGCGCGACTGTCCGGCCTGGTGGTCACCCGCTATCGACATAGCCTGCCTACCCGCTGCATCGAAGTGGTCGAGGCCAGCCACCCGCTGCCCGACGGGCGCGGCGAGGCCGCCGCCTTGCGGATGCTGGAGATGGCGGCAGGCTTGGGGGAGGACGATCTGCTGCTGGCACTGGTTTCGGGCGGCGGCTCCAGCCTGCTCGCCGCGCCGGTCGCAGGCGTCAGCCTGAAGGAGTTGCGACAGGTCACCAAAGCCCTGCTGCACGCGGGCGCCCCCATCCACGATATCAACACTGTGCGCAAGCACCTCACCCGCCTGTCGGGCGGACAGCTGGCGCGCGCATCAGGCAAGGCGCGGGGACGCACGCTGATCATTTCCGATGTTGTCGGCGATGACCCCAGCACCATCGCATCCGGTCCCTGCACGCCCGATCGCACCACCTGTTTCGACGCGCTCGACCGGTTGGCGCATTTCCGGATCGCGCTTCCCCGCGGGGTTCAACGCCATCTCGAAACCTGCTCGGCCGATGCGCGCGGCGATACGCCCAAACCAGGCGACCCGTGCTTTTCGCGCATGGAAAACCGCGTCATCGGCCGCGCGCACGACAGCCTGATGGCTGCGGTCGGGGTCTTTGAGCGACATGGCATCCCAGCGCTGCTGATTTCCGACAGTATCAGCGGCGACGCCCAGGCCGTTGCCCGGCAGCATGCCGCACTGGCCCACGCCCGCCTCACCGGGGGACCGCTCGCCTTGATCTCGGGCGGCGAAACCACCGTTACGCTGCGTCCGCAGCATGGGCGAGGGGGGCGTAACAGCGAATATTTGCTGGCTTTGGCGCTGGCCTTGCGCGACATCCCAGCCTGGGCCATTGCCTGCGACACGGACGGCATCGACGGCAGCGAAGACAATGCCGGTGCGCTGCTCGCCCCCGACACGCTTGCACGTGCCCGGGCGCTCGGCATTCAGGCTGAAATCCTGCTGGCGGCGCATGACAGCCATGGATTTTTTTCCGCGCTGGGCGACCTGGTTCTTACCGGCCCCACCCGCACCAACGTCAACGACTACCGGGCGCTGCTGCTCGATGTCGATTAAACGCCCTCAATTCAGCCGCTGCACCCGCACCGGGTCGCCGACCGTCAAGCCGAACACCGTCGCGGCACTGCCGCGATTGACTGCAAGCTCCAACAGTCCCACGCTGTTGAGGAACCAGAAACCCTCCCCCTTGCCGACCAAACCAAAACTGTCGCTGTGCCTGAACGATTCGCCTGCGGCACTGACGCGCGCATTCTTCGGTACACCGCGGATACCGGTCCAGGCGTTGCCGTAATGGTCGATGTATATCACGCGGGCCAGATCGCCGGCATCGAACTCGACATCGAGCTGGTCTGTCTGGGTCAACTTGGCGGCAGGAAATTCGCCGCGTGCAATGACGGCCGCAATCGGCGCAAACAGGTCGCGGCCGTGAAACGTGGGCGACAGGATTTCAGGCTGCCAGTGGATACGCCATAGCCGGGTGTCGCTGTGCCGTGCGGCCACGATAGACAGCAGTCCGTTGTCCGGCCCAACGAACCAGCGGCCGCCTGCCATGGCGACCACGGCACCGCGCAGCGTGCCGACGCCGGGATCCACTACGGCCAGGAATACGCTGCCTGGCGGAAAACCCGGCGCAAACGCAGCGAGCAGATGGGCGCCCGCATGGGGATTGAAGTCTGGCGCCTCGTGCAGCAGGTCCACCACCTGCTGGCCGGGCGCATGCTCAGCAAGATGAGCCTTGACCTGGCCAACATAGGGGTCGCGCACGCCGAAATCGGTGAAGAGAACAATCACGGCTACTCCTGAGGCAGGCGGGAAAGCCGACTATGCACGAGCATGCCGGGAGCCGGCAAGTGCAATGCAGATGCCCAGTTCCAGTCAGGGCCAAAGAAAAAGCCGGGCGTGCCCGGCTTTTCCAACTTGTTCAACAATACGGCTTATTCGGCATCGGCCGGTGCGGTGTCGCTGTCCGGGCGATCAACCAGTTCGACCAGTGCCATCGGCGCATTGTCGCCATTGCGGAAACCGTACTTCAGGATGCGCAGGTACCCGCCGGGACGGGTCTTGTAACGCGGGCCCAGTTCGCCGAACAGCTTGACGACCATGTCGCGGTCGCGCAGACGGTCGAACGCCAGGCGGTGATTCGCCAGGCTGGGTTCCTTGCCCAGGGTGATCAGCGGCTCGACGAAGCGGCGCAGTTCCTTGGCCTTCGGCAGCGTGGTCTTGATGACTTCGTGCTTCAGCAGCGACACACTCATGTTGCGGAACATGGCCAGACGATGGCTGGTAGTGCGATTGAGTTTGCGGTTGGATTGACGATGGCGCATGGCATTTCCTTTCAGTCAGTATTCTTGGGCTAGACCACCAGCCACGGCGATCCGCACTTTATTGTCGGTTTTCGATCAGTGAATCAGGGGCGTTCGAGGCCGGCAGGCGGCCAGTTTTCCAGCTTCATCCCCAGCGACAGGCTCTTGGAGGCCAGCACGTCCTTGATCTCGTTCAACGACTTGCGGCCCAGATTCGGAGTACGCAGCAATTCGGTTTCGGAACGCTGGATCAGGTCGCCAATGAAGTAGATGTTCTCGGCTTTCAGGCAGTTGGCCGAACGCACGGTCAACTCCAGATCGTCGACCGGGCGCAGCAGCAGGGGATCCACCTGCGGCGAGCGCGGCGACTCGGATTCGGCTGGCGTACCTTCCAGATCGGCGAATACGGACAACTGGCTCACCAGAATGCGGGCAGCGGTACGGACAGCCTCTTCCGGCTCGACCACGCCATTGGTTTCGATATCGATAACCAGGCGGTCGAGGTCGGTGCGCTGTTCCACTCGCGCGCTTTCCACCGAGTAAGCCACACGGCGAACCGGGCTGAACGAGGCATCCACCAGAATGGAGCCCACCGAGCGGGATTCTTCGGAAACCTTGCGTGATGTGGCCGGCTGGTAACCGCGACCGCTTTCGATCTTGATTTCCATATCGAGTTTGCCGCCCTTGGTCAGGTGAGCAATCACGTGATCCGGGTTCAGCACTTCGATATCGTGACCGACCTCGATATCGCCCGCAGTAACGATGCCTTCGTCCGACCTGGACACTCTCAAGATCGCCTCGGACTTGCCATGCATCTTGAAAGCGATACCCTTGAGGTTCAGGAGGATGTCGACGACGTCCTCCTGAACGCCCTCGATTGTCGAATACTCGTGAACGACACCGCTGATGGTGACTTCAGTCGGCGCATAACCGACCATTGAGGACAACAAGATACGACGCAGCGCATTACCGAGCGTGTGGCCATAGCCGCGCTCGAAGGGCTCCATGATGACCTTGGCGTGCAGCGGGGAGGCGCGATCCACCTCCACAATACGCGGCTTGAGAAATTCCGTAGCGCTTTGCATAGAGTGCGATTCCTTGAGAAGCAGCCCTGAAAACCGGGTCTGTCAGGACCCGGCCAGCTTATTTGGAGTACAGTTCGACGACCAGCGACTCGTTGATGGTCGACGGCAGTTCCGAGCGCTGCGGCGCGGCTTTGTAGGTGCCCTTGAGCGCCTTGGCGTCGACTTCGACCCATTCGGGATAACCACGCGCGGCGGTCGCTTCTGCCGCCCCCTTGATACGCAGCTGGGCTTTCGCCTTTTCAGACACCTCGACCACATCGCCGGCACGCACCTGATACGACGGAATATTGACCCGGCGACCGTTAACCGTGATGCCGTTATGGCGCACCACCTGACGCGCCTCGGTGCGCGACGCGCCAAAGCCCATGCGATAGCACACCGAATCCAGGCGCGATTCCAGCATCGATAGCAGGTTTTCACCCGTCACGCCCTTGCGGCTGTCCGCCTTTTTGTAGGTCAGGCGGAACTGTCCTTCGAGCACACCGTAAATACGGCGGATTTTCTGCTTTTCACGCAGTTGCACACCATACCCGGACAGACGGGCACCGCTCTTCTGGCCATGCTGACCAGGCGCATAAGCACGGCGTTCGATGGCGCACTTGTCGGTGAAGCACTTCTCACCTTTCAGGAACAGCTTTTCGCCTTCGCGGCGGCACTGACGGCATTTGGGATCAAGATTACGAGCCATGATTTACCCTAGGATTAAATTCGACGCTTTTTGGAGGGACGGCAACCGTTGTGCGGAATCGGGGTGACATCCGAGATCGCAACGATCTTGAAGCCCAGCGCATTCAGCGCACGCACGGTGGATTCCCGGCCCGGGCCGGGGCCTTTGATCCGGACTTCCAGGTTTTTGACGCCATATTCCTGCGCCATCTTGCCGGCGTTTTCAGCCGCGACCTGCGCTGCAAACGGCGTCGACTTACGCGAACCCTTGAAGCCCGCACCGCCGGCGGTCGCCCACGACAGGGCGTTGCCTTGACGATCGGTGATCGTCACGATGGTGTTGTTGAACGAAGCATGAATGTGCGCAATACCCTCTGCGACATTCTTCTTGACCTTCTTGCGCACGCGCGTTGCAGTTTTCGTTGCCATGGTTAACCTTTATCTCTTGATGGCCTTGCGTGGGCCCTTGCGGGTACGCGCGTTGGTGCGTGTGCGCTGACCACGCACAGGCAAGCCTTTGCGATGACGGAAGCCGCGATAGCAGCCGAGATCCATCAAACGCTTGATGTTCATGGTGGTTTCACGGCGTAGGTCGCCCTCGACCGTAAATTGGGCCACGCCCTCGCGCAAGCGCTCCATCTCGGCCTCGGACAGATCCTTGATTTTCGAAGTCTGGGCAACGCCTGCCGCTTCGCAAATCTTGCCGGACGTAGTTCTGCCGATGCCATAAATGGCGGTCAACGCAATAATCGCGTGTTGATGATTAGGGATATTAACCCCAGCAATACGAGCCATTCGCAAAGCTCCGAACGCAAAACAAAAAATTATAACACGTCAACCCGTTCTTGGGTTGACTCTAATCCGCACTTGGTAACACGGGGGCTGCTTAGCCCTGGCGCTGCTTGTGACGCGGATCGTCACAGATCACGCGCACAACGCCTTTACGGCGCACAACCTTGCACTTGCGGCACATTTTCTTGACTGAAGCCTGTACTCTCATGGTTCTCTCCATTCACTCATCGGCAGCATGCTGCCGATCAAAATCATTTGGCCCGGAAAACAATCCGGCCTTTGGTCAGATCGTAAGGCGTAAGCTCTACCGTCACCTTGTCTCCCGGCAGGATGCGGATGTAATGCATGCGCATCTTGCCGGAGATATGGCCCAGCAGGACATGGCCATTTTCAAGCTTGACTCTAAAGGTGGCATTAGGCAGGTTTTCAACGACTTCACCCTGCATCTGGATGACATCTTCCTTGGACATCAACGCCCCACTAGGCCATTCTTGAAATTGGCTTTCTTGAGCAAGCCTTCATACTGGTGCGACATGACATAAGCCTGAACCTGCGCCATGAAATCCATGGTCACCACCACAATGATCAGCAGCGACGTCCCCCCAAAATAGAAAGGAACATTCCACTTCAAAATCAGAAACTCGGGCAGCAAACACACCAAGGTGATGTAGATTGCCCCCACCAGCGTCAGCCGGGTCAATATCTTGTCGATGTAGCGTGCGGTTTGGTCGCCCGGGCGAATACCCGGAACGAACGCACCACTCTTCTTCAGGTTGTCGGCGGTTTCCTTGGGGTTAAATACCAAGGCCGTGTAGAAAAAGCAAAAGAAGATGATCGCCAACGCATACAGCAGAACGTACACCGGCTGGCCGGGTGACAGGGTCGACCCAATGTCTTTCAGCCAGCCCATGTTGTCGCTACTGCCAAACCAGCCCGCCAGGGTCGCCGGGAACAAAATGATGCTGGAGGCAAAAATCGGCGGAATCACCCCGGCCATATTCAACTTCAGCGGCAGATGCGAACTTTGGCCACCCACCACCATTTTGCCGACCTGGCGCTTGGCATAGTTGACCAGGATCTTGCGCTGGCCACGTTCGACAAACACCACCAGCGCCGTCACCAGCAACACGCCGACGAACAGCATCAATACCAACGGGATCGAGAACGCACCGGTGCGCGTCAACTCCAGTGTACCGCCGATCGCAGAGGGCAGGCCCGCGGCAATACCCGCGAAAATAATGATGGAAATACCATTACCCAGGCCACGCTCGGTAATCTGCTCACCCAGCCACATCAAAAAAATCGTGCCGGCAGTCAGCGTAACCACGGTAATCAGGCGAAACGCCATTCCCGGATCAAGCACCAAACCCGCCTGTGATTCCAGGGCAATGGCAATACCCAGCGCCTGAAAAACGGCTAGAAACAAGGTCCCGTAACGGGTGTACTGGGTAATCTTGCGGCGCCCTGCCTCGCCCTCTTTTTTCAGCGCTTCAAGCTGCGGAGACACGGTGGTCATCAACTGCACGATGATCGACGCCGAAATGTACGGCATGATCCCCAGCGCAAACACGCTGAAACGCGATAGCGCACCACCGGAGAACATGTTGAACATGCCCAGGATGCCGCCCTGCTGCGACTTGAAGAGCTGTTCGAGCACCAGTGGATCGATACCCGGCACCGGAATGAAGGTGCCAATACGGTACACAATCAAAGCGCCAAGCAGGAATAGCAAACGGCGCTTGAGGTCGCCGAATTTATTCAAACCGGTTTTGGGCGTGGCCAAAGCGTATACCCTCTCTGACTCAGTCGGCGATGCTGCCGCCCGCAGCCTCGATCGCAGCACGCGCTCCCTTGGTCACGGCAATACCGCGTAACTTGACCGCCTTGCCAATTTCGCCCGCCAAATAAACCTTGGCAGTTTTAGCCGCGGCACTGACGACACCGGCCTGCTTCAGCACCAGTAAATCGATCTCGTCCACCCCCACCGCCGCCAGTTCGAACAGACGGACATGCGCTGTATCGGCCTTGGTCAGCGAAACGAAGCCGCGCTTGGGCAGGCGACGATGCATCGGCATCTGACCGCCCTCAAAGCCCACTTTATGAAAGCCTCCTGCACGGGATTTCTGGCCCTTGTGGCCACGCCCCGCGGTTTTACCCAAGCCGGAGCCAATGCCACGACCCAAGCGACGCTTATTTTTCTTGGCGCCGTCAGCCGGTTTAATATCGTTCAGTTCCATTTAAGCCTCGCACTTCACCAGATAGGCGACTCGGGAAATCATTCCGCGGTTTTCCGGTGTATCAAGCACCTCGACCGTGTGATGCATCCGACGCAGGCCTAAGCCACGCACACAGGCGCGATGCGGCGCCTTGGTGCCGATCATGCTTTTGACCAGCGTCACCCTGATTTTTTTCAGCTCACTCATGACTTACCCCGTGATGTCTTCGACAGACTTGCCGCGCTTGGCCGCAATCTCGGACGGTGTGGACATTTTCAACAGACCATCGATCGTCGCACGCACGACGTTGTAGGGATTGGTTGAACCCAGGCACTTGGCAAGCACGTTCTGCACGCCCATCACTTCGAAAACGGCACGCATCGCCCCGCCCGCAATAATGCCGGTACCTTCCGATGCCGGCTGGATCAGCACACGCGAAGCGCCGTGCTGTCCCACCACCGTATGATGGAAGGTGCCATTCTTCAGGCTGATCTTGACCAGCTTGCGACGGGCCTCTTCCATTGCCTTCTGCACGGCCACCGGCACTTCGCGGGACTTGCCCTTGCCCATGCCGATGCCGCCATCGCCGTCGCCGACCACGGTCAGCGCGGCAAATCCCATGATCCGGCCACCCTTCACCACTTTGGTGACGCGGTTGACCGAAATCATCTTCTCGCGCAAGCCGTCGCCGCGCTCTTCGTTACTAGTAGGTGCTGTACGGGCCATCTTGAGTCTGCCTCGTTAAAATACCAAACCGCCTTCGCGGGCCGCTTCAGCGAGGGCTTTCACTCGCCCATGAAACCTGAATCCAGCTCGATCGAAAGCCACTTTTTCAATACCCAGGCCCTTGGCTTTCTCGGCCAGGCGCTTGCCAACGGCAGCTGCTGCCGCCACGTTGCCGCCGTTACCTAAAACGGCACGCAACTCCTTGTCGTTAGAGGACGCACTGGTCATGACCGTGCCGCCATCCGCCGAAATGATCTGGGCGTAAATGTGGCTGTTGGTGCGGTGAATTGCCAGGCGGGTCGCCTTGACGGCCGCGATTTTGGCGCGGGTTTTGCGCGCTCTGCGAATCCGTGATTGCTTGGTGTTCATTGTCTGTCCTTAAGCCTTACTTCTTCTTGGTCTCTTTCTTGATCACCACTTCGTCGCTATAGCGAACGCCCTTGCCCTTATAAGGCTCCGGCGGACGATATGCGCGCACGTCGGCGGCCACCTGTCCAACGACCTGGCGATCGATACCCTTGATCACAATCTCGGTCTGCGTCGGGGTCTCGACCTTGATGCCGGTAGGCATCTTGTGCACAACAGGATGCGAGAATCCAAGCGTCAGATTGAGCGCGTCGCCCTGAGCCTGGGCACGATATCCGACCCCGACCAGCAAAAGCTTCTTTTCGAACCCCTTGGAAACGCCCTGCACCATATTGTTGACCAGTGCACGCATCGTTCCCGCCATGGCATTCGCCTGGATGCTTTCGCTGGTAGGCGCAAAAGTCAGCACCCCGTCATTAAGCGCGACCGACACGTCAGTCGACATCGCCTGACTCATCGCCCCCAGAGGCCCCTTGACCGAGACCGCCCCACCCAGCGTGACTTCGACGCCTTTAGGCAACGCAATAGGATTATTGGCTACACGTGACATATCCGCTCCCTCTTACGCAACCACGCACAGGACTTCACCACCCACGCCCCTGGCGCGCGCATGGCGGTCTGCCATCACGCCACTCGAGGTGGAGACGATCGCGACACCCAGGCCATTCATGACGCGCGGCAACTCCTCGGCACCCTTGTAGACGCGCAAGCCAGGCTTGCTCACACGCTCAATGCGCTCGATCACCGGGCGGCCCGCGTAATATTTCAGCTGCAACTCAAGCTCGGGTTTTCCAGCTTCGCCACGAATGGCGAAATCCTCGATATAACCTTCGTCCTTCAGCACCTTGGCTATCGCCACTTTGACTTTCGATGAAGGCATCATGACAATCGCCTTCTCAACTGCCTGCGCATTTCGAATGCGGGTCAGCATGTCCGCAATGGGATCACTCATACTCATATCGTCTACCCCTTACCAGCTTGCCTTGACGATGCCGGGGATTTCGCCCCGCATCGCATATTCACGCAGCTTGCCGCGCGCCAGGCCAAACTTGCTGAACACACCACGCGGACGCCCCGTCAACTGACAGCGGTTGCGTTGGCGCACCGGGCTGGCATTGCGCGGCAGGGCCTGCAAAGCCTGATAGGCCGCCATGCGATCTTCATCGCTGGTCTGCGAGCTGGCGATCAGCGCTTTGATCTCGGCACGCTTGGCAGCATATTTTTTCACCATGCGCGCACGCTTTTCTTCACGATTAATCAAGGATAACTTGGCCATGCCTACCTCAATTCTTGAACGGGAAACTGAAGGCGGCAAGCAGAGCCCGCGCTTCATCATCAGTCTTGGCTGTGGTGGTGATCGTGATATTCATCCCGCGCAACGCATCAATCTTGTCATACTCGATCTCGGGAAAAATAATCTGTTCTTTGACACCCATGTTGTAGTTTCCACGACCGTCAAAGGATTTGCCCGAAACACCACGAAAATCGCGGATACGCGGCATAGCCACCGTCACCAGGCGATCCAGGAATTCGAACATCTGCGCACGACGCAATGTCACCATGCAGCCGACCGGATAATCCTCACGGATCTTGAAGCCCGCAATGGATTTTTTGGACTTGGTGACAACCGGCTTCTGGCCTGCGATCTTCTGCATGTCCGATACCGCATGGTCCATCACCTTCTTGTCAGCCACCGCCTCGCCGACCCCCATGTTCAGGGTGACCTTCTGGATACGCGGCACTTCCATGACGGACTTATAGCCAAACTGCTCAACCAGCTTGGGCACCACCGTCTCACGATAAAATTCTTGAAAACGCGCCATGATCACCCCTGAGCGTCAACCATTTCGCCATTGGACTTGTACACACGCACCTTGCGGCCGTCCTCCAGCACCTTGTAACCCACACGATCAGCCTTCTGCGTGCCCACGTTGAACAACGCGACATTGGAAGCCTGGATCGGCATTTCTTTTTCGATGATCCCGCCCTGGATATTGCGCATGGGATTGGGCTTCTGGTGCTTCTTGACGCGATTCACGCCCTCGACCAGCACATAGCCATCATCAAGCACCCTGAGCACAACACCGCGCTTACCCTTGTCTTTCCCGGCCAGAACGATCACCTGATCACTTTTACGAATACGTGCCATGATTCCCTCTCACAGAACCTCGGGCGCCAGCGAGACGATCTTCATGAACTTCTCGGTGCGCAGCTCACGGGTGACCGGCCCGAAAATACGGGTGCCGATCGGCTCTAATTTATTATTCAGCAGCACCGCCGCATTACCATCGAAGCGCACCAGCGAACCATCGGGCCGACGCACGCCCTTGGCGGTGCGAACCACCACAGCATTGTAGATGTCGCCTTTTTTCACACGGCCGCGCGGCGCAGCATCCTTGATGGTGACCTTGATGACATCACCCACGCCAGCATAGCGGCGATGACTGCCGCCCAACACCTTGATGCACATAACCGAGCGCGCACCGGTATTGTCTGCCACGTCCAATACGGACTGCATCTGAATCATTTAAATTGCCTCCAACTTAATCCACCAAAATGGCGGCCAGTCTTGGAACCCGTTCGGGAGAAAATCCCGCTATACGCGGAACTGCTTGTGTCAGCGAACCGGACAAAACCAACCGGCTCACCAACCGGAAAACCCGGCACTATACCGGGCAACTGCATTTTGCGCAAGCGTTATACGCGCGCCCGATCGATCAGCTTGCTTACCGTCCACGCCTTGGTGCGCGACAGCTTTCGCGACTCCTCGATCTGCACCGTATCACCCTCGTGAAACTCGTTGTTTTCATCGTGAGCGTGATACTTCTTGGACAGCCGGATAATCTTGCCGATAACCGGATGCTTGACGCGACGCTCGACCAGCACCGTCACCGTCTTGTTCATCTTGTCGCTCACCACACGCCCTGTCAGCGTGCGAACCATTTTCTTGACTTCAGTCATGCTTGACCCGCCTTCTCGCGCATAATGGTCTTGACCCGGGCAATATCGCGGCGCAACTTGCCCAGGTCGGCAGTTTTATTCGATTGCTGGGTGGCCACCTGCATACGCAGCGCAAAGTGGGCACGCAGCAGGGATTCGAGTTCCTGCTTCAATTCCGCGGCATCCTTGCCACGCATTTCTTGTGTATTCATCACTCAACTCCCGATCATGCGGGTAACGAAGGTGGTTGCGATCGGCAGCTTGGCCGCTGCCAGGCGGAACGCCTCGCGTGCCAGTTCCTCGTTCACACCATCCATCTCGTATAAAACCTTGCCTGGCTGGATTTCAGCGACGTAATACTCCGGCGCGCCTTTTCCGTTACCCATCCGCACTTCGGCAGGCTTACGCGAAATCGGCTTGTCCGGAAAAATACGGATCCAGATGCGCCCGCCGCGCTTGATGTGGCGCGTCATTGCACGACGCGCCGCCTCAATCTGGCGCGCAGTCAGACGGCCACGGCCGACTGCTTTCAGACCGAAGTCGCCAAAACTCACGTTGGCGCCACGGGTCGCCAGTCCGGTGTTACGGCCTTTCTGTTCCTTGCGGAATTTCCTTCTAGCTGGCTGCAGCATGTTTCACTCCTGATTTCTTGCCGCGCTTTTCCTGATCGGCTGCCGCAGGCTGCTCGCCACGGTTGAGCGCATCGCCTTTGTATACCCAAACCTTGATGCCGATGATGCCGTAGGTGGTCTTGGCTTCGGCAAAGCCATAATCGATTTCTGCGCGCAAGGTGTGCAGCGGCACACGGCCTTCACGGTACCACTCGGTACGGGCGATCTCCGCTCCATTCAGGCGACCAGAGCTCATGATCTTGATGCCTTGCGCACCCAGACGCATGGCATTTTGCATGGCACGCTTCATGGCACGGCGGAACATCACGCGCTTTTCAAGCTGCTGGGCGATGCCGTCGGCAACGATCTGCGCATCGGTTTCAGGCTTGCGCACCTCTTCGATATTGACATGCACAGGTACCGACATCAGGCGCGCGAGCTCGCCGCGCAGGACTTCGATGTCCTCGCCTTTCTTGCCGATCACCACGCCAGGACGGCCACTGAAAATCGTGATGCGCGCATTCTTCGCAGGACGCTCGATCAGCACTTTGGAGACCGAAGCGTGCGCCAGTTTTTTCTTCAGGTAGTCGCGAACCTTGATGTCTTCCAGCAGCGTGCTGGAAAAATTGCGGTTCGAACCGTACCACTTGGCCGTCCAGATGCGCTGAACACCAAGACGGAATCCAATCGGATGTATTTTTTGTCCCATGGCGCTTCCTCAATCCCCGACCGTCACGGTAATGTGACAGGTCGGTTTGCTAATACGGTTGCCACGGCCTTTGGCGCGGGCGGTAAAACGCTTCAGCACGGAACCCTGGTCAACGCAGATCGTTTTGACTGTCAGAGTGTCGATGTCCGCACCTTCATTGTGCTCGGCGTTGGCAATCGCCGACTCAAGCACTTTTTTGATGATGCCGGCGCCTTTTTTCGGGCTGAAGGCCAGGATGTTCAATGCCTTCTCCACGCGCAGGCCGCGGATCTGGTCAGCAACCAGACGGCCTTTCTGGGCGGACAGACGGGTACCACGCAAAATCGCAGAAACTTCCATCATGCGCTCCTTATTTCTTCGCCTTCTTGTCCGCAACGTGTCCTTTGAAGGTACGCGTCAAGGAAAACTCACCCAGCTTATGGCCGACCATGTTCTCGGTCACGAACACCGGAACATGCTGGCGACCGTTATGCACCGCAATCGTCAAGCCGATGAAATCAGGCAACACGGTGGAGCGACGCGACCAGGTCTTGATCGGGCGCTTGTCATTGGAGCCGCGAACGGCCTCAATCTTTTTCAGCAAATGCCCATCAACGAAGGGACCTTTTTTAATTGAACGTGCCATATCTTTCTACCTCAATCAGCGCGCTTGACGGCGGCGGACGATCATGTTGGAGGTGCGCTTGTTGCTGCGGGTGCGATACCCCTTGGTCGGCGTACCCCACGGGCTGACCGGATGGCGGCCAGCCGCAGTCCGACCTTCACCGCCGCCATGCGGGTGATCAACCGGGTTCATCACCACGCCGCGGACTGTCGGGCGAATACCGCGCCAGCGGCTGGCGCCCGCCTTGCCGATCGAACGCAGGCTGTGCTCTTCGTTGCCCACCTCGCCCAGCGTGGCACGGCAATCAACGTGTACCTTGCGGATTTCACCGGATCGCAAGCGCAACTGGGCATAACTGCCCTCGCGCGCCTGCAGCTGGACCGACGTACCCGCAGAGCGGGCAATCTGCGCCCCCTTGCCCGGCATCATCTCGACGCAGTGCACCGTGCTGCCGACTGGAATGCTGCGTAGCGGCATGCAGTTGCCCACCTTGATCGGTGCCTCGACGCCGCTCACCAACTGTGTGCCGACCTGAACGCCGCGCGGAGCAATGATGTAGCGGCGTTCGCCATCGGCGTAACAGAGCAAAGCCAAATGCGCGGAACGGTTGGGGTCATACTCCAGCCGTTCAACCTTGGCCACGACTCCATCCTTGTTGCGGCGGAAATCAACTACACGATAATGCTGCTTATGGCCGCCGCCTTTGTGGCGCACCGTGATATGGCCATGGTGGTTGCGGCCGGAGCCGCGCTTCTGCGGTTCGAGCAGCGCTGCGACCGGCTTGCCTTTATGCAGCCCCGGAGTGACGACCTTGACGACTGCGCGACGGCCGGCAGAGGTGGGTTTGACTTTAATCAATGCCATGATTTTCTTCCTTACTGACCGGACGCGAAATCGATGTCCTGACCCGGCTTCAGGGTGACATACGCTTTCTTCCAGTTGTCGCGGCGGCCCGTGACACGACCGGTGCGCTTGATTTTGCCCTTGACGTTCAGCACCTGCACACCCGCAACCTCAACCTTGAACAGGCTCGCAACCGCCGCTCCGATTTCCTGCTTGGTCGCGTCGGGCAACACGCGAAACACCACCTGATTCTGCTTGTCTGCAACACGCGTACTCTTTTCGGAGATCACCGGCGCGAGAATGACTTTGAGCAGACGCTCCTGACTGATCGCACCCATCACATCATCTCCTCAAACTGCTTGACCGCCGCCTTGGTGATCAGCACGTTGCCAAATTTGACCAGGCTCCACGGATCAGCCTGATGCGGCTCGACCACGTAGACGTTCGGCAGGTTGCGCGACGACAGCCACAGGTTGTCGTCCACGCTGTCCGCAATGATCATGACCTTGCCGTAGCCCATTGATTTCAGCTTGCCGGCCAGCAGCTTGGTCTTGGGCGAATCGATGCCCAGACTCTCCACTACCTTGAGCTTGCCCTCACGCGCCAGCTGCGACAGGATGGTTGCGAGGCCCGCGCGATACATCTTGCGGTTCACTTTGTGTGTGAAGTTCTCGTTCGGCTTGTTCGGGAATGTGACGCCACCCCCGCGCCAGATCGGACTCGAGGTACGACCGGAACGTGCACGGCCGGTGCCTTTTTGACGCCACGGCTTATGCGTCGAGGCACTCACCTCGGCACGCGTCAGCTGCGCGCGGTTACCGCTGCGCGCGTTCGCCTGAAACGCCGTCACCACCTGATGCACCAGCGCCTCGTTATAATCGCGACCGAAGGTCTCATCGGAAGCCGCAACGCTGGTCACCTGCTGACCCTGCTCATTAATGACAGCCAAATCCATCAGGCACCCCCTTTCACAGCCGGGCGCACTACCACGTGCCCGCCCTTGGCGCCCGGAACAGCACCCTTCAACAAGACCAGTCCACGCTCCGCGTCGACGCGCACAACCTCCAGATTCTGCTTGGTACAGGTCACCGCTCCCATATGGCCCGACATCCGCTTGCCAGGGAAAACACGGCCCGGATCCTGCGCCATGCCGATGGAGCCCGGCACGTTGTGCGAACGCGAGTTGCCATGGGAAGCGCGCTGCGACCTGAAATTGTGGCGCTTGATGGTGCCTGCAAAGCCCTTGCCCTGCGTCACACCGGTAACGTCCACCTTCTGCCCGGCCTGGAACAATTCGACCGATACCGCGGTGCCCGGCTGATACTGCGAGGCGACATCCGCCGATACGCGGAACTCGCGCAGCAGCTCACCTGCGTCGACACCCGCCTTGGCGTAATGACCCGCTTCCGACTTATTGACACGGCTATTGCGGCGGGACCCAAAGGCCACCTGCACAGCGGAATAACCGTCATTTTCTGGCGTGCGCACCTGCGTCACACGATTGTTTGACATTTCCAACACAGTCACCGGAACGGACGCGCCGTTCTCCGTGAAAATGCGGGTCATGCCGACCTTGCGGCCAACGAGCCCGATACTCATCTTTGTATTTCCTATCTCAAGCCAGCGACGGAAGGCCGCGAGCGAGGGTTGTAGGTGCCGATTACAATTGACCGGCGACTTGGTACAGCTGAAGGGGCGGCATTATATCCATGCCGCCCGCTTTTTACAACTTGATTTCGACGTCGACACCAGCAGGCAGATCCAGCTTCATTAGTGCATCCACTGTTTTGTCCGTGGGATCCATGATGTCCATCAGACGGCGATGGGTACGGATCTCGAACTGGTCGCGCGATGTCTTGTTGACGTGCGGTGAACGCAACACATCAAAACGCTCGATCGATGTCGGCAGCGGGACCGGCCCCTTGACCACGGCACCGGTGCGCTTGGCCGTCTCGACGATTTCAAGCGCCGACTGGTCGATCAGTTTGTAGTCGAACGCCTTCAGGCGGATGCGGATTTTCTGGTTTTGCATTGTTGAGCCTTACTCTTCGATCTTGGCCACGACGCCGGCACCGACGGTGCGGCCGCCTTCG
>DAOMWT010000056.1:0-16632 GCA_035436705.1 Thiobacillus sp. | reverse complement strand
CGTTTTGAGCCCTATGCACTCGCCGTTTACAATGGCCGCACACGTGAGTTCAAGAGCGTCACCGCCCCGCTGCGGATGCCCACCAATCGCCTGACCGATGGCGAACTCGAGCATGCCTGCATCCTCATCGGCGGCGATCCTTTTTCCGAAGGACCCAAGGTCAAGCCGGGCGTGCTGTCCGCGCTGTCGCAGATCGGCAGCGGCTCGCTGCCGGTGGACCGCCTCGACAGCTGGGCGCTGGCGGTGAAGCCATCCACGCGCAAGACCGGCGTGCTGCACGACATCGAAGCCGTGCTGCGTGGCCTTCCGGTTCCCGTGATCGGGCGCATCGCAGACGGTGCGCTGCGGCTCGATCTGCGCTGTCTCGCTCCGGGCGACGAAGCCGACTTCGCCGCGCAATTCGCGCAGTTGATTCCAGACAGTCCCTGAGAGAAGGAGAGCACCATGCAACGACGCGAATTCCTTTGGTCCTCGGCGGCGCTTGCCGCGGGCGTCATGTGGCCAGCCCGGCGGGTGACCGCCGCGTTCACACCGTCCCCGGACAACGGCTGGCGCCTCTTCGAGGTCACCCACCGGATCGAGATGCTGCAGCCGGAAGGCGCCACCCGTGTCTGGCTGCCGCTGCCTTCGGTTCAGGAGGAGGGCTGGATCCGCACCATGGGCAATCTGTGGCAGGGCAACGCACTGACGGCGCGCCTGCTGCGCAATCCGGAGTACGGCGCCGAGATGCTCTACGCCGAATGGGCGTCGAACGAGAAGCCGGTGCTCGAGGTGACCAGCCGTTTCGCCACCCGCGACCGCGCCATCGACCTCGAACGCGCCGTCCGGCCCGCGCCGCTGTCGCGCGCCGACCGTCAGCTCTATACCAAGGCGACCAGGATGCTGCCCACCGACGGCATCGTCCGCGATACCGCACGCGAGATCACCCGCGGCGCCAGGACCGACGAGGCCAAGGCGCACGCCATCTACCAGTGGGTGGTCGACAACACCTTCCGCAATCCGAAGACGCGCGGCTGCGGGCTCGGCGACATCCGCTTCATGCTCGAATCGCGCGATCTCTCCGGCAAGTGCGCCGACCTCAACGCACTCTATGTCGGACTCGCGCGCGCGGCCGGCCTGCCGGCGCGCGACGTCTACGGCATCCGCGTCGCCGATTCGCGCTTCGGCTACAAGAGTCTGGGCAAGAGCGGCGACATCAGCCGCGCGCAGCACTGCCGCGCCGAGGTCTGGCTCGACCGCCACGGCTGGGTGCCGGTCGACCCCGCCGACGTGCGCAAGGTCGTGCTCGAGGAGCCGCCCGGAAACCTCGCGCTCGACGATCCGAAGGTGACGGACGTGCGGCGGCGCCTGTTCGGTTCCTGGGAAATGAACTGGCTCGCCTACAACACCGCGCACGACCTGCCGTTGCCGGGCTCGCGCGGCGTCACCGTACCCTTCCTCATGTATCCGCAGGGTGAGACCGCCGCCGGCATGCTCGACAGCCTCGACGCGTCGGCCTTTACCTATCGCATCACTTCGAAGGAAATCACCGCATCCGTATGATCGTCGGAACCGCCGGCCACATCGACCACGGCAAGACCACGCTGGTGCATGCGCTCACTGGCGTAGACACCGATCGTCTCGCGGCGGAGAAGGCGCGCGGCATCAGCATCGAGCTCGGCTACGCCTACCAGCCGCTGGAAGTCGGCGGCGTGCTCGGCTTCGTCGACGTCCCCGGCCATGAGCGCTTCATCCACACCATGCTCGCCGGCGCCGCCGGCATCGACTTCGCGCTGCTGGTGGTGGCCGCCGACGACGGCGTGATGCCGCAGACGCGCGAGCACCTCGCCATCCTCGATCTGCTCGGCATCGAGCGCGGCGCGGTCGCGCTGGCCAAGGCCGACCGCGTCGATGCGGTCCGCATCGCCGAGGTCGAGCACGACCTCGAACAGTTGCTCGCCGACACCGCGCTCGCCGGCAGCCCGGTGTTCCCGGTATCGGCCGTGACCGGCGAGGGCGTCGCCGCGCTACGCGACCATCTCCACGTGGCGGCGCAGGCGCTGCGGCGCGCAGACGAAGCGGGCGGCTTTCGCCTTGCGGTTGACCGCAGCTTCAGTCTCAAGGGCGCCGGTACCGTCGTCACCGGCACCGTGTTCGCCGGCCGCGTCGCGGTAGGCGACGAACTGATGGTGACGCCGTCGGGAATGCCGGTGCGACTGCGCGGCCTGCACGTGATGAACCAGCCGGCGCGGGTGGGACAGGCCGGCCAGCGCTGCGCGCTCAATCTTTCCGCTATCGGCAAGGACGAGATCGCGCGCGGCGACTGGATCGTCGCGCCGGCTCTGCACGCGCCGACCGCGCGCTTCGACGTGCGGCTCAATCTCGCGCCACAGGCGCCCGCGCCGCTTGCCCACTGGGCACCGGTCCACCTGCACCTCGGCGCGGCGCACGTCATGGCGCGTATTGCACTGCTGCAAGGCGATAAACTTGCGCCAGGCGAATCCATGTTCGCCCAGCTGGTCACCGATCGCCCGCTCGGTGCGTTGAACGGCGACCACTTCATCCTGCGCGACGCCGAGGCGCGCCACACCCTCGGCGGCGGCACCGTACTCGACCCCGATGCGCCGACGCGCAAGCGCAAGACGCCGCTTCGCCTGGCCGAGCTCGCTGCGCTGGAAATCCCCGATATTCCGCAGCGCCTGGCACGTCTGCTCGACCTCGGCGGCGTGAACCTGAACACCTGTGGCGCGCACTGGAACCGCACCGATCTCGTCGAGCATTTGCCGGCCGACAGCATGCGCGTCAGCGCCGGCCGCGAGGACTGGGCGTTTTCCGGGGCGCACTGGGCGGGCCTCAAGGACAAGCTCCGCGCCGACCTGGCCGGCTTCCATGAGCGCTTTCCCGACGAGCTTGGCTCCGAGGCCGCGCGCGCGCGCCGCATGTTCTTTCCCAAGCTGGCCGCGCTGGTCTTCGCTGCGCTGACTGATGCCGTGCTCGCCGATGGCAGCGTGCGGCGCAGCGGCGCCTGGCTGCACCTGCCGACGCACTCCGTCGAATTGAGCCGCGAGGACGAGGCACTGTGGCAGCGTGTCCGGCCCTGGCTCGTCGAATCGCCGATCGACCCGCCCTGGATGCGGGATCTGGCGAAAAGGTCAGGGCGCGACGAGGCGTCGATGCGCCGCCTGTTGCAGAAGCTCGCGCGGCAGGGCAAGCTCTACCAGGTCGTGCGCGACCTGTTCTACCTGCCGGAGGCCGTTGCCGGGTTGGCGGCGTGGGTGCAGGAACTGGAGCACGCCTGCGGCGAGACCCGTGCCGCGGAGTTTCGCGACAAGAGCGGCCTTGGCCGCAAGCGCGCGATTCAGCTACTCGAGTTCTTCGACCGCGTTGGCTACACGCGACGCGTGCGTGAAGCCCACCAGTTGCGCAACCCGGGGCTGTTCGGAGGTGACGCGCACAGGATTTGAAACACAGGTTCCAAACGGAAGGGATGCGTTCCTGGTGGTGCGGCCGGATTTCAAATCCGGTTGGGGGTGTCAGTCGCTCCCGGGTGGGTTCGACTCCCACTCCCTTCCGCCACTTTTCGTTGGCATGGCAATCCGGCATGCCTGCCGACATGTTCTGCCGAAAGCCCTGGCGCCGCATGGGCAATTTCAAGGGAGGCAGCCCACCCCGCTTCGCGGGGAAAAATGTCCGCGATGGCACGTACTACGTGTTTCGGGCGAAGGCCGTCATCAATGCCGCCGGCGGAGCTTCGCACGTTTTCAGGCCGCGCTCGGTGGGCGAGGGGATGGGCCGGACCTGGTACGCACCCTGGAGCAGCGCCTCGGCCTACGCCTTGCTGATACAGGCGGGCGCAAAAATGATCCAGATGGAGAACCGGATCGCCCTCGTCCGCTTCAAGGATGTCTGCGGGCCGGTCGGCGCCTGGTTTCTATTGCTCAAGGCCTTTGTCACCAACGCCTGCGGCGAGCATTTCGAGGCCTCGATGCTGGAGGAAATGAATGGCAGATGACCCGGCTGCCTGTCCACCACATTATCGCGTAGGCGGGATGCATTCGTTACGGGCTTCGATTACGCCGGCCAGCATTGGCTATATTTCAAGGGCGAAATCGCTCGGTCGGCACCGCATTCTGCGGAGCCTCGACCGCGCGATACCCCGGTGCACGGGATTCTGCCAGGAGGCGCCTCATGTCGAGGAAAGTCACCGCTGTCACAAGTCCGCAGCAACTCTGGGAACGGCTGTTGCGCAACGCGCCGATGTTCATCCTCGACGTGCGCAACCGCGATGAGTTCGAGCGCTGGCGGGTCGAGGGCCCGCATTCCGTCCCCACGCTCAATATCCCGTATTTCGAGCTCCTCGACCTGGAGGGCGAGGAGGATGTCGCCGAAGCCGTGATGCGCGGAGTGAAGGCGCAACTCATGGCGCAGCTGCCCGCCGACCGCCCCATCCTTGCCGTCTGCGCCGAGGGCAATACATCCGGTTACGTCGCGGAAGGGCTGCGCCGTCTGGGCTTCGATGCGGCGAACCTGGAAGGCGGCATGGCGGCGTGGGGCGATTTTTACTTCTGGCGCCCGGTCGAGGAGAGCGAGCGCTTTTCGCTTTACCAGATGGTGCGTCCGGCGCGCGGCTGCCTGAGCCACGTTCTGGTGAGCGAGCATCGCGCCGCGGTATTCGACCCCGCCCGCCATATCGGGATTTATCGCGAACTGGCCGCCGCGCTGGGTGCGAGGATCGAACGGGCGCTGGATACGCATCTCCATGCCGACCATCTGAGCGGCGGTCCGGCGCTGGGTCAAGGCGACCATATTCCCTACCATCTGCATCCCTACGACGCGATCCATCCCGTAGACATGCTGCCCGCCCGGGTGGCATATCGCCCGCTGGAGGCGGGGCAGACGCTCCGAATCGGCCGGGCCGAGGTCAGGGCATTGCATTTTCCCGGCCACACCCTGGGGATGGTCGCCTTTCTCATCGAGGGGCGTTATCTGCTGAGCGGCGACAGCCTGTTCCTGGAATCCGTCGCCCGCCCGGACCTGGGCGGCAAAGCCGAGGCATGGACCCCGTTGCTTTACGAATCGCTGAAGCGGATGGCAGAACTGCCGGACGAGACGGTGGTGCTGCCGGCCCATTTCAGCGATATCGCGGCAGGCGATGAAAACGGCGTCTTCCGCGCCACTCTGGGCGAACTCAAACAGCGCAATCCGGGCCTGCTCAAGCTGGCCGAGGGCGAAAAGGCTTTCTGCGACTACATCCTGGCGAACCTGCCGCTGTTTCCACCGGCCTATGTCGAAATCAAGCGGGCCAATGCCGGGCTGGTCAGTCCGGACGAGCGCCAGGCGCAGGAACTGGAACTGGGAAAAAATATCTGCGCAGTGGGGAAAACACCCGCCCGACGGCCCGGCATGACGTGATCTGATTCCTGCGCGATGCCGTCTCCGCAGTCGCAGGGACGGCGAAGTCCCGGCCTCCGGTTTCAGCTTGCGTAAAACCTTTTCAAACAGCGTGTTGCGAACATTATTTCACGCTTGACATCATGGGCTGCCTGGGCAATGCATGTCGTCATGGAAACAGAATCAATACGCTACGGCGCACATTTCAATGCGGTTCTACGCAACTCGGTACAACTATCCGCCGACACGGACAATTTCGGCCTGCTCATCGGCGCCGAGCGGCTCTTCGGTGTCGAGCTGATGCTGCAGCACGGCGAGATCGGCTTCGGAGGCATCGCTGCCGGTGCGTGACCGATGGACGATGCGCTCGCGCAGGGTGGCGGCCGCAACCGGGAAGTCGAGGATGCGGAATTCGGCCTGATGCACGCGCGCGGTTTCGCGCAGCAGGTCGCGTTGCCAGCGTGCGATGAAGGTGGCGTCGACGATGACCGGCCAGCCGGCGCCGAGCGCTTGGCCGGCGAGGTCGGCCAGGCGGCGGTAGGTTTGCCGGGTGGCGTCGGCGGCGTAGAGATGCGCTCCGATCGCCGAGCCGCTGCGCGCCAGGGCGTCGAGTCCGGCAAGGCGCTTGCGTTCGACGTCGGAGCGCAGGCGGATGGCGCCGGGGGCCTGCATCAGGGCGCGGGTGACGGTGGTCTTGCCGGAGCCAGACAGGCCATGGGTGACGTCGAGGCGCAGGGGCTGGAGACGCGTCAGCGCAGCCGCCAGCTCCAGCAGTGCGTGCGTTTCGGCGAGCGCGGCGGCGCGCTCCGGGCCTGCGGTCTGTCCGCTGCGTATCGCGGCGACCTTGGCGCGCACCAGCGCACGGTAGACCGCGTAGTAGCGCAGCAGCGCGAGTCCCGCGTAATCGCCGGTCTGCTCCAGCCAGACGTTGAGGAATAGCCAGGCCCAGTCCGCGTGGCCGCGCTGCAGCAGGTCCATGTAGGCGAACGCGGCCTCGGACTGGATATCGATCCAGCGCAGTTCCGGATTGAATTCGAGGCAGTCGAACACCAGCAGCTGATCGTCGACCCAGGCCAGGTTGCCGAGGTGCAGGTCGCCGTGGCATTCGCGCACGAAGCCGTCGCGCTTGCGTGCAGCCATCAGCGGGGCGAGCCGTGCATGCTCGGCATCGCTCCAGCGCTGCAGGGCGTCGAGTTGCCGGCGGTCGGCGGGGGTGTCGAGGTGCGGCGCGATCTGCAGGAAATTTTGCGCCACCGGCTGCCGGATGGCGTCCGCGCTGCCCCACGGGTGATCTTCCGCGGCACGCGCGCAGCCCTGCAGATGGAAGCGGGCGATGGTGTTTGCGATGGTTTCGACCTGCCGTGCGGTCATTTGGCCTTGCGCGTCGAGCCGGTCGAGGGTGGCGTCCGGCGGGAACTGGCGCATTTTCACCGCGTATTCGAAGGCAGTGCCGGCGCCGTTGATGCGTGGGGCGGCGGGGGTGCCGGTGATGGGCACGACGTCGAGATAGATCGCTGGCGCAAGGCGGCGGTTGAGCCGCACTTCGTCGCAGCAGGCATGCAGGCGCTTGTCGAGGCTGCTGAAATCGAGGAAGCCGAGATTGAGCGGCTTCTTGATCTTGTAGGCGAATTCGCCCGTGAGCAGGACATGGGAGATGTGGGTTTCGATCGCCCGGACCGGCCCTGCCGCGTGGTCGTAGCAGGCCGGGTCATGCAGGCTGCGGATCAGTTCGGGCGTGGTGTCGCTCATCGCTTCCGGCATCGCGTCCGTGCCGGCCTGACTGTGGCGCGCATGCTTACAGCTGGCGCGCGTAGTCTTCCAGCTGCCGTTTCGCGGCATCGAAGGCGTCGCGCAGCGCGGCGTAGACGTCTTCGTTCTGCTGCCTGTCCACCACGATCTCAGAACCGGGTACGCCAAGGTCGATGCGGACGTTGAACGGCTTGCCTTGCTGCTGATGCCTGGCGGGTTGCTCGACCACCACCCGGCAGCTGACGATGTCGGCAAAGATCTGTTCGAGTTTGTGCGCCTTGTCGCGGATATGCGTGTCGAGGGCGTCGGAATGGGGCATGTCGCGGAAGGTGATTTGAAGCGAGGTTTTCATGCAGGGGCTCCGTTAGGGGTTGGATAAGGATGAAGCTGGATTGTTTTGTTGTGCTTACATTTTCGGGTGGCCTTCCTGGGCGTATTGCTTTTCGCGCCGCTCCTGGCACACGATGCAGCGCTTGGCGGTCGGGTAGGCCATCAGGCGATCAAAACCGATCTCCCCCCCGCAGTCGATGCATACACCATATTCCTCGTTCTCGATGCGCCGGAATGCCGCCTCGATGTCCCGCAGGCCCTGAATCTGGCGGTCCAGAATCGACACGTTGAAATCCGCCAGTGCATTTGCCATCGATTCATCGCCGCTGTCGCCGGGTTCGCTGTTGAGCAGGTCGATGCGATGCTGATCGTCGGAATTCTCCAGTTCTTCGCGCACTTCGCGCAACAGCGTCTGGTAATCCGTTTTGAGTTTTGCGGCGAGTTGATCGAGTTGGGGTTGATGAAGTGCGGCCATCGGGCCTCCTGCGCGTATCGGACTGGAGCCGCCTGCCGGCAAGCTGCCGTTTCAATGCCATTATGAGGGATATTCATCTTTCGATAGAAATCGGAGGATGAATCCGCCCATGAATGGGTTGGCGGTTTTGGTTCACTATGGCTTTTTCGGCGGCGGGGTCGCGTGAGGCGGGAAAAAAAGCGGCACCGTCAAGGCGCCGCCTTCGCCTGAAATTCGGGAAATCACTGGATCGCCAGTTTCCTGGCCGAGCTCACCGCTTTCTTCGGCAGGCTCAGTTCCAGCACGCCGTCGCTGTATTTGGCCTGGGCTTTGGCTTCATCCACGTCGTGTGCCAGGGTGAAGCTGCGCACCACCTTGCCGCTGTAGCGTTCCGAACGCAATACCTTCTCACCCTTTTTCTCTTCCTTTTCCACCTTCGTCTCGGCGCTGATCGACACTTGGTTGCCGTCGATGCTGACGTTGATGTCTTCCTTTTTCACACCAGGAATGTCGGCGTGAACGGTATAGGCATCGTCGTTCTCCTTCACGTCTATCTTGATTTGCATCTGGGGTCGGCCTTCGAAGGCAACCGGGCGAACGAAAAAGCCCTTGAACAGGTCATCGATATCCTCAAGCGGATCGATACGGGTCAGGCTGAATGGGTCATAACGGGTAAGCTTGCTCATGGGTTTCTCCGCATCAAGTGAGTGGATGGAAAAAACGGCAGTCACCTTGCCAACTGTCTATTCAACCCTAGATCATCGGGAAGGCATAGCAAGACCGGGGTGCGCCGTCCCCCCTCTTAGCCGGCGGAGCCGTGGCGGGCTGCGATTGCCTGGTGCAAAGCCTCGATACGTGGCGGCGCAAGGCGCCCGGATGCATGAAAGCCGTTCTTTCCTGGCCTAGCGTTCCCACACCACGCGCAGCAGGTTTTCCCGTTCGTTGTAGTGGTACTCCAGTTCACCCTGGTAGGCATGGTGCAGCGCTTCGCCGATTCCGCGGGCCAGATGGATGTCGGTGGTGGTGATCTGGATACCGTCATCCTGATCCTCGATCCTCATGATCCGCTTCAGGGGATGCTCCGCCTTGGCGCGGGCTTCCTCGTTCCTGGCCAGTTGGAGCAGTTCCTCGCGATGATCCTCGAAGAATGGTCCGTTCACGGTCACATAGCCGGCCGGGAATTCGTCGTGAATGCGGTGGCACGCCGGGCAGGTTTCCTCATGGGCTCCGGCTGGCCTCGCCAGCCATTGCCAGCGCCCATCGTGGAATACCGCGCCGCATTGCGGGCAAACCGTGGGCTCCGGCAGCTTGTGCTTGGCCTGGTAAGCGTCGTGGCGCGTTTCCTGGACCAGGCGGTCGCGACGGACGGGTTGAAATCCAGCGAATCGGTCTTTCATATTGCGCTCCTTCGAGAAGACAAAAAACCCAGGCGGGGCGAACCGTGGCCGGCTCCTTGCGCAGCGTTGCGGAGCCCGGTCGCCGATGAAGATGAGTCGGCGCCTTCATGAAAATCCCCGCTGCCTGCTGCACGCAGCCGGGCAGGTAGCCATCGCAGTGGCAGGCTAGGATTGGTGTTCCAGCGCGATTCCAGCCAGCTCGACGACCACACCCAGCGCAAGTACCAGCAGGCCGGCCCATATTTCGGGTGCGAGCGCCATCAGCACGCCGCCCAGCCCCACCAGTACTCCCGCCAGAACACGCCTCGATCGCCGCTTATTCCACATGCTGGTGTTCCCCCATTCTTGGGCCTGCTACTCGTAGCGCAGAAACTCTTCAGCGAGAGTGTCGGCGCCAAACTGCTCGATCAGCGCTTCGATTTCCGACAGCAGCGTGTCGCCCTCGTCGTCTTCCAGCGCACCGTCCCCAACCATCCTGGCGCCAGCCCGGCCAGGATGGCATCGCGGATCGCCGCAAGCGTGGGCGGGTTTTCACGGTTCCCGTCGTTGATCACGGCCTCGATCGCGCGCGAGAGCGATTCGCTGGCGGCGGCCTGCGTGAAATAGACGGCAAGCGCGGCTGCCCCGAACTCCTCGATGAGCGCGTCCAGTTCGTCGAGCAGCGATTCGCTGACGTCGAAATGATGCATGCGTTCGGCCTCGCTGAAATCGGCCGGCAGCAGGTCACCGAGAAAGCGGCGCACCGCCATCAGCGTGACGGGTTGTTCGCACTCCGGATTGTCGATCCGGCTTCGGAGCAGTGCCGACAGATGCGGGCTGACGCGACTGGCAACATCGATGGAATTTCGGGTCATGGCTTTCACTGTGTATCCGGGTCCGCAAGGGCGGATCGTGAATTTTTCAATCACACTGCCTATTTCAAGATATAGCAGAAGGTTTTCGGGTCTCGCGCCAGACATGCCGGCCGGCTATAGGCAAAGGCTGGCTGGATGGATCGAAGACAACCGGCGCGAGCTTGCTCGAACAGTTGGTGCTGGAGTCAAGTGCGGACAGGCAAAGCGCTGCGCTGGCCATCGAGCGATTCCTCCGGATGCTGGCATCGTTTTCATAATATGCCAGACTCAAAAGGAACAACGCCGCAGCAGAAAGGCAGGACGCATGGAACCCAAGGAATGTTTTTATCAGGAACAGTTCGGCTACTGCTGGCTGTCGGATGGGCGCTGGCTATTTCAGGCAGTGGATGTGCACGGGAAGCAAGTGGGTAAACCGGTCGGGGTCGAATTGGGGGAACTGGTCTTCCATCACGATCAGGATGAAGAACTGCATTAGAGCGCATTGATTCCAAACGCCTGGGGCGCCGATTTCATTCCCGCAGAGGTGCTTCCTGCGGATCGATGCCTTCAATCTGCGGGATGTCTCTTTGCGGATGCTTCTTGATGATCCGCTTCAGCGTCTCGTCTTCCCTCGGGCTATGGCTGCTACGCTGCTGCATTCCGGATTCAGGCGGCTCGGCCGTTGCGATCGCGCCTGGTTCGGGATGTCCTGCAAACAGCTCTGCCTCGGCGGCAAGCCAGTCTTCCAGATCGAAGCCATGGGCATAACCCCGCCGCATGAACCGGTAATAGGCAGCCTCGCGAATCATGCTCAGGCGTTCCTCGTGTTCGGGATTGTGCTGCCATGCCATGTCGGAGCGGTCTTGCTGCATCGGGGGTGTCCTTGTCTTTCCAGCCATTGCGGTTCCTCCGTAGCGAATCGTGTTGCATCCCTGATGCCCAGGCCTGTCGACATGTTTCCGTGTTCGTCTTTCAATATAGCAACCCTCAGGCCGGCATACAGGAATGCGAAGCTTGTCGGCCTGATCTCGGGGCCATGGCCGTTCGCGGTTCCAGACACGGCGGCTGGATTGATCTATACAGAAATGAAGTGAGAGTCGCCTTGCATACAAGGGTGGTACTCTTTAAGCGCATCACTGATCTTTATGGAGAAACAATAATGAGTACTCGACATGCAGGTGATGAAACCGATTCTTCAGACGTGGCCAAAGAGCAGTTGATAGCCGATTTCAAGATGGCGATATCGGATGCGGAGGCGCTGATCAAAGCCACGGCCAACCAGGGTGGCGAGGCGCTGGCAACGGTGCGCGCCAAAGCGGAAGCATCGCTCGCCGCAGCGAAGGCCAAGATGGCCGATGCCGAAGCGGCGCTGCTCGTGCGTGCCAAGGCGGCAGCCAAGGCGACCGACGTCTATGTCCACGAGAATCCCTGGAAATCGATCGGTATCTCGGCCGGTCTCGGACTGTTGATCGGTTTCCTCATGGGCCGCCGCTAGCCGTCCGGTCATGAGCGAAGAAACGCCGGAGGAAAGCAAAGGACTGTTCGACTCGCTGAAAGGACTTGCCGCCAGCCTGATCACCATTGTCCATACCCGGATCGATCTGCTGTCGGTGGATCTTGAGGAAGAGCGGGAGCGGCTGTTGTCCGTGCTGGTATTGATGCTGGTCGCGCTGTTCTGTCTGGGCGTGGGCGTGCTGCTGCTGGCGATCCTGGTCGCGATCGCACTCTGGGATAGCCACCGGCTTCTGGCATTGGGCGGACTGACCGGAATTTTCCTGGCAGGCGGCGCGGCGGCATTTGGCATTGCGCGGCACAAGCTGAAAACCAAACCGAAATTGTTCGCTGCAAGCCTGGCTGAATTATCCAAAGACCGGCAGCAGTTGGGCCATCCTTCATGAATGAAAAATCAACCCGGCTGGCCGAGCGCCGCGAACGCCTGGTGGCGCAGGCTGCCGCTCAGCGTACAGCGCTGGCGCAAAACCTGGATCCCTGGCGCGCGCCGCTCGCATTGGTGGACCAGGGCGTGGCCGCACTGCGCTATGTCAGACGCCGCCCCGCCTTGCTGATGGGCGCCATGCTCATGATTGCGGTGTTGCGCCCGAAACGTCTGGGCCGAGGGCTCGGCCTCGTCTGGGGCGCGTGGCAGTTGGGGCGCAGATTGCTCAGGCGTTGAACGATGGGCAAGCCGGATCGGGTTCCCTCTCACCCCTCAACGGGGCGGTCACACAGGCTTTTTTTCTCATGCTAAGCTGGCCCGCGTCGTGCAAGAACCGAAGTTGAGCTGTCGCCGAGGGCTCATGTCGGAATCTGCGCTGGCCGTGGAACACCTTTTCGTTGTACCCGAAAGCGGCGGCGCTCATCGTGGGGATGAGGCAGTTCCACACGCCATGCCGTAGGTTCAGGCCGCAAGACAGTTACCCGGCCTATCCAGCGCATGAAGGAGTCAGTACACGATGCAAGCGAATCCGCTTTCCGCCGAAGCGTTAGGGCAGCTCGATGCCTACTGGCGTGCCGCCAACTACCTTTCCGTCGGACAGATCTACCTGCTCGACAATCCGCTGTTGAAACAGCCGCTCACCCTGGAACACATCAAGCCGCGCCTGCTGGGCCACTGGGGCACCACGCCCGGCCTCAATTTCATCTATGTGCATATGAACCGGGTCATCCAGCGCGATGATCTGAACATGATCTACATTGCCGGCCCCGGCCACGGCGGACCGGCAATGGTGGCCAACACCTGGCTGGAAGGCAGCTACAGCGAGTTTTATCCCAACGTTTCCCAGGATGCCGTCGGGATGGGACGTCTGTTCCGGCAGTTTTCCTTTCCCGGCGGCATCCCCAGTCACGTTGCCCCGGAAACGCCGGGCTCGATCCACGAAGGCGGGGAACTGGGCTATGCCGTGTCTCACGCCTACGGCGCGGTATTCGACAACCCCGATCTGATCGCCTGCTGCGTGGTGGGTGATGGCGAGGCGGAAACCGGGCCGCTGGCGGCGGCCTGGCATTCCAACAAATTCCTCAATCCGGGAACCGATGGCGCGGTGCTGCCGATTCTGCATCTCAACGGCTACAAGATCGCCAACCCGGCAGTGCTGGCGCGCATCAGCCCTGACGAACTGGAAAAACTGTTTATCGGTTATGGCTACACGCCTTATTTAGTCGAAGGCGACGACCCCGAAACCATGCATCAGAAAATGGCCGCCACGCTCGACACGGTACTGGCCGAAATCAGGGAAATCCAGCGCAGGGCACGGGAAGAGGGCGACATGACACGGCCGCGCTGGCCCATGATCATCCTGCGCACCCCCAAAGGCTGGACCGGGCCGAAGGAAGTGGATGGGCTGAAGACCGAGGGATACTGGCGCTCGCATCAGGTTCCGCTGTCCGAGCTGGCGAGCAAGCCCGAGCACGTGAAATTGCTGGAATCCTGGATGCAGAGCTACCGTCCGGACGAGTTGTTCGACGCGCGCGGCGCCCCGATTCCGCAACTGGCGGCGCTGGCGCCCAAGGGGGCGCGCCGCATGGGGGCCAATCCGCACGCCAACGGCGGCCTCCTGCTGCGTGAATTGCACCTGCCGGATTTCCGCAATTATGCCGTGGCGGTGGATCGGCCGGGCCATGCCGACGCCGAGGCCACGCGCGTGCTGGGAGGCTTTCTGCGCGACGTGATGGCCGGCAACATGGAGACCTTCCGCGTCTTTGGCCCGGACGAAACCGCGTCCAACCGCCTCGATGCCCTGTTCGAGGTCACCGACCGCACCTGGGTGGCGGAACGCTTCGACTACGACGACCACCTCGCAGCGGATGGCCGGGTCATGGAAATTCTTTCCGAGCATACCTGCCAGGGCTGGCTCGAAGGCTATTTGCTGACCGGGCGGCACGGTTTCTTTTCCTGCTACGAAGCCTTCATCCACCTCGTGGATTCCATGTTCAATCAGCACGCCAAGTGGCTCAAGGTCACCAGCATGGAAATTCCCTGGCGCCGGCCGATCGCCTCGCTCAACTACCTGCTCACCTCGCACGTCTGGCGCCAGGATCACAATGGCTTTTCCCATCAGGACCCCGGTTTCATCGACCACGTGGTGAACAAGAAGGCGGACATCATCCGCGTCTATCTGCCGCCCGACGCCAATACTCTGCTGTCGGTGACGGATCACTGCCTGAGAAGCCGCAACGACATCAACGTGATCGTCGCCGGCAAGCAGTCAGCGCCGCAGTGGCTGACGATGGATGCGGCAGTGAAACACTGCAGCAGCGGCATCGGCATCTGGGAATGGGCGAGCAGCGACGAAGGCGGCGAGCCGGATGTGGTGATGGCCTGCTGCGGCGATGTGCCGACGCTGGAAACCCTGGCTGCGGTCGATCTGCTGCGCCGGCTCGTCCCTGAATTGAAGGTGCGCGTAGTCAATGTGGTGGACCTGATGACCCTGCAGCCGAAAGAGGAGCATCCGCACGGCCTGCCGGGCAGGGATTTCGACGCCCTGTTCACCGTGGACAAACCCGTCATCTTTGCCTATCACGGCTATCCCTGGCTGATCCACCGCCTGACCTACCGGCGCACCAACCACGACAACCTGCATGTGCGCGGCTACAAGGAGGAGGGCACCACCACCACGCCTTTCGACATGGTGGTGCTGAACGATCTGGACCGCTTTCACCTGGTCGTGGACGTGATGCATCGGGTGCCGAAGATGCAGGCCCGTGCCGCCCATATCAAGCAGGCCATGCGCGACCGCCTGGTCGAGCATAAACAATACATCGAGCGTTACGGGGAAGACATGCCGGAGATCCGCAACTGGCAGTGGCCCTATTGATGTCCATTCTCGTCGTCAACAGCGGATCGTCCTCGCTCAAGGCCAGCCTGTTCACGGCGGGTGGCGGCAGGCGGGATTTCCGTTTCGAGCATATCGGCCAGGGCCGTTTGCCCGATCACCGCGCCGCGTTCGCAGCCCTGATGCACGAGCTGGGCGCGGAGACGCCGGCGGCGGTGGGCCACCGTCTGGTGCACGGCGGTGAAATCACCGAGTCGGCCCGCCTGATCGACGATGCCGAACGAACCCGCCTGGAATCCGTCGTTGCGCTCGCGCCGCTGCATCTGCCAGGCAACCTGCTGGGCGTGGATTTGTGCAGGGAACGCTTCGACGTGCCGCAAATCGCCTGCTTCGACACCGCTTTTCACGTCACCCTGCCGGATTTCGCCCAGCGTCTGCCGATTCCGCAATCGCTCGGTCTGCGACGTTATGGCTTTCACGGGCTCAATTACACCCATGTCGCGCGGCAGTTACCGGGACTGCTCGGCGATGCCGCCCGCGGCCGGGTGGTGGTGGCGCATCTCGGCAACGGGGCCAGCCTGTGCCTGCTGGAAAACCTTCAATCCGTGGATACCAGCATGGGCTACACCCCGGCGGGCGGTATCCCCATGGGCACACGCAGCGGCGACCTCGACCCTGGCGTCATGCTGGAACTGGCCCGGCGTCTCGGCGACGACGAACTCGCCGACCTGGTCTACCGCCGCATGGGACTGCTCGCCCTGTCGGACGGCGAAAGCAGCGACATGGCCCAACTTCTGGCTAGCGCCACACCCGCCGCCCGCTTTGCGGTGGATTATTTCAGCAGGCAGGTGCGCGCCGCCATTGGCGCCTATGCAGCCAAAGCGGGAGGCATCGACGCGCTGGTGTTTACCGGCGGCATTGGCGAACACGCCGCGCAGGTTCGCGCCGCGATCTGCGAGCCCTTGGGCTTCATGGGATTTCGCCTCGACCACGAAGCCAATTTGCGTCACGATACCTGGCTCAACGAGCGGACGGCCAAACCGGTGTTGCGCATCCCGGCTGACGAGGAAAGCATGATCCGCGGCCTGGTTCTGGGCATGTTGGGTGAAGGACAGGCGGGTCATGATTGAAACACAGCCTATGACGTACCCCGACCGAAGGGCGAGAAATCCGGCCAGGCGGCGACCCCGAAACGGGGCGGTTTTGCCGACGCAGGAATGCGGGTTTCCGAGGCGGCACGGATTGCCTCTTCGCCTCTTCGACTTCGCATAATGTATATCTTTTGTGAATCAATGGCTTACCGTCGCTTTTTGATTTTCCATGGGTGGATTTCAGGAATCCGCCAAGAGGAACGGATTTCAGCTGGTCATAAAAAAAACTTGGGGCAGGTTTTGCCATCGTAAGACCTCCGGGAGATTGGAACAAGTCGGACACCCGCTTGCTGGGCTGGCGTCCGTGGTTGGCTTGCAGGGTTTGGCTTGCAGGAGAGAAGCTGCCGCAGGGTGCGCAGGCAGCAGGGTGGTTGGCACCAAGTACGCTGCAACCTCCACCCCCCGCTGCGGCACTGGGGCCTGTGCTCGCGCGCGAGCCGCGCACGTCAGGCATCTGGGCGGCGCGGGGTTTTACTTCGTCGGATGCGGGCGCGGTCATGCTTGGCGAAGTTCTCCACGGTGCAGTCAGGGCAGCGGCTCGCCGCCCGTGCGCCGCGCTGGCGCGCAGCCGCCCGT
>DAOMWT010000055.1:0-16826 GCA_035436705.1 Thiobacillus sp. | reverse complement strand
TGCCAGCCGCAACGGCAGCCACGCAGCCAGGGCGTCGAGCGCCTGCCGCCCGACCGGCACGACGCGGGTCTTGCGGCCCTTGCCGGTGACCTGCGCCTCGCCGGATTGCAGGTCAAGGTCGCCGAGATCGAGCCCGGTCAGTTCCGACAGGCGCAGGCCGGACGAATAGAACAGCTCGAACATGGCGCGGTCGCGTGCCTGCAGGGCGTCGCCGTTTTCCGCAGCGGGCCCGCCCTGCAGCAGCCGGGCGCAGGCGTCGGGCGACAGGATGTCCGGCAAGGTCTTGGCCGCCTTGGGCGGGCGCAGGCCGAGACAGGGGTTGTCCGCATAGCCGAGACGGTGGCAGGCGAAGGCGTAAAACCCGCGCCAGCTCGAAAGCTGCCTGGCCACGCTGGCGGCTGCCAGGCTCTGGCTGCGCAGCTTGATGATGGCGCCGCGGATGTCGGCGAGGCCGAGCTCGGCCAGCGGCTTGCCGGCAGTCAGTCGGGACAGGTTGGCCAGATCGCGCTCATAGGCCGCAACCGTATGCGGCGACAGCCGCCGTTCGGCGGCAAGGTGCTGCAGGTAGTGCGCGACCGCGCTCACTGCGGGGTTTATCCCTGCATCCGCACCAGCGCGGCGCCGACCAGCTGGCTCAGCCGTTCGAGGTACAGCGTGCCCATGCCGGGGTAGAAGCGCTTGGCTTCTTCCGACGCCAGCACCAGGAGGCCGATCGGCGCCGCCGCGGGCGCGGGCCGCAGCGGGATGCAGGCGAAGGAGCGCAGATGCGGCGACACCTCGCCGAACCAGCCGCTGGCCTCATTCACCGCCAGCGCGCCGCACACCGGATGGGACATGCCAGCCACGCTGTCGCGCACCGCCTGCGAAACCGGGTCACCCAGACCCGGCACCGGCTCGCCCGTCAGGGTCCATGCCCGCAGCGCATGGTGCGGCACGGCAAAGCCGTCGCGCAGATGGATGGCCAGCGCTGCGGTAACGTCCTGCGGAACGGAAGCGGTCACCAACGCCAGCGTCAGTGCGTGCAGCTTTTCCGAAATGCCGTCGTTCTCCTCGCCGAACTGGATCAGTTCGGCGAGCTTGTTTTCCAGCATCCGCACCTTGTCGCGCATGGCGATCAGCTGGCGCTCGCTCATCGACACCGCGTGGGTGCCGTGCGGGTGCGGGATGTGCAGATCCGCCAGCAAGGTGGGAAAGTCGTTGAAGAAATTCGGATGCCGGGTCAGAAACTCGGCAATCGCCGGTGCGTCCAGCGTGGTGGGTTGCGTGTCCATTAGAGTTCGATCTCCCCTTCAAATACTGTCTCAGCCGGGCCGGTCATGCTGACCGGCTGGCCCTTGCCTGCCCATTCGATGACCAGGTCGCCGCCCTTCGTGTGTACGCTGACCGGGCTTTTCAGCCAGCCCTGGCGGATCCCGGCGACCGCCGCGGCGCAGGCGCCGGTGCCGCAGGCCAGGGTTTCGCCGGCGCCGCGCTCGTACACGCGCAGACGGATATCGTGCGGGGTCAGCACTTGCATGAAGCCGGCGTTGACGCGCTGCGGGAAGCGCGCATGCGATTCGATGGCGGCGCCGAGGATCTCCACCGGCGCGCTGTCGAGGTCGTTCACCCGCAGCACCGCGTGCGGGTTGCCCATCGACAGCGCGGCGATCTCGATGACATGCTGGCCGACTTTCAGCGGATAGGCGAGCGCTTCGGCCTCGGCCGCGAACGGGATGTCGGCCGGCGCAAAGCGCGGTGCGCCCATGTCCACCGCGACCTGGCCGTTGCCGAGCAGGCGCGGCTCGATGACGCCGGACGCGGTTTCCACGCGGATCGCGGTCTTGGCGGTGAGACCTTTTTCGTGCACGAAGCGCACGAAGCAGCGCGCGCCGTTGCCGCATTGCTCGACTTCGCCGCCATCGGCGTTGAAGATGCGGTAGCGGAAATCGACGTCGTCGCGGGCGGGTTTCTCGACCAGCAGGATCTGGTCGCAGCCGACGCCGAAGTGGCGGTCGGCGATGCGGCGGCACTGTTCGGGGCTGAGCGCGACGGTCTGGCCGACGCCGTCGAAAACGACGAAGTCGTTGCCGAGGCCGTGCATCTTGGTGAAGCGGAGTTTGGTGCCCGGTTGGGTGCTTGTGCCTGCGGTATTCATGCGGTTTTGAGCCTGACGTATTCCTTGAGGAGGCAGCGGTCCATCACCACCGTCATGCCCCCGGACTGCGCGTGTTGCGCGGCGGCCTCATGCACGATGCCTTCCTGGATCCAGATGGCTGCCGGTAGACGTTGCACCGTCGAATAGGGCCGCTGCATGGAGTGTAGCGCGAGGCATTGCTCGACGATAGCCGGCACATGCTCGGCGGCGCGGAACACGTTGACCAGGTCGACCTCGAACGGGATGTCGGCGAGACTTGCGTAAGCCTGCTCGCCGAGCACCTTGTCCACCAGCGGCCGCACCGGCACGATGCGATAGCCGTAGCGCTGCATCGCCTGCGCCACGCGGTAGCTCGGCCGCGCGGGCTGCGGCGACAGGCCGACCACCGCAATCGTTCGGGTGCGGTCGAGCAGGACGCGCAGGCCGGCGTCGTCGGGATTGGCAAAGCTCACAGCGTCAGTTCCATCACATGATCGTCCATCACAAAACCGCCGCCGATATCGAATACCCGCGACTCGACGATGCGGAAGCCGTATTTCCGGTAGGCGGCAATGGCCTGCGCGTTGCCGCGATTGACTTGCAGATGCAGGCGGCGGGCCTGCTGCTGACGCGCCCAGCTGGCGACGGCGTGCAGCAGCGCGGCGCCGATCCCCCGGCGCTGGTTGTCTGGATGAACGTAGAGCTTGTCGAGCTTGCAGGCGGCGCCCTCCAGCACGGCATGGGCAAAGCCGACCAGAACATCGTCCCGGCGCACCCCCCACCAGGCATGGCGCGGATCGTCCAGCTGTTCCCGCATCCGTTCGGGCGCATAACGGTCGGCCAGCATGGCATCGATCTGCGCCTGCGGGATCAGGGCCGGGTAAGTGGCCTGCCACACCACGCGCGCCAGCGCACCGACGGCATCGGCGTCGGCGGCCGCCAGCCGCGACGGATCGGTCTGCGGCTCATTCATACAGGTCGGCCTCGCCTTCCGGGCGGGTCTTGAAACGGCGGTGCAGCCACAGGTACTGCGGCGGCATCTCGCGGACGCGATCTTCGATGAACCCATTCATGCGGGCGACGTCGGCCTCCAGATTGCCGCTCGGGTAGTTGTCCCACGGCGGATAGAAGCGCACCGCGTAGCCCCGCCCCCATGGCAGCTGACGGGTGATGACCGGGACGATCTGGGCGCCGGTGAGTCTGGCCAGGCGCGGCAGCGCCGATACGGTAGCGGCGGGAATGCCGAAGAATGGAACGAATACGGCGTTGAGGCGGCCATGATCCTGATCCGGCAGGTAATAGAACGGCAGGCCATCCTTGAGTGTCTTGAGCACAGGTTTGATGCCATCGTTCTTGGCGATCAGAACCGGAGAGAAAAAGCGGGAACGCCCGTGCCGCATCATCTTATCGGCGACGAGGTTCTTGGCGCGCGCGTACATCGAGGCGGCGGTGCGATCCATCGCCAGCCGCACACCACCCATGTCGAGCCCGACAAAATGCGGCGCCAGCCAGATCACCGGGCGCTTGCCGTCGCCCAGCACCGCTTCGGGATTGTCGATCCGGATCAGCCGGCGCAGGCGTGCTTCCGACCCCCACCACAGCACGCCGTGTTCGAGCGCTGCGCGCATCGAGCTCTGAAAGGTCTGCCGCAGCCAGCGGCGGCGTGTTTCAGGCGAAGCTTCGGGAAAGCACAATGCAAGATTGGTCGCGACGATGCGCCGGCGCCGTCCGGGGAACTGTGCGATCAGCCAACCTGCGGCATTGCCGAGCGCCGCCTGGACCGGCAGCGGCAGCCAGTGCAGCAGCCAAAGCGCGCCCACGCCGAGCCAGTTCGGCAACAGCGAAGGATGCAGCAGGTTTGCGGGGGCGGCCGGCTTCATGCGTGTTCCTCGACGTCCGGGGGGGCGACGTCGCCCGGGCGCTTGTGGCGGTTGTAGTTCCACATGTATTGCGTCGGGAAACGCCGCACGATTTCTTCCACCGCCTGGTTCAAACGGGCGGCGGCGGCGGTCTTGTCTGCCGGCAGGGTTTCGCCCAGCGGAAAGACGTGCAAGTGGTAGCCGCGCCCCCAGCTCAGCCGCTCGGCGGCGATGAAAAAGGCCGCCGCCCCGGTCTTGCGCTGCAGGCTGGCGGCCAGCGTCGGCGTGTAGGCCGGACGGCCAAGGAACGGCGCCCACACGCCGTCGCCGCCGGTTGCCACCTGGTCGGGGAGAATGCCGATCGCTTCGTGGCGCTTGAGGGCCGCCAGCTGCGCGCGCACGCCGGAGAGATCGCTCGGCACCAGTGTCGCCTGGCCGCGCTGACGGCCGATCAGCATCAGCGCGTCGAGCACCGGCTGGCGAGGCGGTTTGTACATGGCGGTAAAGGGATGCCGCGCGGCGCAATAGAGGCTGATGATCTCGAAACAGCCGATGTGCGGCGACAGCAGAATGATGCCTTTGCCGTCCGCGCGGGCGGCGTCGATGTGCTCCCAGCCGCTGGTACGCCTGACCAGCTTCAGCACCTTTTGGTAAGGACGCAGCCACACCGGCAGCAGTTCGATCATGGCCTTGCCGGCCTCGCCGACGCTCTTGCGCAGCAACGCCCGGCAGTCGCACCCGGGGACGCAGATCCCGCTGTCGAACAGGTTGTTGCGCACGCGCGTGGAATAGCGCCCGGGCGACCAGTAAAGCAGCCAGCCCAGCACGATGCCGGCGCCATGCAGCAGCGGCAGCGGCAGGCGGGCCACCAGCTTGAGCAGAAACATCATGCGGGCATACGATCTTTCACGCGCTTCAGCGCATAGAAAGCCGGCGTCCGCCTGTGGGAATTGACGCAGGGGGAAGTGGCGAGGCACAATGTGGCAGCCGCCGCGTTAATCTTGACAACTTGCGGGCGGGATACAAATACAGCTAAAGCGTCGCCGCTCTGTTGGTCCCCCGAGCTGGTTACGCAGTCGGTAATCGGGACTACAACAGGAGCTGTCATGCAAAAGGATTTCATTTTCACGTCTGAGTCGGTGTCCGAAGGGCACCCCGACAAGATGGCGGACCAGGTGTCGGATGCGGTGCTCGACGCGATTCTAACCCAGGACAAACATGCGCGCGTCGCCTGCGAGACGCTGCTGACCACCGGCTTGTGCGTCATCGCCGGCGAAATCACCACCTCGGCGGTGATCGACTACAACCAGGTCGCGCGCCAGACCATCAAGCGCATCGGCTACGACTCGTCCGAGATCGGCTTCGACTACAACACCTGCTCGGTGCTGGTCACCGTCGGCAAGCAGTCGCCCGACATCGCGCAGGGGGTGGATCGCGCGCACGACGATTATCTCGACCAGGGCGCCGGCGACCAGGGTCTGATGTTCGGCTACGCGTGCAGCGAAACGCCGGCGCTGATGCCGATGCCGATCTACCTCGCGCACCGTCTTACCCAGCGCCAGTCCGAGCTGCGCAAGGACGGCCGCCTGCCGTGGCTGCGTCCGGACGCCAAGTCGCAGGTGTCGATCCGCTACGTCGACGGCAAGCCGCATTCCATCGACACCGTCGTGCTGTCCACCCAGCATGACCCCGAGGTTTCGCACGCCCAGCTGTCCGAAGCGGTGATCGAGGAAATCATCAAGCCGGTGCTGCCGAAGGACATGCTGACCGCCGCCACGCGCTACCTGGTCAACCCCACCGGGCGCTTCGTCGTCGGCGGCCCGATGGGCGACGCCGGGCTGACCGGCCGCAAGATCATCGTCGACACCTACGGCGGTTCAGCGCCGCACGGCGGCGGCGCCTTCTCCGGCAAGGATCCGTCCAAGGTCGACCGCTCCGCCGCCTACGCCGGCCGCTACGTGGCGAAGAACATCGTCGCCGCCGGGCTGGCCGACAGGTGCATGGTGCAGGTGAGCTACGCCATCGGCGTCGCGAGGCCCACCTCGCTGATGGTCGATACCTTCGGCACCGGCAAGATTCCGGAAGCGAAAATCGTCGAACTGATCCACGCCCACTTCGACCTGCGCCCCAGGGGCATCGTCAACATGCTCGACCTGCTGCGTCCGATCTACACCCGCACCGCGAGCTATGGCCATTTCGGCCGCGACGAGCCGGACTTCACCTGGGAGGTGACCGACAAGGCGGCGGCGCTGAGGGCGGCGGCGGGCCTGTCGTCCGGCGCGGCTGCGGGTCTGCAGCCAAACATGGCATAATCCACCCGCTTTCGGGCGAGGCTTCGCCCCCCTGCGCTGAGGAGCGCTGCGACTATCGTTACCGATAGCCAGGCTCAGCGCAGGCGATGTTTCAACCGCGCTCGTTGACTTGCAGCAGGGCTGTGGGCAAACGAGCACGCACCTGCTGTCATTCAAGGAGTTTCACCATGAATGCAGTATCCGCTTCCACTAACTTCACCGATTTCGTCATCGCCGACCTCGCGCTCGCCGACTGGGGCCGCAAGGAAATCCGCATTGCCGAAACCGAAATGCCGGGCCTGATGGCGATCCGCGAGGAATTCGCCGCCGCGCAGCCGCTCAAGGGCGCGCGCATCACCGGTTCGCTGCACATGACCATCCAGACCGCGGTGCTGATCGAGACGCTGACCGCGCTCGGCGCCGAGGTGCGCTGGGCCTCGTGCAACATCTTCTCGACTCAGGACCACGCCGCCGCCGCGATTGCCGCCACCGGCGTTCCGGTGTTCGCGGTCAAGGGCGAATCGCTGGAGGATTACTGGGACTACACCCACCGCATCTTCGAATGGGCCGATGGCGGCTACTCGAACATGATCCTCGACGACGGCGGCGACGCCACGCTGCTGCTGCACCTGGGCGCGCGTGCGGAAAAGGATCTTTCGGTGGTGGCCAACCCCGCCAGCGAGGAAGAGCGCGTGCTCTACGCCGCGATCAAGGCGCGCGTGGCGGCGCAGCCGGGCTGGTATTCCAGCCGTCTGGCGGCCGTCAAGGGCGTGACCGAGGAAACCACCACCGGCGTGCACCGCCTGTACCAGATGCATGCGCGCGGCGAGCTGAAGTTCCCGGCGATCAACGTCAACGATTCGGTCACCAAGTCGAAGTTCGACAACCTCTATGGCTGCCGCGAATCGCTGGTCGACGGTATCAAGCGCGCCACCGACGTGATGGTGGCCGGCAAGGTCGCGCTGGTCGCAGGCTACGGCGACGTCGGCAAGGGTTCGGCGCAGGCGCTGCGCGCATTGAGTGCCCAGGTGTGGGTCACCGAAGTCGACCCGATCTGTGCGCTGCAGGCGGCGATGGAAGGCTACCGCGTGGTGACCATGGAATACGCCGCCGACAAGGCCGACATTTTCGTCACCGCCACCGGCAACTACCACGTCATCACCCACGACCACATGGCGAAAATGAAGGACCAGGCCATTGTCTGCAACATCGGCCATTTCGACAACGAAATCGATGTTGCCGGCATCGAGAAATACCAGTGGGAAGAGATCAAGCCGCAGGTCGACCACGTGATCTTCCCGGACGGCAAGCGGATTATTCTTCTCGCCAAGGGCCGCCTGGTGAACCTCGGCTGCGCCACCGGCCATCCGTCGTATGTGATGAGCTCCAGCTTCGCCAACCAGACCATCGCGCAGATCGAGCTGTGGCAGGAGCGCGATTCCGGCAAATACCCGGTCGGCGTCTACACGCTGCCGAAGCATCTCGACGAGAAGGTCGCGCGCCTGCAGTTGAAGAAGCTCAACGCGCAGCTGACCGAGCTGACCGACCAGCAGGCCGCCTACATCGGCGTGCCCAAGAGCGGCCCCTACAAGGCCGAGCATTACCGCTATTGATCGACCCGCCTGAAGGAGTGCGTCATGCGTTTGCTGCTTCTGTGGATACTGAATGCCGTCGCCCTGCTGGCGGTGACCTGGCTGCTGCCCACCATCCAGGTGTCGGGCTTCGGCACAGCGCTCGCCGCCGCGCTGGTGCTCGGCTTCATCAACACGCTGGTGCGGCCGGTGCTGACGCTCCTCACGCTGCCGATCACGGTGCTGACGCTGGGCGTCTTCTATCTGGTGCTGAACGGCCTGCTGTTCTGGCTGGCCAGCGCACTGCTGCCGGGATTCCATGTGCAGGGCTTCGTCTCTGCGCTGGTCGGCGCAATCCTCTACGGCGTGATCGCCTGGGCGCTGTCCGCGCTCGTCCCCAATGCAAAAGGTTGAAACATGACCGCCCATACTTACAGTTTTGAGTTTTTTCCGCCGAAGACGGCAGAAGGCGTGGAGAAACTGCGCGCTACCCGGAAACAGCTGGCGCAGCTCAATCCCAAGTTCTTCTCCGTCACCTTCGGTGCCGGCGGTTCCACCCGCGACCGCACCCTGGAAACGGTGCGCGAAATCCAGGCCGACGGTTCCGATGCCGCGCCGCATCTGTCGTGTATCGGCTCAACCGAAGCGAGCATCCGCGACATCCTCAATGAGTACAAAAGCCAGGGCATCCGTCATCTGGTCGCGCTGCGTGGCGACTTGCCCTCCGGCACCATGGACGCCGGCGAATTCAACTACGCCAACGAACTGGTTGCCTTCATCCGCAAGGAAACCGGCGACTGGTTCGAGATCGAAGTCGCCGCCTACCCCGAAGTGCACCCGCAGGCGCGCTCCTATACTGAGGACATGATCAACTTCAAGCGCAAGGTCGACGCCGGCGCGAATGCCGCGATCACGCAGTATTTCTTCAACGCCGACGCCTACTTCGGCTTCGTCGAAGACGCGCGCGTGCTCGGCATCAGCATACCCATCGTTCCCGGCATCATGCCGATCGGCAACTATGTGCAGCTGGCACGTTTTTCGGATGCCTGCGGCGCCGAGATTCCGCGCTGGCTGAGGAAGAAGCTGGAAAGCTATGGCGACGACCTGGCGTCGATCCGCGCCTTCGGCCTCGACGTGGTGACCGATCTGTGCGACCGCCTGCTGGCCGGCGGTGCGCCGGGCCTGCATTTCTACACCATGAACCAGGCGGGACCGAGCACCACTATCTGGCAGCGGCTGGGATTGTGATGTCTTGCGCAAGCGTTGTTCCGCAAGACGCGCGCTGCCGGGCTGCGGCGCGTGACTGAGGCGTTGCCTCCGGAAAAACAATGAACCCGCCCCAGCCGGCAAACAGCAAATCCAGTGCCCTCGCGCTCGGCGCGCTCGGCGTCGTCTTTGGCGATATCGGCACCAGCCCGCTTTACACCATGAAGGAGGTTTTTGGCGGGCACCACCTGGCGCTCACCCAGGACAACGTCCTGGGCATACTCTCGCTGGTGTTCTGGTCGCTGATGCTGGTGGTTTCGCTGAAATACGTCAGCGTCATGATGCGGGCCGACAACAAGGGAGAAGGGGGCATTCTGGCCCTGCTCACGCTTGCCCAAGGGCAGGCCCCGCTGGGCTCGCGCATTCGCTGGGTGCTGATGTCGCTGGGTTTCCTCGGGGCATCCTTGTTTTTCGGCGACAGCCTGATCACCCCGGCCATTTCCGTGCTGTCCGCCGTCGAGGGACTGGAAATGGGCGCGCCAGCGCTGCATCCCTTCATCGTGCCGCTCGCGCTGGGGATTCTGGTCGGGCTGTTCGTCATCCAGCGTCACGGCACTGCCGCCATCGGCAAGCTGTTCGGCCCGGTCATGCTGCTCTGGTTCACGGTGCTGGGCCTGCTCGGGCTGCTGGGCGTCCTGCGCAATCCGCAGGTGCTCGCCGCCCTTTCGCCGGCGTATGCCCTGCATTTCTTCGCCGCGCACGGCGTCGCCGGCTTCCTCATCCTCGGCGCGGTGGTGCTGGCGATTACCGGCGCCGAGGCCCTGTATGCCGATATGGGGCACTTTGGCCGCCGCCCCATCCAGCTGGTCTGGTTCGCCTGTGTCCTGCCGGCCCTGGTCCTCAACTACTTCGGGCAGGGCGCGCTGCTGCTCGCTAGTCCGGAGGCGGTGCGCAATCCGTTTTACATGCTCGCGCCGGAATGGGCGCTCTACCCCATGGTCGGTCTTGCCACCGTGGCGACCGTGATCGCCTCCCAGGCCGTCATCTCGGGCGCCTTCTCGGTGACCCGCCAGGTCATCCAGATGGGCTATGCGCCGCGCCTGATCATTCGCCATACCTCCGCCGCCGAGGCCGGCCAGATCTACATCCCCTTCGTCAACTGGACCCTGATGGCCGGCGTCGCCCTGCTGGTATTGGGCTTCCAGAGTTCGAGCAACCTGGCCGCCGCCTACGGCATCGCCGTTACCGGCACCTTTGCCATCGATACCATCCTGGTGTGCATGGTCATGCGCGTGCGCTGGGGGCTAGGCCTCGGCACGACGCTGGCCGGCATGCTGACTTTCCTTGCCATCGATCTCGCCTTTTTCAGCGCCAATGCGGTCAAGATACCGGACGGCGGCTGGTTCCCGCTGGTCGTGGCCATGCTGGTTTTCACCCTGCTGGTGACCTGGAAGCGCGGCCGCGAGATCGTGCAGCAGCGCCTGCAGGAGACTGCGCAGCCGCTCGCGCCTTTCGTGGACGTGCTGCTGGCGCATCCGCCGATCCGCGTGCCGGGGACCGCCGTATTCATGACCGCCGACGCGCATGGCGCGCCATCGGCCCTGCTGCACAATCTCAAGCACAACAAGGTGCTGCACGAGCGGGTGGTGATCCTGAATGTGCGCTATGCGGACGTTCCGTATGTCGCCGCCGACAGGCGGCTGGAGATGGAGAAACTGGCCGAAGGCTTTTATCACGTCGTCGTCCGCTACGGCTTCATGGACGACATCGACATTCCCCTGGCCTTGTCGGAATGCTCTTGCGGCATGCAGTTCGAGCTGATGGATACCACCTTCTTCTTCAGCCGGGAAAACCTGATCCCTACCCGCGGCGCCGGCATGTCGCTCTGGCGCGAGCATCTTTTTGCCACCATGGCGCGCAACGCCGCCAGCCCCATGACCTTTTTCCGCATCCCGGCCAACCGGGTGATCGAACTGGGCACGCAGATCGAGATATGAGACTCGCCGCTCGTCCGGATGCGGCCTGCAACGCCTGAAGCACCTACAGCCAGGCGATGCGCTGCTGCAAGGCAGCCAGATCGACCGCCACATCCTTGAGCGTGGCGCCGTCGTCGCCGGACCCCGCGACCACCGCCTTGTCGGCGACCGGCACCAGGCTGTCGAGCTTGAAGCGGCCCTTGCCGGTCTGGTCGCGCAGAAAGCAGCCCTCGTCGAAGAACAGGCGGTCGCCGCTGGCGTCGATTTCTTCGGAGTCGACCGAATCGTAGCCGATCAGCCGGCGAATCCCGGCCAGCCCGTCAGCCAGTTCGACCGGACTGACGGTTTTCCGGTTGGCATCGATCAAATAGGCTTTCATGGCGCGGCCTTTCCGGTTGTTGGGGGTCAGGGCAAACAGGCCTTGAGTGCTTTCAGGCAATAGTCGACGTTCTCCTGCTTGGCAGAATAGCCCATCAGGCCGATGCGCCAGATCTTGCCGGCCATGTCGCCGAGGCCGGCGCCGATTTCCAGGTTGAACTCATTCAGCAGGCGTGTGCGCACCGCAGCCTCGTCGACGCCTTCCGGCACGTAGATCGAGTTGAGTTGCGGCAGGCGCGCGGACGCCTCGACCACGTAGCGCAGGCCCATGCCCTCAAGCCCGGCCTTGAGCTTGTCGTGCATGGCGCGGTGGCGCGCCCAGGCGTTTTCCAGGCCTTCTTCCTCCAGCATCACCAGCGCTTCGTGCAGGCCGTACATCGGGTTGATCGGCGCGGTGTGGTGGTAGGTGCGCTTGCCGGCGGACTGCCAGTAGCCGAGCACCAGATTCAGATCGAGGAACCAGCTCTGCACCGTGGTCGTGCGCGCCTTGATGCGGGCGATGGCACGTTCGGAGAACGACACCGGCGACAGCCCCGGCGTGCACGACAGGCATTTCTGGCTGCCGGAATACGCCGCGTCGATGCCCCACTGATCGAGGTGGATCGGTGTGCCGGCGAGGCTGGTGACGCAGTCCATGATGGTCAGCGCGCCGAATTCCTGCGCGATCCCGGCGAGCGTCTCGGCATCCGACTGCGCGCCGGTCGAGGTTTCGGCGTGGACGAAGGCGAGCAGCCTGGCGTCGGGATTGGCTTTGAAGGCGTCGCGCACTTTCTGCGGATCGACCGGCGCGCCCCAGGCGTCGTCGACGATCACCGGCACGCCGCCGGTGCGCTTGACGTTTTCCAGCATGCGCCCGCCGAACACGCCGTTCCTGCAGACGATGACCTTGTCGCCCGGTTCCACCAGGTTGACGAAGCACATTTCCATTCCCGCCGAGCCGGGCGCCGAGACCGGGAAGGTCAGCGCGTTCCCGGTCTGGAATGCCATGCGCAGCATGGACTTGATCTGCTCCATCAGGTCGACGAAGGCGGGGTCGAGGTGGCCGATGGTCGGACGCGCCATCGCGTCGAGGATGCGCTGCGGCACGTCGGAGGGGCCGGGGCCCATGAGAATGCGCTTGGGGGGAATAAAGGAAGCCGTCATAACCTTGGTATCTATGTGGAAAACATCAACTAAAACAAAGGTTTGATTCTACGGGGAAACGGCGATGCGGAGAATCAGGCGGGCGGTTCGCCCATCAGCGGCCGCATCGCGGTGAGCAGGCTGTTGAAAATGCGCGGATGGACTTTCTCCTGTTCGGCCAGCATCTGCTTCATCGCGTAGCGCTGCTGCGGCTTGGCGAAGCATGCCGGGCAGTTCTCGAAGATCACCGGCAGCCCGGCGTCCGCGGCGAAGGCGCGGGTCTGGCGTTCGCGCGCGTAGGCGAAGGGGCGGATGATGCGCAAATCGCCGGCGTCGTTCAGATAATGCGGCGACATGGTCCTGAGCTTGCCGCCGAACAGCATCGACATTATCAGCGTTTCGGCCAGATCGTCGAGGTGCTGCGCCAGCGCGACGACGTTGCAGCGCTGTTCGCGCGCGACGCGGTAGAGAATCCCGCGCCGCATGCGCGAGCAATATGCGCAGAACGAATCGGAATCCTTGGTCAGCGTCTTTTGCGCGTCGGCCACGATGGGCTGCGATTCCAGAAAGTAGGGCACGCCGAGTCCGGCCAGATAAGGCTGGAGGGGCGCGGGGTCGAATTGCTCGGACTGCGGATCGACCGAGCAGGCCAGCAGCTCGAATTTCACCGGCGCCTTCTGTTGCAGATGATGCAGCGTGTGCAGCAGCGACAGCGAGTCCTTGCCGCCCGACAGCCCCAGCAGGATGCGGTCGCCGTCGCGGATCATGCGGTAGTCGCCGATGGCGCGCCCGGCGGCGGCGACGAGCGAGCGGGAGGGCTTGATCCAGCCGTTGGGGATGTCTTGATTCATGCGGAGAACTGCAACGCGTGCAGTTGCGCGTAGCGGCCGCGTTTGGCGATCAGGTCGGAATGGCTGCCGATTTCGACGATGCGGCCGCCTTCCAGCACCACGATGCGGTCGGCGCGCTCGATGGTCGACAGGCGGTGGGCGATGACCAGCGTGGTGCGGTTTTCCATCAAGGTCTCCAGCGCGGCCTGCACGTGGCGTTCGGATTCGTTGTCCAGGGCCGAGGTCGCTTCGTCCAGAATCAGCAGCGGCGCGTTCTTCAGGATCGCGCGGGCGATGGCGATGCGCTGGCGCTGGCCGCCGGAGAGCCGCATGCCGTTTTCGCCGATGAGCGTGTCGAGGCCGTCGGGCAGCGCCTGGATGAAGTCCCAGGCGTGGGCGGCGATGCAGGCGCTGCGGATCTCATCGGGGGTAGCGTCGCGCTTGCTGCCATAGGCGATGTTGTGCCCCAGGGTGTCGTTGAACAGCACCACGTCCTGCGATACCAGCGCGATGTGGCTGCGCAGGTTCTGCAGGCGGATGTCGCGGACGTCGATGCCGTCGAGCTGGATGGTTCCGGAATCGGGGTCGTAGAAACGCGGCACCAGATTGGCCAGCGTGGTCTTGCCCGACCCCGACGCGCCGACCAGTGCCACGGTCTCGCCGGGGGCGATGTCGAGCGTGATGCCATACAGCGCCGGTACGGTCTTGCCGGGGTAGGTCAGCGTCACGTCGCGAAGCGCGAGCCGCCCTTCGGTGCGGCTGAGAATGCGGCTGCCGCTGTCGCGCTCGGCGTCCTGGTCGAGCATGGAAAAAATCGTTTCCGCCGCCGCCAGCCCGCGCTGCAGCTGGTCGTTGACCGCGGTGAGCCGTTTCAGCGGCGCGAACAGCAACAGCATGGACATGAAGAAGGCGACGAAGCCGCCGACCGTGGTGGCGTTCTCGCTTGCCTGCCCGGCCGCGATGTACACGATGATCGCCAGTGCGACCGCGGCGATGAACTGGATCACCGGCTCGTACACCGCGTTGGCGGCGACGCGCTTCATCTCGAACAGGCGCGCCAGATTGGCGGCCTGACGGAAGCGGCCCTGCTCGTACTCCTCGCCGCCATACAGCTTGACCACGCGGTGGCCGCCCACCGCCTCGTCGACCACCTGGGTGAGATCGCCGATGTTCTGCTGCGCCTTGCGCGACAGGCCGCGCAACCGCTTGCTGGCGATGCGCACCACGCCCAGCGTGAGCGGCGCCATCGCGAACACGATCAGCGTCAACTGCCAGTTCAGCCACAGCAGATAGCCGAGCAATCCCAGCACCGTCACGCTGTCGCGCACCAGCGTGGTGAGCGAACTGGTGGCCGACTGCGTGACCTGGGTGACGTTGAACGCCAGGTGCGCGATCAGTTGGCCGCTCGGGTTCTGGTCGAAATAGCGCGTCGGCAGCGTCATCAGCTTGTCGAACATGGCGGCGCGCAAATCCATCACCAGACGGCTGCCCACCCATGCCATGCAGTAGGTGCTGACGAAGCTGGTGACGCCGCGCACGATGAACAGCGCCAGCAGCAGCAACGGCACCCAGCGGATGAAGTCCCGGTCCTTGGCGACGAAACCCTCGTCCAGCAGCGGCTTGAACAGCGCCGGCAGCAGCGGCTCGGTGGCGGCGGTGAGGATCAGCGCGACGAGCGACAGCGCGAACATGCGCCAGTAGGGCTTCACATAGCCCAGAAGGCGCAGGTACAGGGCGCGGCTGTCCGGGACCGGCGTCACAGCAGCAACAGGGTGGCGAGCCCGAGGAAGATGAAGAAGCCCATGCTGTCGGTGGTGAAGGTGAGCAGCACCGACGAGCCGACGGCCGGGTCGCGCTTCATGCGTTCCAGCGTCATCGGAATGAAGATGCCGGCCAGCGCGGCGACCAGTAAATTCAGCAGCATCGCCAGCGCCATCACCCCGCCCAGCGCCAGGCTGTCGTACAACAGCCAGGCGAAGACGCCGACCACCGAGCCCCACACCAGACCATTGAACAGGGCGACGCCGAGCTCCTTCACGATCAGGCGGCGGGCGTTGGCCGGGGTGATCTGGCCCAGCGCCAGGCCGCGGACGATCAGGGCGATGGTCTGGTTGCCGGAGTTGCCGCCGATGCCGGCGATGATCGGCATCAGCGCCGCCAGCGCGGCGAGCTTTTCGATCGATCCCTCGAATGCGCCGATCACGCGCGAGGCGATGAAGGCGGTGGCGAGGTTGATCGACAGCCACATCCAGCGGTTCTTCGCCGAACGCCACACGGTGGAGAACAGGTCTTCCTCTTCTTTCAGGCCGGCCATCGACAGCATGTCGGCGTCGGCCGATTCGCGGATGTAGTCGACCACCGCGTCGACGGTGAGACGCCCGATCAGCCGTCCCTGCATATCCACCACCGGCGCCATCACCAGGTCGTAGCGCTCGAACGCCTGCGCCGCCTCATGCGCCTCGTCCTCGGGGTGGAACTTGATGAAATCCTCGACCATCACCGCCGCCACCGATGCCTCGGGGTCGGTAGTCAGCAGTCTTTTCAGCGGCAGCACGCCGATGATCGCGTCATCGCGGTCCACCACGAACAGCTTGTCCAACTGGTCGGGCAGCTCGCCGAGACGGCGCAGGTAGCGCAACGCCACTTCCAGCGTCACGTCGGCGCGGATGGTCACCATCTCGAAGTCCATCAGCGCGCCCACCGTGTCCTCCGGATAGGCCAGCGCCGATTGCAGGTGCGCGCGCTTCTGCGCGTCCAGCGTGGTCAGCAGTTCCTGGATCACGTCGTACGGCAGGTCGGCCGCGATGTCGGCGATCTCGTCGGTGTCGAGCGATTCGGCGGCAGCCAGCAGCTCCGCCTTGTCCATGGTCTGGATCAGCGATTCGCGCACCGAATCGGAGACTTCCAGCAGGATCTCGCCGTCGTGCTCCGCCTTGACCAGATCCCACACCAGCCGGCGCTCGTCCAGCGGCAGCGCTTCCAGAATGTAGGCCACGTCCGCCGGGTGCAGCGTTTCCAGATGCCGCTGCAACTCGGTCAGGTTCTGCTTGTGCACCAGGTTCTCGACCAGATCCTGGCGCGGCCCGCCCTGCTTGTGGACGAGCTCCTCCACCAGCCGCATCTTGGCGAGCAGCGCCTGCACCTGCGCGAGGCTGGTTTCCAGGTTGTCCTGCGACTGGTTTTCGAGGTTTTCGGTCATGGGGTTATGGGCAAAAAGCCCCGCGATTGTAACGCGCCAGGGTTTGCCGGCGTGCCCCGACTGGGCTAAATGCTGCCAAAGTCGACCAATAGCGAACTTACCCTGGTGGTGATTTCTTTGGCTTGCAAAGCCAGATCGACCCGCAATGGACTTCAGAGATTTTCGGCGGACGTCTCATGCTAGGCCTGAATGACCACTCGGGACTTTTGCGTTCAGCGACTGCTACCGACCGATTCTGTTGAAAAACTCGATGTCGCAGCCGAGTCCATTCCCTACCAAGG
>DAOMWT010000054.1:0-16909 GCA_035436705.1 Thiobacillus sp. | reverse complement strand
CGCCAGCGCGATCTTGAGCGACGGCTTGGACAGCGGGGCCGGCGGCGGGATGGGGAGTGCCGGGGGCGGGGCCGCACAGGCGGAAAGCAGGGCGGCGAGGAGAAGCAAGGGCAGGGACAGGCGACGCATGGGACGAACCGGTATTGGGCGGAATACCGGATTATGCGGCGAGGGTGATGAAACTGGCAGGTTCAGGCCAGGGCGTGCGGCAGGACGGCCAGCAAAACCCGAGGCGTCCGGTTCACTGCCGATTCATCTGAACAGGGTTTTGACAATGTTGCGGCCATTCACCAGGACGTGCATGACAAACAATGCGAATGCGAGTATCCATAGCGTGAACAGGATATAGGCGTCGTACGTGTCCCCCAGTTGAAAGCGTCCGACCAGCAACACGCCTATCGCCGCCAGAACGATCTGCATCAGGTCCAGCGCCAGGAGCTGGGCCTTGATCGTGCAGCACTTTGTCGCGCTGAGCGTCGTGCCGGCGGCTGACGAGACGGTGAGTCTGTCTTTCAGTTCCTTGTAAGGAATATTGCGGATGTAGGCCACCACGGCAAGAACCACTGCCAGCAGGGTGTACTGCACGGGTCCATCCAGCAAATAGGGCGTCATGGGCTTGCTACCTTCGCTCACCGGAAAACATCAACATAGCACACGCCCATCGTGCAGCGCAGGCCGGTCAGCAGCGCATGCTCAGCCAGCGCCGGGACTTCACGTCGACATAGCCGATCGTCGCTTTCTTGAAGTTGAGGTCGACGAAGAGCTCGCAGCGCAGTTCGCCGTGGCGCCAGCACATGGCGACACTGCTTTCGTTCGAATACATCAGGTGGAACACGCCGTCGAACGCGGGATAGCTGCTGCGGAATTCCATCAGTTTGAGCAAGCGCTTGGCCACGGGTTGCTTCACCGCCTGGTCGACCTCGTCCGCGCTGTAACGGTGGCGGTTGATGTCGCGCAACTCGCCGGTGGCTTCCATCAATTCCAGGTCGTTGCTGCCGGCGAGCAGGCCGACGTAGTAGACCTGCGGGATGCCGGGGGCGAAGAACTGGATCGCGCGGGCGGCGATGTAGGCATCGTCGTTTCGCTTGAGTGCGTCGTAGTAGGTGCAGGTGAGCTGGTAGATCGCGCCGACGCTATGCACGTTGGCGGCGGAGCGGCGCAGGATGGGGTCGGCCGAGCGCTGGCTGACGTTGTCGATCACCGCTTGGATCTTGTCCTTGGGCAGCACGCCTTCGGCGTCGGGAATGCAGATGCCGTCGTGGGTATCGAGCACGGTGAGCTGGTTGCGCGGACACATGCGCAGCCACTGCTTGAGATAGACGCTGTTGGCGTCGAGCAGCGAAAACAGCAGCAGCGGCGCCAGCGCGAAGCCGTAGGGATGCATGCCGTGCAGTGCGATGGCGTACTGGAAGCTGGCATGGTCATGCACCTCGGGCAGGGTCTCCGCCCCGTTCTCGCGGGCGATGCCGTCGACCCACTTGAGGATGTCGTAGACGTCGGGCTCGACCAGGAAACAGCTGGTGCCGATCTTTTTCGTCGTGTAGCCGAAGGCATCCAGGCGAAACAGCCTGACACCGCGCGCGGCGAGGAACTTGATGGTGTCCTCCATCAGCGCGTAGGTCTTGGGCGAGTTGTAGTTGAGGTCGACCTGGTGCTCGGTGAAGGTGCACCAGACGCGGCCACCGCTGCCGTCGGCGAAGGTCACCTCGCGGAAGGGCTCCTTTTCCTTGCGGATGTGGATGCGCGCCAGATCGTCAGGCGAAATCGGCCCGAGCTGGTCGACGTGCACGAAGAGGTCGGCGTATTCGGAATCGTAGCCGCGGGCGATAAAGTCCTTGAATTCCGCGGACTCGTCCGAGATGTGGTTGAGGGTGAGATCGAGACAGAGGTCGAAACGCGCCGAGATTCTTTCGACGTCGGCCCAACTGCCGTATTCCGGATCGATTTCCTTGTGGGTCAGTGGCGAGAAGCCGCCGTCGGCGTTCGACGGGTACGGGGGCAGGATGTGGATGCCGCCGATGGCTTTCGAAAAATACCGCTCGATGATGTCGTACAGCTCGGCCAGGTTGGCGCCCATCCGGTCGGGATAGGCGATCAGCTGGACTTGGTTGCGCAGGGTCATGGGAGGGCCTCGTGGGTCAAGCCGGTGCCGGCCTGCTGGCGGTCCGGCAGGCGCAGGGCGACTACGAAAAAACGGGGGGCGTGCTGACGCGTTGCGCGTCAGACGGCTTTGCGGCCGGCACTGCGCGCAGCTGTCTGAACAGTTCCAGCACATGGCGGGTCCAGTGGCCAACGTCGTAACGGTCGATCAGTGCATCCATGCGCTGCATGCGCGCACGCTGTTCCTCGCGCGGCATGTCCAGCGCGCGATCGATGGCCGCGTCCATCTGGATAAGGCTGTAGGGATTGACCAGCACCGCGTCCTGCAGCTCGACCGCAGCACCGGCGAATTCCGACAGTACCAGCACGCCGCTTTCGTTGACGTGAGCGGCGATGAATTCCTTGGCGACGAGGTTCAATCCATCGCGCAGCGGGGTGATCCAGCAAATATCGGCGGCGCGGTAGTAGCACAGCGTGTCGGCAAACGGCATCGGCGTGGTCGACAGCAGGATCGGTTGCCAGGACAGGGTGCCGATGTGGCCGTTGATGCGTCCCACCAGTTGTTCGATGGATTGCTGCGCTTTCTTGTAGGCACGCATGCCGTCGGCTGCCGCCACTGCGGTGACCAGCAGCTTCACCTTTCCATGCAGCTCGGGGCGCCGCTGCAGCAGGCGCTCGTAGGCCAGCAGCATCTCGCGTGTGCCCTTGGCGTAGTCGACGCGGCCGATCGAGACGATGATTTTTTCCTGCGGGATATCGCGCCGGATCTGCGCGACCTGCGCCCGTTTGTCGGGCTGCTGCACGATGCTGCGGATCATCCCGGCATGGGTACCGATGGGGGAGGCGTCGATCTGGATCTTGCGCCCCTTGCATGTCATCGACACCGGCGTCAGCGGTTCGGACAGTGCGGTGCCGGTGGCACGCAGCTCGTCGGGCACCCTGCGTTCGACCACCTCGTCCACCGGACGCAGCGACTCCACGGTGGCGACGAAATTGCGTGCATAGCGCGGAATGTGGAATCCCACCACGTCGCAAACCAGCAGACTGTCGATGATCTCGTCACGCCACGGAAAAATGTTGAAGACGTCCGCCGGCGGAAACGGTGTGTGATGAAAGAAAGCGATGTGCACGTCGGGCCGCATCTCGCGCACGAATCTGGGCACCAGCCACAGGTTGTAGTCGTGCACCCACACCACGGCGCCCGGCGCGGCTTCTTCGCAGGCCGCCTCTGCGAACAGGCGGTTGACCTCGCGGAAGGTGGCCCAGTCGCAGTTTTCGGTGGAATACAGCGAAGGGAAGCTGTTGAGGATGGGCCACAGCGCCTCTTTCGAGGTGACGTGGTAGAACTGGCTGATCTGCTCGCTGGTGAGCGGCAGGCGCACCACTTCGTAGCTGCCGTAGCTGTCTTCCACCGTGATGCGGCGTTCGAATCTGGGCGGCTTGCCGGCGGCGGCCTTTTTCCAGGCGACCCAGCTGGCGCGTTCGGTCTGTCCGATGAAGCCCTTCAGCGCGGGCACGATGCCGTTGGGGCTGGCGTTTTCCCTGAGAACGGTTTTGCCGTCTACGACATGTTCCTCATAAGGCTGCCGGTGATAGACGATGACCAGCGATGAAGCCATGGGAGTCCTCCGTTCGGTGAAAGCGTTGCAGGGCGTCGAGCACGCCGGCCGCCCCCGGATGAGGGCTGCGATACACGTTGTCGTGCTGCTGGATGGCCGCGTCGAGCGCGGCCTCGCGGTTGCCCACGGCGACACCGGCCAGGCCGGTGTCGAACATGGACAGGTCGTTTAGGGTGTCGCCGGCCACCAGGGTGCGGCGTACGGGCAGGTCGAGCGCCTGCAAGGTGCGCAACAGGGTGGGGCCTTTCTGCACGCCGCGCGGCAGCACGTCGAAATACAGGTTGTCCGAGATCAGGGCGTCGAAACCCAGTTGCTGGATGTCTTGTTGCGCAGCCAGCGCATGGGTGGGGTCCTTGAAGTAGTAGGACCGGCGCCGGCCACCGGCGATGGGCTGCTCGCTCAACCCCGGATGCTGCTGCATGGTCTGCTCGATGCGCAGCGATGCATCGGCCGGCCAGCGGGCGTCCAGCCACTGCTCGAGATGCGGCAGGGGCAAGTACCACGGGCCGCACGCGACACTGGTGCCGACATCGCCGACCATGTGGTCGGGCTGCACCGGCAGCTCTTTGGCCAGGCCACGCATGAAGTCGATGCCGCGGCCGCTGACGAAAATGAGCACGATTTCGTCGCGGCGCTGCGCGATCCAGTCATACAGCGCCGCACGTTCGTCGGCACTGCCGCCGAGAAAAGTGCCGTCGAGGTCGGTGGCGAGGATGGTCTGCGGCATGTCGCCGCCTGCCTTACGCATAGATCGGGCCCCGTGCCGGAGGCGCGTCCCTGTCGCGACCGATGTAGGGCCGCACGGCTATGCAGGGCCGCACGGCGACGGCCTGACGGGCAATGTGCCGGGTGGCCGCCGAAGGCACGGCAAGGATGACCCGCTGTGCGCCGTGCAGCGCGTGCGGCATGTCGGTGGTGGCGCCGAGTCCGGACGGCAGGGTGATCCCGGACAGACAGTGTGGGTGATGGTTGCGACGGTGGATCGCTTCCCCAACCTCTCGACGCCGTGTCCACAGCCAGGTCGGCGCGCCGCCGTGCGGCGGCGCAGGGGCAGTCGGATGAAAGCCTTCAGTCATGTCGAACAATGTCATCTCCAAAGTCGGGGCGGCGAGAGTCGCGCGCGCGTTGGAAAAACAGCCAGGATGCGGCTGGCGGGGCAGCCTGACAGGATGCCTGGACTCAGCAGCCCAGGCCCCGGGTATCGAGGGGATAGCCGGGCATGGGGGCAATACCTCCTTCAGGAGGCGTCATCGCCGGGAAAGGCGGATGGAAAAATCACGGGCGCGGAAGGCGCCGGGCAATGATTGGTTTTATGGTGTGTTGGGGCTGCCCGCGTAGGGGCGAACCGGCACAACAAGCACGCAATCAATATTGTTTTGCGCAAAATTATTTTAACCGATAGGCCCCCGCGAGGCAATCCGGACCGCGTCCGCGGCAACAAGGCACGCGCAAAAAGCCTGCTGCCGGAGGCCATTTCAAGGCCGAACGTTCCCGCTTCATGGCACTCGCCCGGTGAGTGCCATGAAGCGGGAACGTGTCGTTGCGGCCGTCGCTCCGCGACCTGGCGTTTACTTCGTTAACGCCATAAAGAGCTCTGGCAGTTTTTCGGGCAGGCGCTCGATGCGATCGATGACGGTGACCTGACGGCCGAAGATATCGCCGACGTATTCGTCGGCCCTGGGGTCGAGGCTAATGCAATAGGTGAAAATATTGTCCCGGTCGAGTTCCTTCACCGCTTGCCGCGCGTCTTCGATCAACAGGCGTTCATCGTGGACATCGACGTCGGACGGCATGCCGTCGGTGAGGATGAGCATCAGTTTCTTGTCGGCCGGACGCGCGCCGAGAGTGCGCGCGGCGTGGCGCATCGCCGCGCCCATGCGGGTCGACCAGCCCGCCTGCATCGCGGCCAGGCGCGCCTTGACGTCGTCGTTGAAGTGCTCGCCGTAGCCCTTGATGTGCAGATAACGCACGTCGTGGCGGGTGTTGGAATGGAAGCCGGCGATGGCGAACGGGTCGCCCAGCTTCTCGATCGCCCAGGCCAAGAGCGAAACCGCCTCCTGGGAGAGTTCGAGTATGGTCTGATTGCTGCCCGCCGCCTTCTCGTTGAGCGATTCCGACAGGTCGAGCAGCAGCATAACGGCGATGTCGCGGCCGGAGGTCTTGTGGCTCATGTTGATGCGCGGGTCGGGGGTGGCGCCGCCCTTGAAGTCGATGAGCGAGCGGATGGCGACGTCGAGATCGAGTTCGCTGCCTTCTTCCTGATAGCGGATACGCACCTTGTCCTGCGGCTTCAGGAGGTCGAGCATCTTCTTCAGCCGCTTGGCGAGCGCGCCGTGCTTGGCGAGCAGGCGGTCGATGTCGCTGGCGTTGCCGTGGGGATGCAGCGCTTCGTACACGCAGGCCCAGTCCGGGCGGTAGGTCTGGCTGCCGTAGTCCCACTCGGGGTAGTGGCGCGGCGGCAGGCCGTGGATTTCCTCGCCCGGCTCGATCTTGCGCTGCTCGTCGAAGGCGTCTTCCTCGTCGCCCGCCTCGATGAATTTCCACAGCTGGCGGTTGTCGTCGCGGTAGTCGACCACGGTGTCGTCGAAATGGATCCTGGCGAACTGGTCGCTCTGGCGGCGGGTTCTGGCGACGTAGGAAAGCGCCAGCGCAGCGATCTCTTTTGTGCTCGATTCCCCGTGCGCCATGATCGCGTGGAAGCGCTGCACGTAGTCCAGCAGGTCGGCGTCAAGATAGCCGTGATCCGGATCGAGCAGCGCGCGCGACAGCATCGCCATGCGGTGGCGCAGGCAGGACGTGGTTTCCGGATCGCAGGCGGTTTCCTGTGGCTTCGGATGCAGCGCGAGAAACAGGCGGGAGAGGCCGGGGTATGCGCGGATCAAGAGCGTCTCGATGCGGCAGTCCTCGAAGAACTCCACCGCCATGCGCTGGAACGGGCTCCAGTTGTCGGCGACCTGCGCCTCGGACCAGCGGCGGTGGCCGACGATGTGGGCGAGCGCGGCGCGGTAGCGGTCGAGGCCGGAGACGACCACGCCCTCTTCAACCGGCGCGTCGTCGTAGACGTCGGGCAGGCGGATGCCGAGCTTGTCGTAGTAGGGAATCGGCTTGCGGATTTCGTCGAACGCGGTGGAGTATGGCACCAGGTGGTCGCCGTCCTGCCACAGGCCGCGCAGGTACAGATCGAGCTTGCGCTCGACGTCCGCCAGCAGGGTGCCGTGGCGTTCGCGCTGCAGCACCGCGCGGCTGTCGGCCGACTGCAGGCTGAAGTAATCCTTCTGCCGCTCGGGGTGGCTGCGGTAGTTGCGGATGCCGTATTCGACCCAGTTCTTCAGGCCGGCCAGCGTCAGCTGGCTGAGCAGGTTCGGCGCCTGGGCAAGGAATTCCGGCAGGCCCGGGCTGGGGAAGGTGGTGTGGTGGCCGTGGATGGAGCCGGTGGTGCGCGCCATGAAATCCAGCGTGAGGTCGAGATAGTGCTGCAATTGCTCTTGCGACTGCAGCCGCCGCGCCAGCGGCGCCAGCGTCTGCAGAAAGGGCGCGATGGCGCGGCCGTTGGGCGACTTCTGCATGCGCTGGATCAGCGTCATCACCGCCGGCAGCGCGGATTCGCCGACAGCCTTCGCGGTGGACGGCCACGCCTCCAGGAACGCCAGCATCGGCTCGGCGCCGCGCCCCAGCCTGCCGATGACGCGGCCCGCTTCGAGGTAGGCATCGAGTCCTTCGCGCGTGAGCACCGCCAGCGCTTCCGCCATGACGTCGTCGAACACCTCTTCCACCTGCGCGAAGCGGGTGTCGAGCTGCTTCCAGTAAGCGGCCATGAGGGGATGCTGGTACACGATTTCGGTCGTCATGCCGGGCGAGCCTTGGCGCACATCGACGCAGACTTACGCAAACGTCGCATCGATCGCGTGGTCCAGCGTATCGCGAATATCGGCGTCGTCGGTGATCGGCCGCACCAGCGCCATGCGGCAGGCGTCGTGCGGTTCCACCCCGTCCTTGATCAGCGTCGCCGCGTACACCAGCAGGCGGGTGGAGATGCCTTCGTCCAGCCCGTGGCCTTTGAGGCGGCGGGCGACGCCGCCGATCTTCACCAGCTTGGCCGCCATCGCGGCATCGGCACCGGTTTCTTTTGCCACAATCTCGGTTTCCAGCGCGGCGTCGGGGTAGTCGAAGTCGAACGCGGTGAAACGCTGCTTGGTCGACTGCTTGAGATCCTTCATCAGCGTCTGGTAGCCGGGGTTGTAGGAAATCACCAACTGGAAGTCGGGGTGGGCGTGGATCAGCTCGCCCTTCTTGTCGAGCGGCAGGGTGCGGCGGTGGTCGGTGAGCGGGTGGATCACCACGGTGGTGTCCTGCCGCGCCTCGACGATCTCGTCCAGATAGCAGATGGCGCCGATGCGCGCGGCGGTGGTGAGCGGGCCGTCGAGCCAGCGGGTGCCGTTGGCTTCCAGCAGGTAGCGTCCCACCAGGTCGGACGCGGTCATGTCCTCATTGCAGGCCACGGTGATCAGCGGCTTGCCAAGCTTCCACGCCATGTATTCGACGAAGCGCGATTTTCCACATCCTGTCGGTCCTTTCACCATCACCGGCAGGCGGTTGCGGTAGGCGGCCTCGTACAGCGCGACTTCGTTCTTCTGCTGCTGGTAGAAGGGTTCCTGCTCGACCTTGTACTGGTCCTTGTTCGTCATCTTCATTCCTCGCGATGGAAGAAAAAAACGCCCCCGGAAAGCCGGGGGCGTGTAGCGCGGGAACGGTTCTCGACGGCTAGGAGACCGCTTCGAACCCAACCCGCGTAGGGATGAGGATCCATCCCCGCATACTTATTTGTGCACGCCCAGCTTCTCGCGCCAGCCCGGGAACAGCTTGTCGGCGTCGCCCGGGAAGGACTCGAAGGCGCGGGCGAATTCCTTGTGGCTCTTAGCGAACTCGATCGGGTCAGCGCCGGCCTTCCAGCACTCGTACGACTGGCGCAGCGAGATCGCGCCGGCGGCCGGGCTGTCGATGTGGCCGTAGGAGCCGCCGCCGGAAGTGTTGATGACGTTGCCGTGGCCGAGGTTCTCGAAGAAGCCGGGCAGACGCAGCGCGTTCATGCCGCCGGAAATGATCGGGGTGGTGGGCTTCATGCCATACCACTTCTGGAAATAGACCGGGCCCTGGCACTCATCGCGCTCGATCATGTAGGCGATCAGCTTGTCGGTGTTGTCGCCTTCCATCTTGCCGTAGCCCATGGTGCCGACGTGGATGCCCGACGCCCCCTGCAGGCGCGAGATCTTGGCCAGCACGAACGCGGTGTAGCCGCGCTTGGCGGACGGCGAGGTGATCATGCCGTGGCCGGCGCGGTGGTAGTGCAGGTACTGGCCGGGGTACTGACGGCGGGCAGTGGTGATCATGCCGGGGCCGCCGACGAAACCGTCGACCAGGAAGGCCAGCTTGTCGGCGTCGGGGCCGAAGGTTTCCAGCGCGAAATCGGCGCGGGCGCACATTTCGAAATGATCGTCGGCGGTGATGTTCATCGAGAACAGCTTGGGCTGACCGGTTTCGTCCTGCGCGCGCTTCATCGCGTCATAGACCAGCGGAATGGTTTTCTTCAGCGGTGAGAACACCTGGTTGCCCTGGGGTTCGTCGTTCTTGATGAAGTCGCCGCCCAGCCAGAACTGGTAGGCCGCATGGGCGAACGGCTCGGGACGCAGGCCCAGCTTCGGCTTGATGATGGTGCCGGCGATGTAGCCGCCGTTCTGGATCGGACGACCCAGGATGCGCCACAGGTCGGAAATATCCTTGGCGGGGCCGTCGAACAGCTGGATGGCGCGCTCGGGAACGTAGAAGTCGTGGATCTTGGCATGCTCGATGTCGCCCATGCCCTGGTTGTTGCCGATCACCAGCGTCAGGAAGGAGACGATCATCATGCGGCCGTCGGTGACGTTGCGGTCGAACAGATCGAGCGGATACGCAATCCGCATGTCTTCGGTGGCTTCGTCGATGTAGTACACCAGCGCGTCGACGCCCTTGGTGAATTCGTCGGTGGTCGACACTTCGACGTTGGTGCCGGTGGAGGACTCGGCGGCGAAGTGCGCGGCAGCTTCGAGGTAGCCATGGCCGGCCTTGGGCTTCATCTTGTAGGCGACAAGGATGTGCTTGCCACCCTTGATCAGGTCTTCCTCTTTCAGGGAGAGGTCGGCATAACGTGCGGATTGATCCATTGCATGACTCCTGCGGTAGATAAACAAAGCATCAGGCGCTTTCCCCTGATCACGACAGGGACGGACTATACGCAGGGACTTATATAATTAAAATTCAATTGTTATGATAAAAACCATATCGTTAACCTTATACATTAACAATGCGCCGATTGACGCTTCGCCAGTTCCGGGTATTTGAAGCGGTTGCCCGCCATCTGTCGTTTTCGCGGGCGGCCGAGGAATTGCACCTGTCGCAGCCGGCCGTCTCCATGCAGGTGCGGGGAATCGAGGTCATTCTCGGCCTGCCGCTCACCGAGCAGCTGGGGAAAAAAATCTTTCTCACCGAGGCCGGGCGCGAGGTGCTGCACGCCAGCCAGGCGATCACCGCGCGTCTGGACGACCTGCAGGCCAACCTGGCGCAGCTGCGCAGCATGGATAGCGGCCAGCTCAATATTGCCGTGACCACGACCGTGAGTGCCGTCGCCACCGGCATCCTCGCCCGCTTTCGCGGCGAGCATCCCAAGGTGGCGATCCATCTGGACGTATCCAACCGCGAGTCGGTGCTGGGGCAACTGGCCGCGAACCGCATCGATCTGGCCATCATGGGCCAGGTGCCGGACGGACTGGGCTTGGAAGCCACCCGTTTCATGGACAATCCGCTGGTGGTGATCGCCCCGCCCGGCCATCCGCTGGTCCGCAAAAAGCGGATCGCCGTCCGCGACCTGGCGTCCGAATCGTTCCTGGTGCGCGAAGCCGGCTCCGGCACCCGCGGCGCCATGGAACGCTTCTTCGCCGCCCGCGGGCTGGAAATCCGCAGCAGCATGGAAATGAGCAGCAACGAAGCGATCAAGCAGGCGGTCCAGGCCGGGCTGGGCCTCGGCATCCTGTCGCTGCAGACGCTGGAGATGGAACGGGCGCTGAAGCGGCTGGCCGTGCTCGCGGTCGAGGGTTTTCCCATCATGCGCCACTGGTACATCGTCCACCGTGCCGACAAACGGCTGTCGCCGGTGACGCAGGCGTTCAAGGATTTCGTGCTGGGGCCGGACGCGCTTGGCTGATCGCCCCGCCCGGTATTTAGAATCACACCTGCCGGGGCACCAACCCCCGGCGTCAGGATGTCACCCCATCCGCAAGACGGTGTCCCGTCCAAGTCTGGCTTTAATCCTTCGACTCGGAGCATTTCTCTTGGACACCACCCCCATCGCCGCCCCCGCGCCCGTCACTCTGGGCGAATCCTTCAAATACTGGCTCAAGCTCGGTTTCATCAGCTTCGGCGGCCCCGCCGGGCAGATCGCGCTGATGCATCAGGATGCTGGTGGAAAAACGCCGCTGGATTTCCGAGCATCGCTACCTGCATGCGCTTAACTACTGCATGCTGCTGCCCGGCCCCGAAGCGACCCAGCTGGCGATCTACATCAGCTGGCTGTTGCACGGCGTGAAAGGCGGCGCGATCGCGGGCACGCTGTTCTTCCTGCCCGGCTTTCTGCTGCTGGCGCTGGGGGCCGCCCTCTATCTGGCATGGGGCGACGTGCCGTTGGTGCAGGGCATTTTCTACGGCATCCGACCGGCGGTGGTGGTGCTGTTCGCCGCCTGGCGCATCGGCCATCGCGCGCTGAAGAACGAAGTGCTGTGGGGCATGGCCGCACTCGCCTTCATCGGCATTTTCGTGTTCGACATCGGCTTTCCGTGGATCGTGCTCGCGGCGGCGATTCTGGGCGCGCTGGGCGGCAAGTTCGCGCCGCACAAATTCAAGGCGGGCGGCGGCCACAGGCAGTACGGCCCGGCGCTGATCGACGACGACACGCCGCCGCCCGCCCACGCGCGTTTCAGCTGGAGCCGACTCGCGGCCACCAGCGGCGCGTTCGTGCTGATCTGGCTGGGCGCGATACTGGCACTCCACGGCGCACCCGATCTCTACCGCATGGGCGACTTCTTCACCCGCGCAGCCTTCCTCACCATCGGCGGCACCTACGCCGTGCTGCCCTACGTCTACCAGGGCGCGGTGGAACATTTCGGCTGGCTCACCGGCGCGCGGATGATGGACGGGCTGGCGCTCGGCGAAACCACGTCGGGACCGCTGATCATGATCGTCACCTGGGTCGGCTATCTCGGTGGCGTCGCCAAGGAAGTGTTCGGCAATCCGCTGGCCGCCGGGTTTGCCGGCGCGGCGGTGGCGACTTTCTTCACCTTTCTGCCCTCGTTCTTTTTCATCCTGGCGGGCGCGCCGCTGATCGAGGTCACGCGCGGCGAGCTTCGCTTCACTGCGCCGCTGACCGGCATCACCGGCGCGGTGGTGGGCGTCATCCTCAATCTGGCGGTATTCTTCGCCTGGCACACCTTCTGGCCGCGGGGCACGGCAGCGGCGCCGTTCGCCGGCAGCTTCGAAGGTTCCCCGTCATCGTTGCGGTTGCCGCGTTCGTCGCCCTGTGGAAATACCAGGCCGACATCATGAAGGTGATCGGCGTGTGCGCCCTGCTTGGGCTGGCTTATTCGTTATTCATGTGAGGAAAATCATGGAACCCAAGATCATCCAACCACCGAAGCGCTGCGGCTGCGCCAATCCGAGCGACAAATGCGAGGAACTGGCGCGCACGATCAAGCCCGGCAAGGTCAATCCCGACACCACCCTGGTGTTCGACGTGCGGCGCGAAAGCGACTATGCGGCGTCCAATGAGACCATTCCCGGCGCGCTGTGGAAGAACCCGGACAAGATCGACGCCTGGATCGGCGCCGTCCCGCGCACGCTCGACGTGGTGATCTACTGCGTGCGCGGCGGCGCGGTATCGAACAGCGTGGTCGACCGCCTGCAGGCTGCCGGCGTCAAGGCACGCTTCATCGAGGGCGGCTTCGAAGCTTGGAAGGCCGCGGGCGGCAAGGTCGCTGCCAAATGAAATGGGTCACCCGCGAACGCCCGAAGATCGACCGTATCGCCTGCCCCTGGCTGATTGCGCGCTTCATCGATCCGGCCGCCGAATTCCTCTACGTACCCGCCGCCGATGTGCTGAAAGTCGCGCAAGACACCGGCGCGATCCCCTACGACATCCCCGGCGTGGAATACGGCCATGTCGGCGAGTTGTGTAGTTTCGATGCCTTTTTGCGCCTGCACGATCTGCGCGACCCGGCTTTGCAGCAGCTCGCCGTCATCGTGCGCGGCGCCGACACCGCGCGGCTCGATCTCGCGCCGCAATGCGCCGGCCTGCTGGCGCAATCGCTCGGCTTGTCGGCGCTGTTCGCGGATGACCACGTCATGCTGCAGCACGGCATGCTGATGTACGACGCCTACTATGCCTGGCTCAGGCGGGCACGCGACGAAGCCCATGCCGGAAAACCGGCGGCATGAGCCTCGCCCAGCCCACCGAAATTACTTGACTAGTTTACTAGGTTATTCTATTGTTCGGCCTCGCAAATTTAATTGGACGCAAGGACTGCAACATGGAACGTGAAATCAACGGAAAAATCGTCGAAACCGACCCCGAAGGCTACCTGGTCAACCTGGATGACTGGTCCGAGGAACTGGCGGTCGAACTGGCCAAGGAAGACAAGCTGGAACTGGGCGAAAACCACTGGAAGATCATCCATTACATGCGTGACCAGTTCGCCCAGAACGGCACCGCGCCCAACCTGCGCTTCCTGCAGAAGGGCCTGAAGGAAGAATTCGGCGACGAATGGGGCGACAAGAAATTCCTCTTCGAGCTGTTCCCGTTCGGCCCCGCCAAGCAGGCCGGCCGCTACGCGGGCACCCCGAAGCCGACCGGCTGCGTCTGAGGGCACAAGCCGCCGCATCAAACGCCCCGCCCCGTGCGGGGCGTTTTGTTTGGGCACCTCTGGCGCACGTGCAACAAGGCCGCAGGGTGCGCGTGGCGCAGTATCTACACCGATTCGCGGAACATGAAATAGACGGCACCCATCAGGCACAGCGCCGCCCACAGGAAATCCAGCTTCAGCTCCACCTTCATATAGAGCACGGCGAACGGGATGAATACCGACAGCGCGATGACCTCCTGCATGATCTTCAACTGCGGCAGGCTCATCACGGTGAAGCCGATGCGGTTGGCCGGCACCTGCAGCAGATACTCGAACAGGGCGATGCCCCAGCTGGCGAACGCCGCGACAATCCACGGCTGGTTGTTCATGTCTTTCAGATGGGCGTACCACGCGAAGGTCATGAACACGTTGGACAGCGTGAGCAGGATCAGGGTCTGCAGGGAAGCCGGCATGGTCGTCTCCGAAATCATACGCGCGCCATTGTAGGGAGTCTGCGCGCTAAAATGCCGACTTTCGCATTCAGGAATCAGCATGATGAACGCGCCTCAGGTGGGTGTGGTGATGGGGTCTTCCAGCGACTGGGAGGTGATGAAGCACACGGCGATGCTGCTGAAGCAGTTGGGCATCCACTACGAAACGAAGGTGGTGTCCGCGCATCGCACCCCGGATCTGCTGTACGAATACGCTTCCACTGCGGAGACACGCGGCATCAAGGCGATCATCGCCGGTGCCGGTGGCGCCGCCCACCTGCCCGGCATGATCGCCTCGAAAACCATTGTGCCGGTGCTCGGCGTGCCGGTACCGTCAAAATACCTCAAGGGCATGGATTCGCTGCTCTCCATCGTGCAGATGCCGAAGGGCATCCCGGTCGCCACCTTCGCCATCGGCGAGGCCGGCGCCGCCAACGCCGCGCTGTTCGCCGCCGCCCTGATCGCGCGCTACGACAACGGGCTCGCTGACCAGCTCAATGACTTCCGCCGTGGTCAGGCGGATTCGGTGCTGGCAATGGAACTGCCCGATGTCGACTAAGCCGCTGCCCATCCTGCCCGGTGCCACCCTGGGCATCCTCGGCGGCGGCCAGCTCGGCCGCATGTTCGCCATCGCCGCGCGCACCATGGGTTACCGGGTCATGGTGCTCGACCCCGATGGCGCCAGCCCCGCCGGGCAGATGGCAGATGTGCACCTGCAGGCGGATTATGCCGACCACGCCGCGCTGAAGCAGCTCGGCGCCACCTGCGCCGCCGTGACCACCGAATTCGAGAACGTCCCGGCGGCGAGCCTGATCGAACTGGCCAGCTATTGCCGGGTGTCGCCGGGCGCTGCCGCAGTGGCGATCGTGCAGGATCGCAGCCACGAAAAATCCTGGCTCGCCGACAACGGCTTCGCCACCGCGCCGTTCGCGCTGGTCTACAGCGAAGGCGACCTCGACGCCGCACTGGCGGACACCGGCACGCCGGCGCTGCTGAAAGTGTCGCGTTTCGGCTACGATGGCAAGGGCCAGGCGCGGGTCGGCACGCTCGAGGAAGCCCGCGCTGCGTTCCGTGAATTCGGCGGCCAGCCCTGCGTGCTGGAAGGTTTCGTCGAACTGGAGCGCGAGGTATCGGTGGTGCTGGCGCGCGACGATGCCGGCGAGTGCGCGCTGTTTCCGGTCGCCGAAAACCGCCACGACAACGGCATTCTCGACGTCTCCATCGTTCCCGCCCGCGTGCCCGACAGCCTCGCCGTGCAGGCGCGCGACACGGCGCGCGCGGTAGCCGACCGGCTCGGCTACGTCGGCGTGATGGCGGTCGAATTCTTCGTCGCCGGGGGCCGCCTGATGGTCAACGAAATCGCCCCGCGCCCGCACAACTCCGGCCACTACACGCTCGACGCCTGCGTCACCGACCAGTTCGAGCAGCAGGTGCGTGCGCTGTGCGGCCTGCCGCTGGGCGACCCCCGCCTGCTGTCGCCGGTGGTGATGGTCAACCTGCTCGGCGACCGCTGGCGCAACGGCAGCCCGCACTGGGGCGTGCTGCTGGCGCACCCCGCCATCAAGCTGCACCTGTACGGCAAACAAGCCGCGCGTCCCGGCCGCAAGATGGGACATTTCAACGTGCTGGATGCCGATCCGGTCGCCGCGCTGCAACTGGCCGAACGGCTGCGCGATGCGTTATAGCGCGTTGCTCAGAGCCGGCCGTTATGGCGCGCTTGCAGCGCTGGTTTCATGCGCCGCCGGTGCCGCCGCGAACGACGCATCACTGCCGCTGCGCATCGGCCCGCATGTTTTCCAGGTTGAAGTCGCGGCCACGCCGCAGCAGCGTGAACGCGGCCTGATGGACCGCACCCGGCTCCCCGCCGACGGCGGCATGCTGTTCGTATTCGGGCACGCGGCCCGGCATTGCTTCTGGATGCGCAACACCCCGCTGCCGCTGTCGATTGCGTTTGCCGACGACCGCGGCCGCATCGTCACGCTCGCCGACATGCAGCCGCATAGCGACGCCCTGCATTGCCCCGGCACGGATGCGCGCTATGCGCTGGAAGTGCCGCAAGGGGAATTCCGCCGGCGCGGCATCGCGGCAGGCGCGCAGATAGACGGCTTGCCGCAGTAGCATTCAAGGCCCGATCGATTTCACCCTGAGCTCCACCGTGCCGCCCTTCTCGTCGCTGCGCAGCACGCGCACCGGCAGGTAATGGCGGTCGATCGCCAGCCAGGCCTCGAAGCGGCCATCGGCGTCGGCCACCCGCGCAAGATGCAGGGTGCGCAGTTCACCCAGCGCGGTCTGCAGGATTTCTTCGCCGCGCACCTCGTAGCTGTAGTCGCGCAGCTTCTTGCCGTTGAACACCGCATAGGTCAGCCGCCCGTCTGGCGGCGGCGCGGTCAGCGCCAACTGGAAAAACAGGCTGAGCGCATCCTGCACCTCGCCCTGATAGGCGAAATGGCGCGGCGCCCCCTTCGCCGGGATCAGCGTGAGGCTGCCGTTGGCCGCGTCGAAGCGCGCGCGGCTGTGCTTGTCGCCGCGCTGGTCCCAGAATTCCTCCGGCTGCAGGCCGTGCGGCGTGATACGGCCGCGGCTGGTCTGCACGAAGCGGCCGCGGTAAAACACCCCGGCGAGGCCGCTGGCCGCCGCCACGCTGGTCAGCGTGTAGCGTTCGCCTTCGTTCACCCACAGTAGCGTCTGCTCGCCCGACGCCACGCCGTAATGCACCCGAAAACGCAGGTCAAGCGCAGCGACGGCGCGCTGGTATTCAAGCAGGGCTTCATTACCTACA